>JAFUCQ010000090.1 GCA_017459605.1 Atopobiaceae bacterium
ACCAAATACCGAAAAGCTCTCGGGCACATTCTCGACCTGGGCAAAAGCAGCAGGGACAAACTCGATAAGAACAAACGCCGGGACGAGCAAACACAGAGCATCGATATCCTGTGGGCGGCGCGAAGCTGCTATCGCAGATACCAAACCACCTTGGCTCTCTCCAAAGAGAAACAGCTTGTCGTGATTGACAAACTCCCAGTTCTGCGAGGCATCCATAACATCTTCGAGGTCGTCGGCTTCGGTTTGTGCTGACATGTCGAGCGTTGAGCCCTCACTTTTGCTCTGAGACGACCCGCCATTGAAATCAAAGGTATACGCAGCATAGCCATGCGCAGCAAGCTGCTGGGCATAATCTGCATCGGTAAGGTGAGTGCCACCAAGTCCGTGAGAACAGACTACAAGCGGCCACGGGCCCTCCCCTTCGGGAATGTATGCCAGCCCATAGATGCGACCATGGCGCCCTTCAACCCAGCGTTCCTCTGTTTGGTATTGGTAGATTGTTGGCTGAGTTTTCGGTTGGTTGGCAGAATCTGAATTGTCAGGAGCAGTAGCAGGAGCTGAGGACTCATCAGGCGAGGAGTTCGAGCTAGACGATGTTCTCGATGTCGATATGGGATTTGGGGCAGGTGTAGCACTCGTATCCGATGTGTGTTGTGAGTCAGGCGTAGCACTCGAAGCTGAAGCTGATACAGAAGGACTCTCGGCGCTGGCGCTATCCGAAGGAGTCTCTGGTACAAAGCGACACGCAACGAGTACACAAATCGCAACGAAAACGGCAAGGACAAGAAGGCATCGGCCTGGACTACACATGGATGTGCTGCATGTTGTATCCTTCTGTGCTATCTGTTTGCCCACGATTGCCTCCCTTTCAGTACATCCCATGCAATCCCATACGCCTCTGGACAGCCGATAAAACAGAGCGGACTCCCGTCAGGGGAGTCCGCTGGTATTCTCATTGTGGGCAATCGAACCCCACGTCTATGAAACAACCCTTTGTCGAGTTTGTCGAGTTTGTCGAGTTTGTCGAGTTTGTCGAGTTTGTCGAGTTTGTCGAGTTTGTCGAGTTTGTCGAGTTTGTCGAGTTTGTCGAGTTTGTCGAGCTAACCCAAGCTAAGCGTACGAGCTGCGTTTGTCAAAGCCGCCCTAGTCGAGATCGTCGATGATGTCTTCTGCCGGATAGCTCTGAGCCTCGGTCTGAGCTTGATAAGCCTGAACGGGAGCGGGAGCAAACATCGAGCTGTCCTGAACAGGTGTTACACTCACCGGTGCACTCGGAGCGGTCACGGAAGCAGAGCTCGTAAACGCACTGTTGGGGAACGCTGTCTCGGCGTCATCCATGAAGTGCTGCAGCAAGCTCTTGTACTCTGCACGGAACTCCTCGCGCGAGGTCTTCAGGCGGTCAATCTCATCCTGCTCTTTCTGCTTGTCAGCCAGAGCCTGACGGATAACCTCGCGAGCCTTCTGCTCTGCATCTGTGCGAATGTTCTCAGCGGTCTCCTGTGCCTCAGCAACAATGGTATCTGCCGTTTGCTGAGCAGCGATAAGCGCTTGAGAAATCTGACGCTCAGAAGCACCGTAGCCAACATCGCTCATGGGAACTGCAACCGTCTCAGACGGAAGGCTGCGCAGCTGCTCATTCATCTGCTCAACCTGAGCCTGAGAAGCAGCCAACTGCTGCTCAGAGTTGGTCAGGCGACCCTTGAGGTCTGCAATCTTTTGATACATGTCGTCAATCTCATTGGCAACATGCTCGAGGAACGCATCAACCTCAGCGGTGTCATAGCCGTGCTTCTTATCGGGCGAGAAGGTGTGCTGTTCGATGTCTTGACGTGTGATTGCCATCTCTATATCCCTTTCATCTTGCGTGAGCTACGCTCGCATTGTGAGTACGTAGGCTAATCCGTAAGTATAGCTAAAACAGCGCAACAATGCCGCGCTGAACCAAGTTGAGTGCCACAATTGCAACAACTGGCGAAAAATCAATGCCTCCCAACGGCGGAATCACCCGCTGAAACAGGCCCACATAGGGCTGAACCAGCCGACTGATGACATTGCGGATATCGGCAAACAAACCCTCATTACTGATGGGAAACCACGAAAAAATGGCCCACACAACAATGAGAATCTGGTAAAAATCTATCACCCTAAAAAGGACGCTCAAAATCCTGTAGAAAATCACAATACCTCCGCTATGTCCGCGCTGATACTGGCGAGATAGTACCCCAAGGGGGCTGGTGCTATTCTTGGCACTCTGGTCAAGACGTGCGCAGGAATGCTACGTCCGCCAGCCGAGAAGCCTGCTGGAATCGCCGTCCGCCAACCGAGAAGCCCGCTGGGGTCGCCGTCCGCCAGCCGAGAAGCCTGCTGGAATCGCCCTCCGCCAGCCGACCCCGCGCTGCTCGTTTTCGCTACCTACCAGCCAGCTCTGCTGTGCGCTCGAGTGCTGCTTGCACAGCATCTTCTGCTGCCCAAAACAGGGATGCTTCCATGGCTTTGAGCGCCTCGATGGTGGTCCCTCCCGGAGAGCTCACCCGCTCCATGTAGGCACGAGGGTGATCGCCCGAGTCGAGCAGCTGTGTTGCAACCCCGCGCATGGTTGACAACAACATCTCACGGCAATCAGGTGCAGGAAGCCCTGCCGAGATACCCGCTCGTGTCAGCTCATCAACGAACAGGGCAAAAAACGCTGGTCCACATCCGCTCACAACACCTGCAGCGTCGAGCTGGTCTTCGCGCATCACCCGAGCAGAGCCGAGCGCACAAAAGAGTTGTCGAACTAGCTCAACATCTTGCTCGTTCGCGCGTGAACCCTGAGCAATTGCCGTTGCTCCTGATAACACCGCTACCGGCAGATTAGGCATCACACGAACCACCCGAGATGTCGGCAGTGCCGCCTCGAGCTGAGCTATAGTCACGCCTGCCGCAATTGATACAACAAGGCGCCCATCAAGTGCCTGCGCTACGCCCTCAAGAGTCGAAAACAAAACTTGCGGCTTGACCGCCAACACAAGCGCATCAGGCTCTGAGGCAACAAGCTCTGCAGCAGATGCAAAGCCAGTCATGCCATACTCGCGCTCAAGGGTAGCCACGCGCTCGGAGTCAAGGTCACACACGCGCAGCTGTGCTCCATCAAGGGTCCCCGAGCGACATAACCCCGCCGCAATCGAGCCACCCATGGCGCCAACACCGATAAAGCCAACGCTCAGTGATAGTTCGGCCATATCTACCTCTTAACGTTGGGGTCGATCAGAGCGCGACTAATCTCTTCAGAGGTAAGGCTTACACCTGCCGGCACAATAACAAAGCTCTTCTCGTCAATCTCTTCGACCGAGCCATCAACGCCGCAGGCAAGACCCAAGCAAAAGTCGAGAATACGCTTGGCGGTGTCGGTACGCGTGTTTTCAAGTACCAGAATAACCGGCTGCTTGGTGCGCACGCGACGAATGACCACCTGAACATCTTCATACGACACGGGACGAAGCACATACGGCGGCAAGCTTGACTGAGACGAACGGCGGCTCTTGGGAGCACTTACAGGACCGAGCGGTACCGGGTTTGCAACAGCGCCTTCGAGCGAGCCGGTGGTCTGGGCGCTCTGAGCACGCGTGCGCACCTCAGAGGTAGGACCTTCATAGCTGCGACCAGTAGCCCTCGGAACGTATCCAGCATTTTCCTCATAGCTCGACGAACGAGCTGGGGTCTGCGGGCTTCCATTCGAATCTAGTGGTCTGCCTGAGCGCGTATAGACCGACACACTGTCTGCCTCGGGGCGATGGGTATTGCCGAGAACACCGTGAGGCTCCTCAGCATCGTCATCGTAGTCGTCGTCATAGGCATCGTCGAACTCGTCTTCGTAGTAATCGTCGTCGCCCTCAATATAGTCATCGTCTTCTTCATAGTAATCGTCGTCAAAGAACTCTTCTTCTGTGTCGCCACGCAACTTGTCTCTGAGAGATCCAAACGTGTCCATGAAACCCATAGTTGCCCTTTCTTCCGAAACTTACCCCTAATGTATATCCGTATAGTTTTGGTCAAAAATGATTCGTCCGAGGCGCACCAGCGTTGATCCTTCTTCAATGGCAATCTCGTAATCATCACTCATGCCACACGACAAAACATCAAGCGCGCGCCCACTTCTCTCCCGCAGCTCATCGCGCAACTCACGAAGACCAGAGAAGGTCTGGCGCGCACGAGCTGCATCGTGTGCGGGCGCCATTGTCATGAGTCCTTGAATATCGATGCCGTCAAGCGCGAGAAGCTCATCTAAAGACGCCCATAGCTCGTCAGTAGAAAAACCCGATTTACTCTGCTCGCCCGAGATGTTGACCTCAATGAGCACGCGTGCCACAACGCTACGTGTCACTGAGCGTTTTGAGACGGCCTGAGCCAAGTGAAGTGAGCTGATTGAATGGATAAGCGCTGCACGACCAAGCACCGCATTGATTTTGTTGGTTTGAAGATTGCCAATCATGTCAAAGCGCGGCACGGAAATGCCCTCTTGGTCGAGAAGATTAAGCTTTCTCACCAGCTCTTGCGGGCGGTTTTCTGCAAAAGCGATAAAGCCAGCCTGACTCGCTGCAAGAACCTGCTCAACATCGACCGTCTTGCTGACAGCCTCGACGAGAACCTCTGAGCTGTCGCGTCCTGCTCGCCGACAGGCTGACGCCACATCATCTTTGATGGTAGCGAAGCGCTCGCGCATGTGCTCGAGCAGCTCAGGCGACAATCCAGCGCTCAGGGATGTGTTTGTGCGTGAGTTTTGTATCATGCGACGTTGTCACCTCGCTCGCTTGCCATCCACGCAATTGCCCCATGCCGGCCCGTACGTGCCCCGTCATGGCGGTGCGAGAAAAAGCGCTCTGGATTCGACAACGTTGATAGCTCACAATCCCCTATTGCCTCAGGTGCAAGCCCGACTGAGTACAAATCAGCTTTGAGTGCTGCAGCAAGACTCAAGTGGCACTCCTTACCCTGAACGCGCACCACATCGCCAAACTCTGCAACAAAGCGGTCGAGAAGCTTCGGCGAAACCTCGTAGTCCCAGCCTCGAATGTGCGGCCCGATGTAGGCGCTGAGCTCAGCTGGTGTACACCTAACAGTCTCACAGAGGGTCTGTGCAGTTGTTTTCACTAAATGAGCAAGGGTGCCCTTCCAACCACAGTGAGCTATAGCAAACCCACCGGGCGCCACAAGCACAATGAGGGCACAATCGGCACCTAAAAGCATGACCGGAAAGTCGCGTACGGTGCACACCACAGCATCTGAGCTCTCTCGAGCAAAGTCGCGCGCACGCTCGAGCTCAGCGGGATCAGTGCTGTTAAGAATACAAATGCGACTATCATGGGTTTGCGTGGGAACCAACAGCCAATCTGCCCGCTCAGAAGCACCGAGCGCATCGAGCACACGGACTCGGTTGGCAGCTACCGCCTGCACATCATCTCCCATACGATCAGACAGATTCAGTGATGCATACGGTGCGTGAGAAACGCCCCCCGTGCGCTCGGTAAATGCGAAAGTGACCCCGCACGGGCAACGGGTGTCGCCGAGCAGGGTCACGCCACAGCTCTCATAACTGTCGAGCTGGCAGCTGCACATCTTAGAAGCTGCCTCGCTTGAGAAACTCAGGAATGTCAAAGCTGCCTGCAGACTGGTTAGAGCCACGATTGGCGCTGCCAGAGGCCGCAGGACGCGAGCTAGAAGGACGGCTGGTGCGAGCAGCTGCTGAGTGAGCACCGGCTGAATCCTGGCCAGGACGACGCACAGTAAATGAGCCGTCGGAGTTGAAGCGCTGAGTAGAGTCGCCATCAAAGCCAGTGGCAATAACGGTCACGCGAACCTGATCGCCCAAGCTCTCATCAACTACCGTACCAAAGATGATGTTTGCCTCAGGATCAACGTTGGTAGCAACAAGGTCTGCTGCATCGTTGACTTCTTGGATGCCAAGATCGCGGTTGCCTGCAATGGAAAGCAGGACGCGGGTGGCACCATCAATGGTGCTCTCGAGCAGGCGGCTCGAGATGGCCTCTTGGGCGGCGTCTGCCGCACGGTTGTCGCCAGAAGCAAAGCCGATGCCCATCATGGCTGTGCCAGCCTCGCGCATGATCGTGCACACGTCTGCAAAGTCGAGGTTGATAAGGCCGGGAACGGTGATGAGGTCTGTGATGCCTTGGGTGCCTTGGCACAATACATCGTCTGCCATACGGAAGGCCTCAAGCATGGTGGTCTTCTTCTCAGCAAGCTCGAGCAAGCGATCATTTGGAATCACAATCAGGGTGTCAACCGCCTCAGAGAGCTCCTTGATGCCGTCTTGTGCATAGGTGGCGCGGCGGCGACCCTCAAACGAGAAGGGCTTGGTGACAACAGCTACCGTCAGCGCTCCCACATCATTCTTTGCGATATCTGCTACAACGGGAGCAGCGCCAGTGCCCGTGCCGCCACCCTCGCCTGCCGTGATAAAGACCATGTCTGATCCGGCAAGTGCCTTGCGAATATCATCGCGGCTCTCTGCTGCAGCCTCTGCACCAACCTCGGGGTTGGCGCCTGCACCTAAGCCCTTGGTGATGTCGGTGCCAATGTGCACCTTGATGTCTGCATCTGAGATAGCCAGTGCCTGAGCATCAGTGTTGATAGCCACGAACTCAACACCGCGGATGCCCTCCTCAATCATTCTGTTGACAGCGTTGGTGCCGCCACCGCCAACTCCCACCACTTTGATGACGGCGAGGTAATTGTTGTGCATCTCGTTCTCTGTCATTGGGGCCTCCTTGTGCTCGTGGGTACTGCAGCTGAGCAATGCTCCACTTAGCTTTTAAACCGCTTCCTTATCCGTTTGTTGTTCGTACGTCTGTCCTGTGATGGTTTGTAACCGCGCCACCTGGACCCGCTGAGCGCAGGTCCGCAGAAAAGATTCAACCTTTAACCTCAAGTTGAACTTAATAGACCCTGCTAAGCGGGATATATTTACACGAGTTTTTGTCATCCGTCAACAATTTTATTGTAAACGTCATAAATGCAGCTTATCCGCACAATCTCAACAAATATAAAGTCTCAATGTCAACTTGAAAGTTAATGCATATGCCTAACTATCAAGTAGATTCAAGGAGCTTACTTTAAGCTTCCTCGTCTTCCTGAGCATCAGCAAAACTCTCTTCGCTCGAAGATCTGTCATACCCCTCGTCGCTCTCGTATGACTGAGCATCAATTTCATCCGTCTGTTCGCTTTCACTCTGAGCAAGCTCACCGAAATCCTCTTCTAAAACCTCATCAACACTGCCCGAAGAAACGCTTTCTGTTCCCAGTTTTCGATAACTTGGTTTTGAAGGCACACGAACATTGATGTAGGTAATCTGTCCGGTGTAGGCATCCAAGAGCTGTGTGATAACAGACTCTTTAACGCGAATATCAACGGGAGCTCCTAAAGAAACCGTAACCCCCTCTTGAAGCGTGCACGACAAAGCTTCGAGGCTCGGTGCGGAGTAAGAAACAATACGTGAGGCGAGCTTCTCAGAAAAGCTTCTTTGGTATTCATGCACGCCAAGGATTGCCTGATCGCTCACATCAGCGCCTGCCTCTGGCGTAACATCCGATGCAACATCGCTGATGAGCAGGCAACCCAGTTCTCGAGCTTTCGCCAGATAATCAGACAGAAGTGACTCATGGGCACTCCCCGCATCGCCTAAGGTCACCGGTTCAATCCATCGTTGCTTATCATCGAGATACCATGCAACACTGCTCGCATTCATATAGACAATTGATGCAACTTGACGCTCGCTAATGCTGATATGCAAGGTCGACGGAAACTCACGCGCAACACTGACGTTTCCCACCCACGGATATTTCTCGATATCTTCGATGAGCTTTTTCTCGTCGAGGTTTAACAGCGTGGTTCCCGCCTGAAGATTTGCAAGTTTTCCCACCGCTTCTGCCGATACATGTTCAGTACCGTCAACCTCAAGCTTCTCAATCGAAAAAAGCGGTGTGAGTGACAGCAAAAACACAGCCACAACAAGACCTGCTGCACAGGCAGCAAGTGCCAAAACGATACGCACGGCCTTTGGAAAACGCTCAGTTACTTTTCGTTCGTCATCAAAAGAGTCGTTATCGTATGCCTCAGTTCTGTCATGTTTGCGAAAACGTCTCAATAGCGCCATGAAATCCTACTCTTTTCCCAACCCTCTCGGAAATGCCTAGAGTCCCGATTGCTCGAGGCGATGAGTGCATTCCTCAATAAAACTCGGGCCAAAGGTAGTTACGTCTCCTGCACCCATGGTTATGAGCAGGTCGCCCTCACGAAGCGTTTGGCACAGCTCAGCTATGAGCTCTTTGCGCGTGCGAATATAGCTCACGTCAGCAAGCGAATTGTGCTCACTCACGGCGTTTGCCACGCTCTTGCCTGACACGCCTGGTATGGGCATCTGACCTGCAGAAAACACATCCATGACATAGAGTTTGTCGGTCTTATCAAAGCTCGCACCAAACTCATCGAGCAAATCTCGGGTGCGGGTATAGCGGTGCGGCTGAAACACAACTATGGTGCGCTCAAAATCAAGAGAACTTGCGGCATCAAGGGTGCAGAGAATCTCGGTTGGATGGTGAGCATAATCGTCTACAACCGTAATTCCGCCTGTCTCTCCCACAACAGTAAAGCGCCTGAGCGTTCCTCGATACAGCGACAGTGCCTTAGCAGCTTTTTCAAGATCCAAACCCAAAACGCCAGCAACAGCAAGGGCTGCAGTAGCATTCAAAATGTTGTGGCGCCCGGGGTTGGCAAGGATGGTTACCTGAATCTCACGACCATCGGGGACCGTCACGCTCATCAAGGTCTCAAGACCGCGCCTGCGTCTGCTCAGCTCACGACAGCGATAATCCACACCGCGTCCAAAGCCGTAGCTCACAATCTTTCTACCAGTAGACTGCGCAAGCTCGAGAAGGTGTTCGTCTTCTGCACAAACAACAGCCGAGCCATCTTCTCCTACCAACGAGATAAACTCGGCAAAGGCTTTCTCCACATTTTCCAAAGTTCCATAGTGATCGAGGTGCTCTGCCTCAACATTTGTCACGACAACAACATTTGGATCGAGGACCAAAAACGAACCGTCGGACTCGTCGGCCTCAGCAACAAAGGCTCCCGTACCGCTTTTCGCATTCGTGTTGTAGCCCTCAAGGATGCCTCCAATGAGAAAGGTTGGGTCGAGCTCCATCTCGTCGAGCATAGTAGCTACCATAGAAGATGTGGTGGTTTTTCCATGAGTGCCTGCAACAGCAACCGTAAGCGGTGCGTCAACCGACAAAGCGGAGAGCATCTCTGCTCGGTGCCACACATCAATGCCAAGCTCTCGGGCTCGAGCAAGCTCAGGATTGCTCTCAGGGATTGCCGATGAAATCACAATCAGTTCTGGTGTGAGCTCATCGATGAGGCTGGCGTCATGACCCACATAGACTTTGACTCCCGCTTTTTCGAGGCGCCTGACATAGCGAGACTCTTTGAGGTCACTACCTGTTACCGAACACCCCCGCTCGTGAAGCACGAGTGCAAGGCCGCTCATCCCAGCACCTCCCACACCAATAAAGTGGACGCTTTTGAGCTCGTTGACATTGGTCCTATCTGACATCATCAGCCTTTCTATCCCACAGACACGCAAAACACTCCAGATGTCCAGCAATCCGCTTCAGTCCATTTTCACGGCAACACAGCATCACGTCTTATCAACGAGTCTGCTGTATTTGCGTATCTTTGTGCAGCTTATCTATCCTATCGCAAAGCGCCTATCAATGCTCATGACGCTTGTGTTTGCAGAGCCGCTGCCTCTACCTCATCGGCAAGCAGAGCCGCAGCCCGAGCTTGTCCCAAACTCAAGGCCGCTTGGCGCATCTGAGAGCGCCGCGACTCATCGTCTATCAGCGCATGCAGCATTGAGCGAAACTCATCTGTTGCCATCTCATCATCCGAGAAAATCACCGCTGCACCAACATCTCCCAGCAAAGAAGCATTGGTGCGCTGATGGTCTTCTGTTGCCAGCGGATACGGCACCAAAATGCTCGGAACAGCCAAAGCTGCAATCTCTGCAATTGATGAGGCGCCTGAGCGAGATAAAACGAGGTCTGCTGCAGCCAGCATGTCGCCCATATTGTTCACATAGGACTTGAGTTGCCAACGCTTGGCTTGTTCTGCCGTCAGATTGAGTGAGCTTTGTACCTGCTCAAACTCATCCTTACCGCTTGAGTGAACGATGATGAGCTGGTCGTGTGCAAGAAGCTCTTCTTTGTTTGCGATAACGCATTCATTGATGCTTCTCGCACCTAGGCTTCCTCCAAAGACAAGCAACACAACGGTATCGTTTGTAGCACCAATTTCTTTTCGTCCGCGCTCACGATCTCCCGCAATAACGCTCGAGCGAATGGGATTTCCCGTCATGCGCACTGCCTCAGGGCGAGCTTTTCCCTCAAAGGCAGCGCGTGCTGCTGGAAACGATAAGCACACGCGTGTTGCTTTTCCGGCAAGCAACTTGTTGGCAAGCCCGGGCACCGAGTTTTGCTCATGCAAGACAACGGGAATGCCGTGGCGCTCACACCAACTACCCAGCGCTAACTCAACATACGCACCAAAGCCAACAGCAACGTTGGGCACTCCTGTTGCAGCAAAGTGCTTACTCAGCTGCCTGCGAGCACGGGCAAGGCGAACGAGGGCAGATACTGCTGTCCACGGGCGCGAGCGATCAAGCCCCGATACCTCGAGATTGAACAGGTCAAAACCAGCTTCAGGAACCAAGCTTCCCTCAAGGCGGCGCTCCTGCCCAAAGAAACTCAGCTCATGGCCGCGAGCACTCAGCTCTTCTGCGAGGGCAAGCGCAGGAGTGATATGTCCTGCCGTGCCTCCTGCGGCAATGGCAATTTTGAGTTTACGTGCTGCGGTGCTCATGAGAACCTCCCGCGTGTGTCATCTGATGTGTGTCTGGGGTCGTGAGCCTGACCAAGACCTGTCAAGCGTGTGCTTGGTGATGCCAAGCTCACACTTGGGCGTCCGGTTGAGCGTCCGGTTGAGCGGTTTAGCGTATGCCCAACCACAGGCGTTTCTTGTCGAGACGTCCTCGATGTTGGTCGCAAACGATCTGCTGCGCCTTCGATGCTTTGGTGGCGAAGAGATGCTTTGCCCTCCACCAAGGTGAGGTGGCCTGACGAACCAGAGTCAGTCGCATCTTCCACCAAATGCATGCGCTTCCTGCGCTCAATAAACACCCGCTCCGATGGGTCGCTTCGAAGAATGACCGATGCCACCATGCCCACAAGTATCATGCAGCTTAAAACCGAAGAACCACCATATGAGATAAAGGGCAGTGGCTTTCCTGTCATTGGAATAAGCCCCAAAACACTGCAAATGTTCACAAGGAATTGAAAACCAAGCAGCACCATTGCTCCCGTTGCCAAGATAAGCCCCTCTTGATCTGCTGCTCTCAGAGCAAGGCGCAGGCCTGCATATATGAAGGTCGTAAACAGCACAAGGAATAATACGCAGCCCACAAAACCAAGCTCTTCTCCCATAACCGAGAAAATGAAATCGTTATGAGCCTCTGGAAGATAACCATACTTTTGACTCGACAGACCAAGACCCACGCCAAACAAGCCACCTTTACCAAAAGCGTACCAACTCTGTAGGAGTTGATAACCCTTGTCAAGCGGATCGCTGCGAGGATTGAGCAGAATCATGATGCGATCGCGTGAATACTCTTGTAGCAAAGAATAGGCGAGAAATAAACCAAAAAGAATGATTGCTGCTGCCAACAAGATACGTATATCGACACCTGCGAGATGCAACATAACAAATATGCTTACCACCACGGTTGCAGTTGTGCCCTTATCGGGCTGAATCAATACCATCACCAGCGGTGCTATCACACCGAGCGCACAAGTACCAAGGAGCTGTTTGATGTCCATCTCCCCTTGGTTCCATTTTTCAATGACACTAACCACAACTAAAAGGATGGTGATTTTGGCAAACTCTGAAGGTTGAAAGCTCACGGGTGTTCCGGGAATATAAAACCACCTATACGCTCCCTTAGTCTTCGGACTAAAAAACCTTGTCCAGATGAGCAAAATGAGAATCGCAATACAGACGATAACAAGCAGTTTTCCCTTATAAAAACGGTGGTAGTCGACGCTGGCAAAAGCCGCCGCGAAAGCACTGCCAATAGCAATCCATGCAACCTGTAAAACCAATGTGTACGTATGATTCTCAGCCGAACTCTCAGAAGCTGGAGCTGATGCTGAGTACACCATAAACAAGCCAAAGATGAGCAGCACAACAAGGCTCACAAGAAAGAGAACATGGTACAGAGTTATCTCACGAGGAATGAGACTTGCGTAGTGATCTTTGATTCGAGATAGAACTCCTAAAGGTCTCAATCCCACTCGCTTGTGCGATACACGAGACGAGCGTTCTGCTTCATATCTATTGCGTTCAACGAGAGCCGCGTTTGACCTTCTCACGCTCACTCACCCTCTCCTAAAGCACTCACCATCTGTTTGAACACATGGCCGCGCTCCTCGAAACTCTTAAACTCATCGTGTGATGCACAGGCGGGAGACAAAATGAGCGTATCTCCATGAACACAGAGCTCAAGTCCTCGCTCAAAGGCATCGGCAAGATGATCTGCCTCGCGCAGCTGAACGTTCGCAGCTACACACACTGGCCCCAGCTCCGCAACAAAGCGCTCACGGGCTTCTCCATAACACACAATCGCTTTGGCGTGTTGTGCGAGTGCCTGTCCCAACGCGTCAAGCTCGGTTTGTTTGTCTTCTCCCCCGAGAAGATAGACCGCGCGCTTTCCTGGATAAGCTCGAATAGCGGCTAAGCTCGCATCAACATTGGTTGCTTTGGAATCATTGACAAAGGACACGCCATGCCACGTGCCACAGGGCTCAATTCTGTGCTCGAGCGGAGAAAAGCTCTGAAGACCACGTCTTACACCCTCAAGCTTGGCTCCTGCAAACAATGCCAGCGCTGATGCCACGAGTGCGTTTTGCATATTGTGAGGACCTGTGAGCACCAACTCATCTTCTGATGCAATGATCTGCTCAGAGTCTCCGCGTTTCAAAACGAGGTTGCCATCTTTCACATACGCCGCATAATCTGATGCAATCTCACGCTCAGCCGACACCTCACACACGTTGAGCCCGCGCTCATGCAGGCGTTCAGCAATCGCACGACAGCGCTCATCATCCACAGAAATGACAGCGAGGTCTTCTGGGCATAGATTTTCAAAGATGCGCTCTTTAGCCTCAACATAGGCCTCAAAAGAACCGTGCCAACTCACGTGGTCGGGACTAATGTTGAGCAGAGCTGCTGCTCGTGGATGAAAGTGCTCAGTACCTGCGAGCTGAAAGCTCGAGAGCTCAGCGACAAACCATTCATCTTGTCTGCGTTCATCAACACATGAGATAGCAAGCCTGCCGATGTTTCCAACCTCACTTGCACTGAGACCCGCTGCTCGCAGCAGATCGCGTGTCAGATAGGTTGCGGTGGTTTTTCCGTTAGATCCCGTAATCGCAAGCCAGTGTTCAGGGCTTTGTCTCCACGCAAACTCTGGCTCACCAATGCTTGTGCGAGCGTGGCTTGTGATGGAATGAAAAAACGCCGATGTCTCAGGGATGCCGGGAGCACAAATCGCAAGGTCATAGCTACCCTCGACCATATCTGTACCAAGCACGCAGCTCACGCCTGCACGCTCGAGCTCCTCGGTCTCATCACTTGCTGTACTGGCAGCTCCTCCATAGATGGTGAGCGAATCGATGGTTGTCCCGAGGCGAGGCAGACACCACTGAGCCAGCCCCAGACCCGTCTTTCCAAGACCCCCAATGAGAACATGACCGAGCTGTTCTGTTTGAGTTGTCTGTTGGGAGCTCATATTCGCCGTCACAATCTTCTACTTCCCTAGCGTACCAACTGGAAAAACAGGACAAACCCGAGGGCTGCAAAAGCGGCGCTCACAATCCAAAAACGAATAACAACCTTTGTTTCTTTCCATCCTTTGTGCTCAAAGTGATGGTGGATGGGAGACATCAAAAACACGCGCTTGCCCGTTGACTTAAAGCTAATTACCTGAATGATGACAGACAGCGCCTCTATGATGAACAGGCCTCCCATGATGAGCGAGGTAATCTCAGTTTTGGTGAGAACCGCCAATGCGGCAAGCGCTGCTCCCAATGCAAGCGAGCCAGTATCGCCCATAAAGATCGAGGCAGGATGACAGTTGTGCCACAAAAAGCCAATGCAGGCACCTGCAATAGCGCCAGCAAATACTGCCAAATCAAACAAATCAGACATGAACGATACCATGGCAAGAGCGCCCATAACAACCAAGACCGAACCTCCCGCAAGACCATCGAGACCGTCGGTCAAGTTAACAGCATTAGATAGCCCTGCAAAGAGGAAAAACACAAACACGAGGTAAATCCACGGGATGGAGATAGTTGCGCCACCGAGCGTGAGCGTCGTTGTGAGAATGCCAAGGTCAAGACCAAAGCCGCCCGGGAAAGACACGACCGGAGAGACACCGCAGATGTTAACGGCAGCAAGGCAAAACGCCGTTGAAATAACGACAAGACCAATCATCTTTTGTGAGGGTGTGAGACCCAGTGAGCGCTTATGAGCCACCGATTCAATGTCATCGAGCAGACCTACCAATGCTGTTGCATAGGTAGCGATAATGGCCAAGATGAGCTGTGGTGACCACTGGGCAAAAAGGGCAACACTCACCAACACGCCACCCAAAAGCACAACACCACCCATGGTGGGTGTTCCCTGCTTAATGAGGTGCTGCTGGGGACCATCGGCTCTAATCTGCTGGCCAATGCCACCACTTTTCATAAAAGAGATGAACGGCGCCATGGCAAGACCGGTCAAAAGCGCTGCTGCTCCTAGCGCAAGAAAAACCTGATACGTGGGGTAGCTCGGATCACCAAACACGGCTCAGCACCTCCCTCACCAAACGGTCAAGGCCAACCGCACGAGACGCCTTAACCAACATCAAATCTGTAGCGCTCAGCTGATCTGCCAAGAACTCAGAGGCAGCCTCAACACTGTCCACGCGCACAATACGAGAGCTTTCCATACCCATAAGCTTGGCTGCTTGCTCCATATCGCATGCTGCCTGAGTACCCACAATGACGAGCAAATCGAGGGGCTTTGCAGCAGTATAGGCACCCACGAGCGCATGGAGTTGTTTTTCGTCATCTCCCAGCTCACCCATCTCGCCAAGCACAGCAATTTTTCTTCCCTCATGTTTCATTGAGCTCAACACGTCTAAGGCAGACGCCATCGAAGCAGGACTTGCATTGTAGGAGTCATCAATGATGCGCATACCGTTTGACGCGCTCACCAACTCAAGGCGCATGTGGGTGGCAGGCATATCTTGCACTGCTTCAAACGCACGTGCTATGTCTCCACCCAAAGCATCAATGGCAGCTAAAGCGAGGGCACAGTCGAGCACGGCTGCTCGTCCGCGAACAGGGCAGCACCCCTCAAAGTTGCCATGTGAGCTCGTGAGACTGAAGTGTGCCAAACCCTCTTCGTCAAGCTCAATGCTCCCGAGGCGCACATCATCAGTTGGAGCTTGCCCCACGCGTATGACCGATATTCCTCGGGGCGCAGCAAGCTCATCCTCGATGAAGCTTGTAAAATCATCAGCACTCGATAAGACCAACTGAGCACTCACGCCACTTTGCTCGGCTGGCCTCATGCCCACCATAATCTCTGCTTTAGCACGTGCGATATTCTCACGCGAGCCGAGAAGACCCACGTGTGATGAGCCAATGTTGGTAATAAGTGCTACATCGGGCTGGGCTGCTCGAGAAATGCGATCGAGCTCGCCTGCGTGGTTCATACCCATCTCGAGTACCAACAGTTCATCTGTTGGCTTGGCATCGAGGATTGTGAGCGGCGCTCCGATCACGGAGTTGAAGTTACCTTTTGTTGCATGGGTCTTCCACTGAGTATGCGCTGCTGCAGCCAACATGTCTTTGGTTGTTGTCTTGCCCACAGAACCCGTGACACCAACAACGCGCCACTGCGGATTGCGCTTACGCCAATCTGCAGCCAATCGCAGCAAGAGTTCCTCGCAATCATCGTCTGCCGCTCGAACGATGGCAGCTCCTAAGGCTTGTGCATGCGACAGCATCTCAGGACTTGCCTCTGCACTCATAATGCAGAGTGCTGCTCCCGCATCTAAAGCTGCATCAACGTAGTTGTTGCCATCAACATTCTCGCCAACAAAGGCAACAAAAGCACAACCCGGCTCGACCTGACGAGAATCGATTGCAAAGCCACAAAAGCTCTGAGTAGGCTCTCCACACACGAGAGCTGCTCCCGTTGCATCAATGAGTCTTTGGACATCTGACTCAAACATTTACATCCCCTCACTTGCCTTGGCACCAACCACCTCGGCATGTTCTATCTCTTCGTTGTCTGTCTCGGTATCATCAGCCTCGACATCGACTGCCTCAGCATCGTCTGCTTCAACATCACGTGACTCACTGGTGTCTTCCTCTGTCTCGCTCTCGGCCTCGTCCTCATAGGTAGTCTCGTCTTCCGTCGTAGACTCAGCTTCAAACGTCTCAGCCAAACTCTCCTCTGTATCGTATGCCTCAGCGTCACGTGGAATAATTAACTCTTCGCTTGGCAAAACTCCTAATTCTGATAGCGCCTCATACATAATAGTTGAGAATGTTGGCACCGCACTCGAGGCTGCCAAATGTGATGTTCCCAACAAACCAACATAACAAAGGAGTTGGGGGTTTTCTTGAGGGCTAAATCCAACAAATGATGAAAGAAAGTAGTTTTGGCGATACCGCCCTGTCTCAGGATCTGCTTGCTCACCGGTGCCCGTTTTACCTGCTATGGCATAACCTGACATCTGAGCTTGGGTGCCTGTGCCTTCTGCAACGACGCGACTCATCATCTCGCGCATGAGACTTGCTGTATAACGAGAGGTCGCACGCTCTCCTACAGGCCACGACACCAACTCATCTCCCTGATAACGCAAAAAATGCGGAGTTGTCAGGCGCCCATCAAAAGCCACCGCTCCCACCCCGCGCACAATCTGTACCATGGGGACAGCCAAACTCTGACCAAACGACATAGAGCCTAAGGTGGTTAGACCATCCTCTCCGGTGTAGTCGGGAAGTGCCGCAACGATTCCCTTCACTTCTCCGGGGTAATCAATTCCCGTAGGGCTTCCAATCCCAAAATCTGCAATTCCTTGGGCAAAGAGTTCCGACCCAATTTTTCTTCCAAGCAAGACCGCACCAACATTTGATGAATGCGTGATGATGTCTGAGGTAGTCATGTAATCGGTCGTGTCACGGCCGTCTTCATCACGAACGGGATCAGCTCCCACAAGCACCATGGGCGGCACCTCAAAGGATGTTGTATCGTCAAAGAGGCTAGCGTTCATACCAATTGATGCCGTAAACACCTTAAACATCGATCCTGGCTCATAGGAATCAGTTACCAACCTGAGTTGACTTGCCTTGGGATCAAATGATGTTGTATCGCTGGGATCAAGGTACGGAGTTGAACACGCGGCAAGTATTTCTCCCGTTGCCGGATCGCTTACCATAGCCATGCCCATCTCAGCCTTGTAGTGTTTGCTTGCTTCTTCCACAGCGCGCTCTACCGTTTTTTGAATGTTGGCATCAATCGTGAGAACAATATCCGTTCCATCTTGCGCATTCTTACGAACGTTTCTCGTTCCTGCAATGACCGTATTGTTTTTTTCAAAGTTCGACCACGTATAACGAGCTTCACCATCTGTTCCTTTGAGTATGTCATCATAGTAGAGCTCAAGACCCGTGAGACCCTCTCCTTCATTTCCCACGATGCCAAGTATTTGTCCTGCAAGAGATCCATAGGGGTAGACACGCTGGTTGCTGCCCTCATAGAAAACACCATCAAGCTTCAGTTTTGTCAGCTCGACTTTCAGCGCCTCAGCAACATCATTGTCTACTCCACGTTTAATGACCGAATAGCGACCTTCAGCCTCGAGTCGATCTTTGTAGTCTGCGATACTACCGCCAATGTGTTTTTGAATCACTGAAGCTGTAACATCGAGTTTTTCAATCATCATCGGGTCGCACACGATGTCTGTGCAGTCTTGGCTCATGGCAAGGATGTTTCCGTTTCTGTCGTAGATGGTTCCTCGCTTTGCCGGAATTTTTGTTATGTAGTAGCGACCAACTTCAGCTTCTTCAGATAATTGATCTTTTTCAAGAACTTGGAACTGAAAAAGACGCAGGACGATGATGCCAAGAGCCACAAGAAATAGGATGAACGGCACTTTGAGTTTTGATGAAAAAATACCGTCATTGTTGTACCCCATGCGTGAACGCGGCCCCTCATTTGAGGAGCCGCGCGAGTCGCGTACCGATACGTGTGCGGAGTGTCGAGCCATGTAACTCATCCCTGGCTTGCTACATCGACAGCATCCGCCTCGCCAGCTTGCTGAACGTCGCTCTGAGTTTGGGATTCTCCCTGAAGTTCAGCTTCAGCTTGATTCTCTTCACCTTCAACGTTTTGTTCAGATTGATTGTTAGTTTGATCTGACACGATAATCACCAGCGGATCAGCTGAGGCAGCTGCCACCATTCCCATGTTGTCTGTTGCAATCCGAACAATGCGCTCAGAGCTCGAGAGTGTTGAGATTTGCATCTTCAAATCATCTTGGAGTGCTTGAGAGCTTTGAATGTCTTTTCTGATGGTACTGCAGTTTTTAAGACTCTTCGATGCCATTGCTTGTGAAGCAACACTAATTGACCCCAAGACTAAAACAACAGCAAAACAGATTGCTACGATACGCAGAACATGAACGAGACGGCCCGTATCAATACGGGGGCGTACCTGTGTTTGAGTAGCGCTACCTTCGATGAGGTCCAGAGCGGGAAGCTGACGTGGCAGAGCGTAAGATTCGCGTGGGTTCGTTTGTAGTGCTTCTGTTCCTCTTACGTACCTCTGCGGCATGCCAGCTTCCCCTCCCTGAGACAACCTACGATGGTGCTTCGATAGTGCTTCGTTTAAAGTGCGTTTGTGTTTCGTTCATAGTTCGTTTGTATGCTCAGTGGCCAGAAGGTCACTTGAAGCCGTTTGTGTTTGCTGCAAGCTTTCGTGCTGCTCGCAACTTGGCGCTGCGCGCTCTAGGGTTGTATTCAAGCTCCTGCTCAGTGCTCAGAAGCGGGCGTTTCGTTATGAGTTCGAGAGTCGGCACGCGTCCACATACGCACACTGGCAAGTCCGGTGGACAAATGCAGCCCCGTGAATGCTCACCAAAGAGCGACTTCACCACCTTGTCTTCAAGCGAGTGGTAAGAAATCACGCAAATCCTGCCACCGGGCTCGAGCCATCTCAATGCTGCCGTGAGTCCTTCTCGCAAGACTTCCAGCTCTGCGTTCACCTCAATGCGCAAGGCTTGAAAGCTTTTGCGCGCAGGATGGTGACCATGACGCCTGTCAGCAGCAGGGATAGCTGCCACAACAAGCTCTGCGAGGCGTGTGGTGGTCTCGATAGGAGCCTGTGCACGAGCGCGGCATATCTCATGCGCGATACGCTTTGCGTGCTTCTCGTCACCATAGCTGCGGAGAATCCGGGTGAGGTCGGCTTCGTTGTAGGTGTTTATGACCTCTGCTGCGGTTAAGGTTTGTTTTCCCGGATTCATCCTCATATCCAGGGGTGCCTCATACTTATATGAGAAGCCCCTTTCAGGGATATCAAGTTGAGGAGACGAGACTCCAAGGTCGAACAAGAAACAATCCACACCAGCTATCTCGTCTTCTACCAGAAGCTCATCAAGCTGGGCAAAATTGCCTGCCAAGATGTGACACTCAACTCCAGGAGCTTCTCTGTTGAGACGCTCAGCTGCGGCTGTGCGTGCCATTTCGTCTTGGTCAATCCCAATGAGGAGGCCTTGCGAGCCAACCCTTTGGGCGAGTTCGACCGAATGCCCTGCCCCGCCGAGAGTACAATCGCAAACGATTTCTCCTGCTTGGGGCTGAAGTGTGCTGAGCACTTCGTCGAGCATCACGGGTGTGTGCCGATATTCTCTTGTCAAACGATCCGCCACTGAGAGCCTTTGTTTCAGACGCTAGTCGTCGAACATCAAGTCTGCGGTCAAGTCGCCATCGACAATCATCTCGTAGCGATCTGGATTCCAGATCTCAAAATGCTCACCGTTGCCAACCAGCATGACCTCTCGCTCGATGTTGAACATCTCGCGCCATCTCTCAGGAACCTTGCCCACACAGATACGACCACTGTTATCAATATCGATAACAACCGTGCGACCGTTCAGTCTGCGCTTGAGCATTTCCTTGTTGCGATTACGCGGCTCATAGCCTTCAGGACCAAACTGGCTATTCACCCACTCCTCGCGACCCTCAGCGGTAAACCCAAAAAGCGCACCCATTTCAGGAATGGGAATAACGTACACCCGCTCATCAAACTGTTTGGCATACGGAAAACTCATGCGACCCTTGGCATCCAAGGTGTATCGCTTGGCGCCAATGAGATCCACGTGCTTTCCCCCTCCCTGTTTGACTGGCTTGATACGGCCTTCTCACCCCTTTTTTGGGCATGTTCAGAATAGACCTTTTGCGCCCACCAAACAAGAACTAATTCACACTAATGACCCACTTTTGCGCACTGATTTTAAGCTATATGAACACTTTACAATTAATGGAGCGCTTGTCATACAAGATATTGTGTTTGCTATTAGTAAATACACAAGATTACTTGCACAATGCGACACTTTTGCCCCACTTTTGCCCCCTCGAGTATTGTATGGAAAGTACGTGATGGAGTCTGCAACAGCGCGGTAAAACAAACAAAGTCCTCATGCCTTTTTCAGATTGTGGCACTCAGGCTTTACTGACCTGCAATGATGAGGTTTCGCACGCTATGGCTGCTGTGGTGTGAACAGGTGGGGATGGGACACACGCCCACTGGCTACCCGTGGTGTGAACAAGTGGGGACACACGCCCACTGGCTACCCGTGGTGTGAACAAGTGGGGATGGGACACCCCCCTATGTCGTGGTGTGGACAGGTGGGGACGGGTGTACTTCACATCACCTGAGCTCGAGGATGTGCAGACAGATAGGTTTGTCGCACAAAACTTCGGTCGAGGTGGGTGTAGAGCTGTGTGGTTGAAATATCGGCATGTCCGAGCAGTTCTTGCACCACGCGCAAATCAGCACCACCCTCAAGCATGTGTGTCGCAAACGAATGGCGCAGCGTATGGGGATGCAGTCCCTCGATATCTGCCAACTTCCCATAGCGAGCAACCATCGCATGAACAGCCTGACGCGTTATCCGACCCCCGCGCGCATTCAAAAAAACCGCACTTGTCGGCCGAGATACACTCAGCAGAACGGGGCGAGAATGCTCGAGATAATCACTCAACGCACTCAGAGCAGCGCCTCCAATAGGCACAAGCCGCTCCTTTGAACCCTTTCCCAGCACGCGCACCAAACCCTCATCGAGCCACAGCATATGCAGATCAAGCCCACACAACTCAGATACGCGAAGTCCCAAGCCGTACAAGAGTTCCAAAATCGCATGATCGCGAGCGCCTGTCGGAAGGCTTGCGCCACCCCTTCGATGCTGGTTATAGCTCTCCCAGTCACGGTCGAGCAAGCAACTTGCCTGTTCAGGCGATATAAGATCTGGGAGGCGTTCGGGCTTTTTTGGAAGATGAATATCCGCCGTTGGATGGTGAGCGCTGATTTGATCTGCTACCAAGAAGCGATGAAAGCTCTTGATAGCGCTCGTTGCTCGCTCAATTGACGAAGCAGCAAGACCACGCCCTCGAAGCTCTGCTACATGATCTTCAACCAGCTGAGGCGTGACATCATCAGGGTCTGTTACCCCACGTTTTTCGAGACTTGTGCAGTAGCGCTCCAAATCACGGCGATACGCAGCAACCGTATTGATTGAACTTCCCCGCTCGACTGACAAATACTCGAGGTAGTCACCGAGCGCTGTTGTCAGTTTCACAGCAACCCTCAGCCCCACTGAGCCTGAGCTTGACCGAGAAGCTCAGAAGCGTGAGCCCGCGCAAGCTCGCCCGTATCACCAGAGAGCATACGGGCAATCTCTGCCACGCGCTGCTCGCCGTCAATCTGTGTAATGTGGGTTACGGGATGTGTGTCATCATCGTGCTTGCTCACCAGATAATGACGCTTTGCCATGACCGCCAGCTGCGCTAAGTGAGTCACGACAATCACCTGATGGGTTTGTGCCAGCTCAAAGATGGCTTGTGCCAGAGCTTTTGCGGTAGCTCCGCCAACTCCGGCGTCTACCTCATCAAATACGATAGTCTCAACCACATCGTGTCTGCCTGAGACCAGCTTGGTTGCCAAGGCAACACGACTCAACTCACCACCCGAGGCAATCTTTTTGAGCGGTCGGGCAGATAGAGCAGCTCCAGGCGCAAACATGAATTCAACGTGAGAAGGCCCAGCGGCGCTCCATTGGGGGCGCTCAAGTGACTCAAATGCAATGCTGATATAAGCGCTTCCCATCTCAAGCTTGGCCATCTCACGGTTGAGCTCGGCTGCAAACTCTGGAGCTCGCGATTGACGCAGCTCATCAAGGGCCAAACCAGCAGCCGCCACCTCAGCTTCTGCCTCATCAAACGCACGCGTTGCCTGAGCTAAAACCAGCTCATAGTCATTCGTTGCTGCCAGCAATTCGGCCGCTTGCTCACGTCGCGCAAAAAGCTCCTCCATGCTCGGACCATACGAACGCAACAATCCTTGGATTTGAGACAAGCGCTGCTGCATGCGGTCGAGTGCCTCAGGATCAAAGTCGAGTGAATCTCTGTATGAGCGCAACGTGCGAGCCAGCTCATCAAGGTCGACTATTGACGACTCAAGACTCTCATAGCTCGACTCAAGTGTGGCATCGTGACGAACAGCCTCAACAAGAAGCCCCGATGCCTGACCGAGAAGGTCGATAACCCCACCGTCAGAGCTCAAAGCTTCACGAACTGCCTCGGTGTTGCGTACCAGCAGAGCTGCATGTTCTGCTCGCGAAAGCTCCTGCTTGAGTTCTTCCAGCTCACCTGCTTGCGGCGCCACCTCATCAATTCTTGCAAGCACAAACTGGGCTTCTTCTAAAGCTTCTGCACCAGATGCGTTGAGTGCACGCACCCGTTCGAGCTCCGCCGCAGCTTGGGCGCTCTTTTTGAGCGCCAGCTGATAGGCTTCTCGCCTCAGCTGTGCCTCGGCACCAATCCACGCATCGAGCATCTCCACATGGCTTGCTACCGACAAAAGCCGCTGGTGCTCATGCTGACCGCACAAATCAACGGTCGAACCAATCTTTGTAGCCAGCTCGCGAACCGAAGCCATCGCGCCATCAATCTCAACACGACCGCGACCATCAGAAGAAAGGCTTCGGCGAACCACTATGCCATCTGGGTCGTCGTCCAAAAAGACACGTCCCTCAACAAGCAAGCCCTCAGTCCCCTCTCGCACAGAACTGCTCTCCGCACGCTCACCCACCAAGAGTTTGAGGGCGTTGAGCAGGGCGGTCTTTCCCGCGCCTGTCTCACCCGTCAGGACGGTAAGCGATGGCGCAGGACAGATTTGTGCGTCTTCGATAAGGGCAACGTTTGTTGCTCGAATCTCATCAATCATTGCACCGACCCAAGCTTTCCGTAGAAGACACGCGAAACCGATGCATAAAACGATGTGGCTTTCGAATCAAGCAGGATGATGTCTCCTGAACCTCGGCGCACCCGAACAGCCGAGGGCGTGCCCTCTTGCTCAACGAGTCTGCCATCCACAAAGACGCTCCTGTCAACAGGGCGCTCAGGTCGCAGGCTCAACTCAATCACATCAGATGGCGAGGTCAAGAAGGCGCGCGCTTGAATGGTATGGGGAGCCACTGGCACACACACCATGCCAGAAAACTCAGGAGTCACGATGGGTCCGCCCGCAGACAAAGCATAGCCTGTCGAGCCCGTAGCCGTTGCCACCACAAAGCCATCGCCAAAGGTTGTGTGAATGTGGTTTCCCGAGACGCTCACATCGAACTTAATCATGTCTCCTAACACGCCGCGAGAAAGAGCCATATCGTTCAAGGCAAATTCCTCAAAGGTGAGTATTGAGCCATCTTCCTGCTCAAAGTCGATTTCAACGAGAAGGGTTGCGCGGCGCGATTGATGAAGCTCACCTGCAAGTGCGCTTGCAACAGAACCAACCACATTGTCTGGACCAGCGCCTGTCAAAAAGCCGAGATGCCCAAACGAAAGCCCCAATATGGGAAGCTCCGAATAGCGAGCAATACGAGCAGCTCGCAAGAGGGTGCCATCGCCGCCAAGCGAGATAATGAGGTCAACATCGGTAATGTCCACGTCAACAATGGCGTCTCGCTTTTTCATGGGCGCCCACTGGGTTTCAACACCTTCTGATGTCAGCCAGCGGTCGAGCATATATGCCGCTTCAACAGCCTCAGTACGCTGGTGGTTGGGAACCATCAATACCTTCATGAGCTCTCCTGCCTTCTCATGAGCTCTCACATACTCATCTGCACAAGAGTTTAGCACCGCAATGGGTACAAACGGGCTTTCACCCTGCAAAGTCTGTCTATTTCTGTCGCACGCCGAGCAAGAGATACTCAACATTTCCCTTGTGACCAGTAATAGGGCTGGTACAGCTTCCTTGAATGGTGAGTCCTGCTGCCTCAAAGGCATCACGCACGCGCTCAAGTGCCGCAAGACGTACAGTCTCATCTCGCACAATACCGCCCTCGCCCACATCAGACTTTGCCGCTTCAAACTGGGGTTTCACGAGCGTGAGAAAACTGCCTGTGTCACGCAAAAGATACAACACAGCATCAAGTACGTTGAGCACAGACGTAAACGAGACATCACACACAGCCAAATCTACGGTCGACTCTCTATCTGAACCTATGAGGTCAACAATGTTGGTACGCTCGAGAAGCTCAACGCGACCATCTTGGCGAAGCCCCCAGTCAAACTGAGCATAACCAACATCGACACTTAACACCGACGCCGCACCGTGCTTGAGCAAGCAATCGGTAAATCCTCCCGTAGAGCACCCAACATCGAGACAATGCAATCCCTCAACCTCAACGTGAAACTGACTGAGTGCATGCTCAAGCTTGAGTCCACCTCGACTCACAAAGGGAATCCTTCCGCGAACATGCAGCTCAATACCAGGTTTTACCTGCTCTCCAGGCGAGGTTAACCTTCTACTTGTGCTTGAAACTTCTCCCGCAAGAACAGAGCGCATAGCAGAATCGGTATCTGCAAAGAAGCCTTGTTCAACAAGCTCAACATCGAGCCTTCGCCGACTCACGACTACCCGTTTGTATCCTGTGTCGAGGCAGCTGCGCGCGACTCAGCCGATGTCTGATCGACTGCTTGAGCTGCTGCTTGGTCAGACGCGTGTTTGTCTGTCTGATTTGTGCCCTGCTCGCCCATTGCCTGATTATCCGACACGTCAGCTCCCTGCTCTGCCTGCTCCTCTGCAAGCTCGCCTTCCAAGCTCTCAACCAAATCGACTGCTTTAGAGCCCAAAGCGATGGCCTCATCGAGAAGGTCGAGTGAAGTCTCAAGTGAGGTCTCCTTGTTTCTCACTTCTGCCACAATCTGGTCGAGACGACCCGTCAAATCGCTATAGCTCTCGTAGGAGCTCACATCAATTGTTTTGGCCATCACTGTGCTCCCTCATCACCATATGCTGCATCAGCTACCTCACCTACATCAGCCACGTCACCTGCATGAGCCAGCTTGTCTGCATCGGTCAGCTTATCTGCGTCAGCCACTACATCAGGCTCATCTGATGCGTAAGCACGAGTTGCTTGTGCTTGTTGTTTCAGCTCTAGCAAAGGACTGGTATTGTTCTCGATATCACGAGCGATGCGCCCCAAGATGCCATTGACAAAACGGGGCGAATCCTCTGTCCCGTATTCTTTGGCCAGCTCAACCGCCTCATCAATACACACGGCAGTTTCTACCTCATCAACCAGCAGCATCTCAAAAAGAGCAATCCGCATGATAACGCGATCAAGTACTGGCATGCGCTCGAGCGCCCAGTTGTCAGAAGCCGCCTCGATGGTCCGGTCAAAGGAATACTTGTACTTTGTTGCTCCTAAGGCAAGTTGCTCTGCATAGCTATCGAGAGGACCCTGAGATATGAGTGGAGTTACGCAATCCCCTCGTGAGGTCTGGCTGTTGAGCAAGTCCTCAACGTGATTGACACCCATGTCAGTTTGAAACAGCAGTTCAAGAGCTTGTATGCGAGCAGTGTGTCGGCTCACACCAATATCAAGATTAGGCACCGATGCTACTCCTTGGGAAATACAAGCTCTTCGATGCACACGTCAATCTCTGAGACCTCTGCACCAACCTGCAGGCGCATTGCATCAGCAACAGCCTCACGTACACCACTGGCAAGCTTCGTGAAGGGATAGCCAAAGAATGCAGCAACGTGTACGCGCAGCTTGAGCTTCTCGCCCTCTGTCTCAATCTCGACACCCTTAGCTGGAGCTACCGGTGCATCCTGACGAATCATAGAGATGAGATTGTAAGAAAGCTTCGTGCCCTCAACATAGGCAACGCCCTCAACACCCTCGGTAGCATCAATCACGATTGTGTTGATGACATCAGAAGAGACCGTAACACCTGAGATAACGACCTCATTGACCATGGAGCAGTCCTTTCTCAAACATGTCTCGGCGCTGACTTAGACGCGCTGCACAAACTTTCCGTCACGGGTATCAACCTTGATACGCTCACCTTGGTTGAGATACATCGGAACCTGAATAACAGCACCGGTCTCAATGGTGGCAGGTTTGGTGCCGCCCTGAACGGTGTCGCCCTTAAAGCCAGGATCAGTCTGGGTAATCTCTGCCTCGATAAACATAGGAGGCTCAACACCAATGAGCTCAGAATCTGCATAGCGCAGCAAGCAGATGTCGTTCTCCTTGAACCACTTGGCGTTGTCACCAATCATGTCAGAGGAAACAGCAATCTGGTCATAGGACTCCATGTCCATAAAATAATAGGTGCCGCCATCGTTGTAGAGATACTGCATCTCGCTCGTGGTGAGCTGGATGTTCTCAAACTTAGTACCTGCGTTGCAGGTGTTCTCTACTACACGGCCAGTGCGCAGGTCACGCGTCTTATAGCGTACAAAAGCGCCGCCCTTACCCGGTTTGACATGCTGAAACTCAACGATGGTGTAATACTTACCATTGATTTTGAGACCCATACCATTTTTGAAGTCTGCGGTAGAAATAGTCGGCACGACAGTTCTCCTTCTCACGGAGCCCTTCTGGGCTACAGCCCATAGGGCCGCTGTTTTATCAACCTAACTGTCTCAGTATAGCGCTTGAACTCGACCTTGTGCAGCAGTCCACATTTCCGACGCAGGTTTAGATACAACACTGAGGCGAACACAGCAACGCTTACTCACATCTTAATGCAATATTAAATGTGTACGTTCAAAATCGCTATCCTGCGGTTTCTTCAGAAGAAAGCCCAGGAAAGCCGTTTTCAACGTACAGTTTTCCACAAAGCTTAAATACCTGTCGGGCTCTGGCGTGCTCAGCTGTGGCTGAAGCGTGAGCATATCCTGCGCCATGCTCGCTTGAAATTGCCCACATGGCCTACCAGCTGCTCGCGGTCGATGTAGCGAGACAAAACTCGCACAAGCTCTGCGCCATGCTCAACCACAAAGGGAATGCGGTTCATCTGATCTGTAACAACTTCAATGCTGCGAACATTTTTGCCCTGAACGTCAGCCACAATCTGAACCACATTGGCATAGGGAATAAGAACGTAGCCACTCCCCTTCTCGGCACGAAAATCTAAACCACGCTCACCCACACTCAAGGTCCCACGTTTTGGAGAGATGGCTGCCATAAAGCAATTAGCTGCGACTTCGAGTGCTACATCATGGTTGAGCGGACCGGGAATCTCGGCACGCGCTGAGGCATCGGGCATCACAAACCACGACTTGATGGCATCTGTAAGTGGTGCCTCGTGCTTATCGTTGCTTGTCAAGCCCTACCTCCCGTAGTGTACCTACATGTGTGTCCTTGTGTGTGCCTTTGTGTGCGCCCAATCGTATACCACCGTGTCTGCCGGAGAACCGCTCGCCCACAGGGCGGCCGCACGCACGCACGCACATAACACGCCCGCAAGCCCGCCTGCACGCCCGCAAGCCCGCCTGCCCGCACTAAAAAATGCCAAAGAACGCGCCAATAATTCCCACAGCAAACAGCCCAAAGATAATGACGATAGGGCTCACTTTTTTGCGCAGCAAATAAATCGCAAGGAAGGTGAGCAGCAGTGGACCAAATCCATAAACAAGCTGGTCAAAGACCGACTGCACCGTTGTGATTGAGAAGAGCGCTAACTCGCCTTCACGCTCCGCAAGAGCAAAGCCGCCGTTCGTAATACCCTGAAGCACACTATTGCCTGCAACAATGCCTTCTTCAGTAATCGCTCCTCCGTTGAAGCTTTGAACGAGCTCGGTCAAAGATGGCATGAACGCCTCTGAAGCTGACTGAGAATATGCATGTGACAGCACAATCTTAGACAGGTTGAAGCTCGTCCACCGCGGAATCAACACGCCCATGATAAACATACCAAGAACCGAGGCTCCCGTTGTGACCTTTTGCAACAGGCCACCTGAGAGATCCTTTGTGATGTTTGAGCCTGCCTTGTAGCCAAACTCCTGTGTGTAATAGAGGAAAGCCAGACGAATAGCATTCCACAACACGAAAAAGAGAATCGCGCCGATAATCGAGCCGGTCGCTGCCATCGAAGCTGCAAGGGCTCCAATAATGGGACGCAACGTTCCCCAGAACACCGGGTCGCCCACGCCTGCGAGTGGTCCCATCATGCCTACCTTGACACCTTGGAAGGCATCATCGTCAATCTCTGCTCCGTTTGCTTTTTCTTCTTCAAGCGACATGACAACACCCAAGATGGGAGAAGCCACATAGGGGTGGGTATTAAAGAACTCAAGATGGCGCTTGAGTGCTGCTTTCATCTCATCCGAATCATCGCCATACAACTCTTTGAGCGCAGGAATGATTGAGTAGCACCAGCCCAAGTTTTGCATGCGCTCGTAGTTCCACGAACCTTGGAGATACTGACTGCGCAGCCACACCGACCGACGAGTAGTTTTACTGACTGATTTTCTTGCTTCTGCCATGATCGTCCCCCTTCTACTCGTAGTCATTCAGGATTGCGTCGAGAGGATCGACCCCGCCAGCACCACCACCTGAGCCTCCCGTGTTATTAAACTCAGGAGAAAGGTCGATGTAGATGAGGGCAAGGGCAACACCGATAAGTCCCATACCAATAAGGGTGATGTTGGTCAGAACAGCCAAGCCAAAGCCGATAAAGAAGAAGGGCCAGAGCTTTGGTGTTGCCATCATGTTGATAACCATGGCATAACCCACAACAACCACAAAGCCACCCGCAACCGACAAGCCAGTTGTAACAAATGAGGGAATTGCTTCGAGTGCCGCTTGTACCGCACCCACAGGCACCATCATGACGAGAAGTGCTGGTATAGCAATACGCATACCCTGCAAGAACAGTGCAATAAAGTGAGGCATCTCAACACCGCGAATGTTGCCCTTTTCGGCTGCCGCATCTGCCATGTGAACGATACCAACCGACACCGTTCTGATAAGCGTTGTAAGCATAAGGCCAGCTACGGCAAGTGCCATAGCAGATGCTTGGCCGGTTCCAATATCGACACCTTTCATGCACACCAAAATACCCGCCGCAACAGACGCCAATGCAGCATCAGGCGCTACTGCTGCGCCAACGTTCATCCACCCAAGGGCGATGAGCTGAAGCGACGCACCGAGAATTGCTCCCTCCTGAAGATGTCCCGTTGCAACTCCAATGAGAGTGCATGCCACAATAGGTTGGTGAAACTGCCATTCGTCAAGAATGCCCTCGAGTCCCGCCAGAAATGCAATGAGGAACACGAGAATTATTGAAATTGGATTCATTGAAACAATCCCTCCTTTTCCTGAGTCCCAAAGCGTTTAGACCATACCTGCGCGTTGAGCAAGATCCCAAAAGTCGGTCGAAGAACCCGAGGGAACCTTTTGCGCAAACAGCTCAATGCCTCGGTCTGCGAGCTGTTTAAAGCAGGCAATGTCGTGTTCATTCACCGAAATTGCATCTGAGATGGCAGTCTTTCCCTCGGTATGTGACATAGAACCCACGTTAACTCTCTCGAGACCATCCACACCACCCTCAAGAGCCCTGAGCAAGTCGTGGGGGTTTTCAAACAGAATCAGAGCACGCACACCGCCAAAGCGGGTGTCGTGCCATATATCTATCAACTTTTGGATGGGAATAACGTTAACTTTGACGCCGGGAGGTGCTGCTTGCGTAATCAACGTACGACGCATCTCGTCGTGTGCCACAGCATCTGAGACTACCAAGATACGGTTGGGATTGATGGCTCGCGTCCACCCCGTTGCTACCTGCCCGTGAAGCAGGCGCGTATCGATACGAACAAGGCCAACCTTAATTTTGCCATCTCCCACAACTGTTCCTGGAGGCATGGCGCCAGATGCTGCCTGTGGCGCAGATTGGTTCTCTGGCTTGTGAGTAGCCGCAGCCACATCGAGTGTTTCGGGCTGAACCCGCACGCCTTCACGGGCATCAGTCAAAATTGATGACGCCAGCTCGTGAGCACTTTCCATGCCCATGCGATTGGTGTACGCCATAATGAGCATCGGGAGATTCAGCCCCGTTACCACCGCCCATCTCTCATGGCCGTCTTGTTGCAAAGCAAAGCTCGCACGGTTGAAGGGGGTTCCTCCCCACAGGTCTACCAAAAACAGAATCTCCTGTTGATTAGACATCTTTGAGATTGCTTGTTGGAGCTGAGCATCAAAGTCATCGGGTCCCATTTCTGGCAACAAGCACACAGCCTCTGAATCTGCTTGTGGACCAAAAACCATCTCGCCCGACATCTTGATACCCTCAGCAAATCTACCATGGGTGGCCAAGATGATGCCTACCATCGCTTTCCCTCCCGTGATGTATCCCTACCCTACGTCTAGTTTAGCCCACACATACCAAGTCATGAGTTGATGTGGTAAATGGTTTATAACCGTCTTTCGTTACCAAACCGCAGTCCTCAAGTCGAACCCCAAAGTTACCCGGCAAGTAGATACCCGGCTCCACAGTTACCACCGAGCCCGCAACAAGCTCGCTTTTCTGGCGTCTCCCTAAGCTCGGAAGCTCATGAATCTCGATGCCAACGCCATGGCCCAGGCCGTGCTTAAAGTAGTCACCATATCCTGCATCAGAGATAATCTTGACCGCAAGCTCATGAATCTCTTTGCCATCGACGCCCGCATGGATTGCCTCAGCACAGCGCTCATGAGCCTCGCGCACAATGTTGTATACCTTGACCTGCTCGTCTGTGGGCGCTCCAACACAGATGGTTCGCGTCATATCTGAGCGATAATCACCGTAGGCTGCACCATAGTCGAGTACCAACATGTCACCTTCACATACCACACGCTCACCCGGCTGAGCATGAGGATTTGCGCCGTTGGGGCCAGCTGCCACAATAGAGGCAAACGACAGGGCATCGGCACCATGACTAAACATGTAATACTCAAGCGCAGCTCGAATCTCAAGCTCGGTCATGCCCGCTTTGACCACCGTGCATATATGATCAAAGGCAGCATCGGTAATCGATTGGGCGTGGCGCATCAACTCAAGCTCGGACTCGTCCTTTACCATGCGCAAGGCGGTGAGGTCGTTATGAAGGCGCGGGAGAAGCGCCGCTGTCGAAGCCGCATCCATCTCCGTTTTGAGAGAATCAAAAAAGTAGAGGTCAGAGCTATCTTCAAGAGCAACCATGCGTGCGTGGGTCTCTCGTATACGAGCAGCTGCCCATGCGGCATGGCTTTCCTCTCGCTCATCAATCTTCCAAGCACCGTCAGACCCAAGACACTCCACAAAGCTATTGAAGTAGCGTGAATCGGTGTGAAGATAGAGTTCGTCTGCCGTAATGAAGGCAGCATGAGCAATCTCGTCGTCAAAGACGCGCGTGGCAGCGGTGAGCCAGCGCAAGTTGGCATTCGAGCGAACAATTATCGCATCGTAGCCGCGCTCGCTCATCAATGCGCGAACAGACGCAATGCGAGAAGCGCAGAAATCTTGTTGATCTGCCTTTGCCATTCTTACTCCTTCGTATATAAATCTGTCGGAGCTACTCTGGGAGCTCTCGACAAACAAAATGCACGGGCATGTTCCATGAGCAGGTCATCTTCTACCGCTTTGAGACGAACTCGCCCCTTTCCGAGTGGCAAAGAGAACTGAAAGCGCCGCGAGCGCTTGAAACGCACCTGCTTCATGTGCTCGATAAGCTCTTCTGCAGAAAGCGACAGGGTCAGCTCGTCAAAGCCAAGTTCTGCCAAAATCCCATCCTGAGCAAATACAACATCAATATCTGCATCATTACCAGCAACACTCACCCCAAGGCGACTCTCAAAACGCAGGCCCTCTGCATACGCTGCAGACCATGCCAGTTCATCACCAAGAGCAGCGCATAAGCCTTCTGCAAAGGTACGCCCGTAGTTAACACCTTGGCGCACATTGGGCGACGAAGACGACACAGCAAGCCCGCGTGCCTTAATACAGTCGCTCACCTGCCGACAGAGTGCCTCAACGTCGTTGTCGAGAAGCGCCTGACATCTACCTGCAAGACGCTCGATTGCCTCTTTCGAGTCGGTCATGGACGAGGCAACCATGGTTGCTCTACCACGCATGCGTGTTTCTTCGCTGTCCTGCAACACCTCAGGATTGAAGAAGATGAGGTTGGGGTGAGCCCCTTGGACACTTACCATGTCAGCATAGTGTGCACTGCCAAGCGGCTCAGGAGTGACCGCCTCGGTGGCTGCTTCGAGTGTGGTTGGAATGACGGCAAGTGTCATCCCTCGACACCAGCTTGCTCCCACAAAAAGACCCACGGCAAGAAGTTCTGCATTTCCAAATAACACGAGCGCATCGTCGCTGGTAATACCTCGGTTTCCGAGCTCGTTGTAGAGCACTTCTGCCTGAGAGAGCCTTCGCAAGCCCTCATCTGCAAGCGCAAAGAGCTCAGCCTCAAAGCCCGCATCAGTAAGCTGTCGCCGTAAATCCTCTAGGACATCAGCATCTGCACTTTCATGGTGAAGAAGAAAGGCTTTGTGAGGACGCCCTGCGACAATGCGCAATTGTTTGCCAAAGTCGCCTAATACGCTTGTTCCAGCCCTGAGTGCACACGCTCCATGCGGTACCGATATGGATTGTCTCAACACCGTAAAGCTGTTATCAGCCATACCTCAATCCTTTCATCTTGTAGCAGTGCAAACCATCTTATACGAAGAACACTCTGGCACAGTAGATGAAAACCGAGCACAAAGAAATCCATGGCCCCAGAGCAAAATCGCGCTGATGGCGCACGAGCGCTACGAGCGCTCCACACAAACACGCAAGAGCAAAAGCGTACAGCGCATGGTGTCCCAGCAACAGCGTCCACGCACTCAGGTACTTGACGTCGCCCAAACCGAGACCGCCTCTTCCCCGAAGACGTCTCATGCTGAGCTCAAAGGCGCTACCAACCACGAGCACCACAAGGGCTTCGAGCAGCGCAAAACCAAGGGGTGGTAGCTGGTAAAGGAGCACTACCTCGGCAAAAAGCACCCTGCTGAAAAGCGCCGGGACATCGATTGCAGAACCGAAAAGCGCCGGGACATCGATCGCAGGACCGAGAAGCGCTGAAGTCCCCATCTCTGTGCCGAAAAGCGCCAATGCTCCATGGCTCGAAAACCCGAGCAGCCCACAATCTCTCAGCGCATGCAGCGTGAGCGCCCATACACACAAGGCAAGTACCGCTTTGTTAGAAATGATACGAAATCTAACATCACCATACGCAACATATGCCGCAATTGCGACAAGAACAATCAGTGAGCCTCCCCGGCAGCCTCGCCCTCATAGACGCGACCTTTGAGAATGGCTCGCTCGGCAATGCGGAAAAAGCGGGTATACCAGAGCTCTCGCTCACTTTGAGGACGCACGAGAATCGTTCGAATACCCGCGAGACGCCCCGCCAAAACATCAGTGAAAATCTGGTCGCCTACCAGCACCGACGTCTCTTTGGTGCCACCCAACACCTTCAGTGCTCGAAACAGTGCAAAGGGAGCCGGCTTCATAGCGTGATGAACTACGTTCATACCTAACTCACGCGCCGATGCCTCTACCTTGGTGCCGTGAAAATTGTTTGACACAATGCACAGACCAATGCCCATGTCGCGCGCCTTTTGAGTCCACGCCATAATTTCATCCGGAGCACAGGCTGCTCCATATGGCACGCAGGTGTTATCGCGATCAATCAAGATGTAGCGAATACCTTGTGCAACCAAATCATCGAGGTCGATGAGGTCAACGCGTGAGACACATCTCCACGGTGATGCCACGCTCATCACTCACTTTCCTCAGCGTCGCCCGACTCGCTTGCATACGACTCGCGCACCTGTTCAATGACTTCGTTGTGACCCTCGAACGTTTCACTAAACTCAGAGATCTGGTCGCCTTCAATGAAGAAGTAGAAGTAATTGGTATCTGCCGGATTCAAGGTTGTTTGAATTGCCTCAAGTGAGGGGTTACAAATTGGTGTTGGCGGAAGACCATCATTAAAGTAGCTGTTGTAAGGACTCTCAATCTTGAGATCGTCTGCGGTAACTGCACCACCCGTCACAATGCTCATAGTGGCGTCACTTTGCAGGCGCATACCCTCAGACAAACGGTTCAAAAAGACCGAGGCTACCTTTGTCCTATCGTCGCTATTGATGGCTTCTTTCTCAACAATCGATGCAAGGATGAGCATGTCGTAGTCATCAAAATCTATACCGTAGCGCTGAGAAATCATCACCTCAGAGGACTCCCAATCGAGCTTACTCACCTCAATACGATATTGGTCGAGCATGGCTCTAATAACCGTATCTGCATTGATTTCTTTTCCTGAGAAGTCATACGTCTTGGGATAGAGGAAACCTTCGAGCGAATCATCGTTGACGTTAGCCAGGAACTCGTAGTCAGACACATAGTTTGATGCCTTGGCTTGAGCCAAGAAGTCTGCCGCAGGGATTCCCAATACCTCTTGAACAACATCTGCAGTTTTTGCCGTGGTAAGACCCTCGATAATGGTCAGCTTTGCTGCCTCTGAGTTGGGGCCCGTTACCAGTTGTTTTACAACCTCAGATGCCGTAGCACCGGTGATAAGGCTGTAGGTTCCGCTCTTGAGGCTTTGATCGGCGTTTTGCTTTTGTACCTCTGCAAAGAACTCATCGGTCGAAGAGATAATGCCGTTGTCTACAAGGATTTGCGCAATGCTTGTTCCGCCAGCTCCATCGGGAATGGCAACTTCAACCTGCTGACCTGGCTCAATGGTGGGCTTATCATCATTTCTGCTGCATCGCGGGAGGAGGAAAAAGGCTAATACCAGCAAAACCGCTACTGCAAGAATGGCAGCAATGATAGGAATGCGCGACGGATCAAGGCTACTATTATCACGAATCCGCTTAGCAGAACCTCCTGGACGAGCAGCAGATTCAAAACCAACGGCGCCTGTAGAGCCCACAGGACTCTGCGAGGCTTTTTTGCGTGATGTACCAATACGCGTGCGCTTTTGCCGCGCTTTGGCGCGAGTCTTGGGCTGTTCTGTTTGGCCTGCAGCTTGAGCCGTGCGTGACTCGGCAGATGAACGGCGAGAACTCAAGGCAGAGCCACTCTTGAGAGAGCTCTCGAGTGCGGTTGCTTGCCCCTGCTCAATGGCTTGTCTTTGAATCTCTCGAGTTTGAGATGTTGGTGCAGATGCAGTTGCTTGATTTTGAGCTGTGCGGGATCTGCGCACACGCGAACTGCGCCTCTGTCCATCGGGCGAGCCTGTCTCAGAGGATGAGCTCGAACCGGTCTTTCTGACTTGGCCCGATGATTGTGCTTGGGCACGACGCCGGGCTGCACGCGCACGTTGCCTCTCGGCGTCTGTGCGCTCGTCAGAATACTGTGCCATCATCTTCCTTCCCAACCTGACGTGTATCAAGCCACGTCTGCAAGAACAGAGAGGCAGCTACCATATCCACTTTCCCTCTCATGTCCTTTTCACTCAAGCCCTGCTCACGCAAGAGTCGTTTGGCCTCGCTACTTGAGAGCCGTTCATCTTGAAATGATAAGGGCAACTCACATGTCTCTGCAATTTTTGTTGCTATCTGCATTATCCTCTCAGATTGCTGTCCATCTTCGCCCGACAGCGATTTTGGACGTCCGCACACAAGAATCGCAGGTTCCCAATCTTCAATCAATCTCTTAAATGTTTTTCCACAATTCAGAACCTCTTGAGCATCCATGACACACACGGGTTGTGCGATACGACCCTGAGCATCACTCACGGCTACGCCAACGCGCCGCTGCCCTATGTCAAGTGCCATAGCTCTCACGAAGGTCCTTAGTTTGTGACCGTGGCGAGAAGCTCACGCGCCTCGGCAAGTGCTTCGTCAAGCGAAGACGCATCGGCAGCGCCGGCTTGTGCCATATTGGGACGTCCGCCTCCGCGACCGCCCAGCTTTTCTGCTACAGCCTTGACGAGATTGCCTGCATGAAAGCCTGCCTTCACAGCAGCATCGGTCGCTGCAGCAATGAGCGCCACTTTGCCCTCGGGTGTCACTGATGACAGCAAGCAGGCAATGGGGCCGTCTGCTTTATCACGCACGCCATCCCACAGCTCACGAAGCTCAGCTGCCTCAAGCCCGTCGACGCGTGCAACCACGCAGTTGTAGCCATCAAGCTCAAGCACGTTGTCCAGAGCAGATGCAACACCGCCAGCAGATCCTCCTGCAAGCAGTGACTTGAGACGCTGCTCAAGCTCACGGCGCTCCTTAATCATGCCAGCAACACGATGGGGCAGCTCATTGGGACGACACTTGAGCTCACGCGCAGACTCCTCAAGCATCTCGCTTCTGTTGTTGAGCCACTCAACTGCACCTTGGCTGGTGAGTGCCTCGATACGACGAGTGCCCGAGCCAACCGAGCCTTCAGAGACAATCTTGAACAGGCCAATCTCTGCGCTGTTTTTCACGTGAGTGCCACCACACAGCTCGCGGGAGAAGGGCTTGTCTTCCTCGCCTACGCTTACCACGCGTACCCAGTCGCCGTACTTCTCGCCAAAGAGAGCCACTGCCCCTGATGCTTTGGCATCTTCGATTGCCATCTCCTGTGTCACGATGGGCTTAGCAGCCATGATTTGCTCGTTGACCATAGCTTCGAGCTCGCGGACCTGCTCGGCAGTAACTGCCTCAAAGTGCGTAAAGTCAAAGCGCAAGCGATCAGGCGCGACTAGCGAGCCAGCTTGGCTCACATGGCTTCCCAACACGTCCATCAACGCGGCATCGAGCAAGTGGGTAGCGGTGTGGTTTCTCTTGATGAGCTCGCGGCGAGCGCCATCGACCTGACAGCTCACCTGCTCACCTTGGTGAAGCTCGCCCGAGGTCACAACACCACTATGGCTCACAAGCTCGCCGTCTTTGTGCTGGCAGTCCTTGACCTCAAACTCAAAACCAGCAGCCCTGATGATGCCGTGGTCGCCCACTTGACCGCCCTTCTCGGCATAGAAGGGCGTGCGGTCGAGGACAAGCTCAAGCTCGTCTCCCTCTGCAGCCTCAGCAACCAGCTCGCCGTGGTGAACGATAGCAACAATTTCTGCACCATCAAGCTCATAGCGGTCATAGCCCACAAACTCACTCGCTTTGAGCTGGCCAGAAAGCGATGCCCAAACGTCGGTTGCAGTGCTCCATGCGTTATCTTTTACCTGAGCGCGAGCACGAGCACGCTGCTCTTCCATGGAGCGCTCGAAGCCTTCACGGTCAACGCTGTGACCTGCTGCCTCGCTGATTTCGATGGTCAGATCGATGGGAAAACCATAGGTATCGTGGAGCTTAAATGCGTCGGCGCCGTTGAGCTCTTCGTTCTCGCCGAGTTTGTCGAGAGCTGCTCTCAGATAGCTCTCACCCGTATCGAGTGTGGCTGAGAAGCGCTCTTCTTCTGCTTGGATGATGCTCTCAACCAAGGTGGCATTATCAACGAGCTCAGGATAGACCTCGCCGAGCAGGGTCTTGACCTCGCGGGCATAGTCAACCAAGAAGGCGCCCTCAATGCCAAGCATGCGTCCGTGGAAAACCGCACGGCGCAGCAAACGGCGAAGCACGTAGCCGCGTCCCTCGTTTGACGGCAGGATACCATCGGCAATCATGAAGGTAACGGCACGGGAGTGGTCTGCCACAATGCGCAGCGAGCGGTCAGCGTGCTCATCGTCGCCATAGCTCTTTTTGCTCAGGCCCTCGCCCACCTTGATGAGCGAGCGCAAAATGTCGCCTTCGTAGTTGGTGTGCTGGTATTGCATAATGGCGCTGATGCGCTCAAGTCCCATGCCAGTGTCGATGTTTTGGTGAGGAAGCTCAGGCAGGCTGCCATCTTCTTGGCGGTCATACTGGGTAAAGACGAGATTCCAAAACTCGAGGTAGCGATCACAATCACAACCCGGAGCGCAATCGGGGCTTCCGCAGCCAAACTCCTCGCCCTGATCGTAGTAAATCTCAGAGCACGGACCGCAGGGGCCCGTTGGTCCTGCTGCCCAGAAGTTGTCATCCTCGCCTAAGCGCGAGATGTGCGTGGGGTCAACGCCGAGTGACTCCCACAGCTCAACTGCCTCATCGTCATCGGTAAAGACCGTAAAATAGAGCTTTTCGAGCGGAAGTCCGAGGTACTTCTCGTCACAGCAAAACTCTTTTGCCCATGTGCAGGCATCTGCTTTGGAGTAGCCACCAAAGGAGAAGTTGCCCAGCATCTCAAAGAATGACAGGTGGGTTGCATCTCCAATGTTGTCGATGTCGTTGGTGCGCAGGCACTTTTGGCACGAACACGCACCAATCTCTTCCATAGTCTTTGTGCCCAGATAGTAATGCTTAAACTGGTTCATACCTGCATTGGTAAGCAGCAAAGACGGATCGTCAGGAATGAGCGACGACGATGCCACGCGCTTGCATCCCTTGCCCTCAAAGAAGCTCAGGAAGCTCTCGCGAATCTCTGCCGTCGTCATAGTTTTGTGCTCGTGAGTCGACATCGTTCTCCTTATAACGGTATGTGAGCAATGCTCATCGTAGTCAGTCGTTTTTTTCAACTTGCTCATAGCGACTTATCATAGCCCAGCTTGGACTCTGATGCGAGACTATCGCAGCAAATAGCACGCATTAGCTGCAAATAACCATCTTCTTTGTGCACAGCAAAGCTACTCGCTTGTTTCAGGCTCAATCCTGTCTCGAATCCGCTTGAGCGTTTTTCTCAGCAGGCGCGACACTTGTACCTGAGAAACTCCGAGCTTCTCGGCAATCTCGATCTGCGTGAGTCCCTCCCCAAAGCGCAACTGAATAACCTCTTGCTCACGTGGAGAAAACTCGCTGATGGCATCCTCAATCATCATGCGATCATCAGACAGAGCAAGATTGTTGTCTTCAGATGCGTAGTGATCGATAACCGACGGTGTGTCGTCTTCTTCGCCACCGCCACCCTCAAGAGGAGCTGCACTATAGGCGCTAGAGGACTCTATCGCCTCAAGTACCTCATCAACACTCACGCCAAGTCGCTCAGCCACCTCTTCTGTCGAAGGGCTTCTCTGAAGCTCGCTGGTGAGCTCATCGCTTACCTCATTGACCTTAGCAGAGAGCTCCTGCAGACGCCGTGGCACCCGCACTGACCAGCCCTTATCCCTAAAATGGCGCTTGATTTCGCCCAAGATAGTTGGGGTCGCAAAGGTGGTAAATTCATTGCCGTAGTCAACATCAAAGCGATCAATTGCCTTGATAAGGCCAAGGTTTCCCACCTGAATGAGATCTTCAAGCGGCTCACCGCGGTTTTTGTATTTACTCGCCAAAAAGCGGACAAGATTCAGGTGACTCATAATGAGCTCTTGACGTGCCTCTTTGTCACCCTGCTCCTTGTAGCGCTTAAACAGCTCGCGGGTCTTGTCTTTGTCCCACGCGAGACGGGTGCGAGAAGAGCTATTAGTAGGCATCCGCACCACCAGACTGCATGACAAGCACGAGCTTGCCTGCCTCAGTATCAATACGATAGTCGTCACACAAAGCTTGCAAGAGAAGCTCTGCATAGCTCAACGACAGCGAATCTCCCTCTGAAGAACTGTTCTCTGCATCAGCTGCATCAGCTGCATCAGCTGCATCAGCTGCATCAGCTGCATCAGCGCTGCCGAGCGAGAAGCTCATGCTGAGCGCTCCGGGCTTAACTCCAAAGTCAAGCTCACACTGTCCGGGGTTGGTCGAGCACGCATAGACAAAACCTTCTTCGCTTGCCATGCGCACATCATCAACCTCATCAACATTCATACCACACACAACAGCCAAGTTTGCTGCCATCATGCGCACACAGCGGGCATAGGCAGGCTCGGCAGGAACGCGCAAGTTTACTATCTGTTCTGACATCTGTTCTCCCTACTCGGCATCAGTTGTCTCTGGCGAAACTGCATCGGTTGTATCTTCAACTGGCTCAGAGCTTGGGGCGGGATAGGTAAAGTAGCCCTCATCACCTTCTACCGAGCGAGCAGGTGCTGCTTCAACGCGAGCATGAGCCGGACGCTCAAGCTGAGCAGCTGGCTCTGCCTGAGTGAGCTGAGAATCCTTAGAAGCGCTGCCTCGATTTCCAATTTTTGAAATGAGACCCGTTGCAGCATTTGCAGCTTTGCCTGCAGCATTGCTCACGGCAGCACTTGCATTGGATGCGTTAGCGCTTACCGACGATACGTCTCCTAAGATGTTGCTTACATGACCCAAGTCATGTGTTGCTGCATCAACGGCGTCTTGCACCTTGAGCAGCAGCGGCTCAACTTGTTTTGTCGCCGGCTGAATCTCATCAAGCACACCATCGAGCTTGTTCACGACCGGCTCAACTTCTGCCACCACTTCGTTGACGGTGGTGGTAAGCTCTCCCATGGTGTCGCGCATTTTTCTCAACATGAGTGCCATCTCAACCAGTGCCCATACGCCAACGATAATCAAAATAATCAGGACAATAGTGATGGGTTCCATATCTGTGCCTCCTATCGCTGTGGCTGCAACAATTCTATGCCAAGGCGTATCATCTGCACCATTCTACCCTTTTGACCGCACAAAGACCCACAGAGACTTGTTCGGTCTCGCCTAACAGGTCTCATTTATTCATTCATTGACTCATTGACTCATCATCGAAGCTCAATCTGTCGCGAGCTGTTGTCTCGGCTCGCCAGAGCTCCCAGCCGCGCTGGCCGCCATCATAAAAGCTTCCGCGTTCAAGACCTTCGGGCAAATAGCGCTGCTCAGTCCAGCCGCGCGGATCGTCGTGAGGATAAAGGTAAGGACCGTAGGTATCAGAGCCGGGGCGATGCCTGTCGCGCAAGTGCGCTGGAACTTCTCGGCGAGGACCGCTTCTCACCTCTGCCAAAGCCGCGTCGATGCCCTTCTCGCAAGCGTTGCTTTTGGGGGCAAGCGCCATGTAGAGAGCAGCTTGTGCCAAGTTAATGCGACACTCTGGATAGCCGATGACCTCGGCACTGCGAAAGGCAGCCTCTGCGACAAGCAGGGCCTGCGGATCTGCGTTTCCGATGTCTTCAGACGCTAAAATGAAGATGCGCCGGGCGATGAACTTGGGGTCTTCTCCGGCATCAATCATGCGAGCAAGCCAGTAGAGAGCTGCGTCGGGGTCGCTTCCGCGCATCGACTTGATGAAGGCCGAGATGATGTCGTAGTGCATATCTCCTGCCTTGTCATAGGCAAGGCCGCGGCGAGGGTTTGCATCACGTACGTGCTTGAGGCTTATGGCGATAGGAGTGGGTGTCTCATCAGGGCTGATAGCGCCAGCATCACCTGTAACATCAGTGTCTTCACCCCCGGCAGACGGCTCGACGCTCGCGTCCACAGGCTGCGCAGACGGCTCGACGCTCGCGTCCACAGGCTTCGCAGACGGCTCGGGTGTTGCAAGCTGACTTGCCAGCTCTAAGCTCACCAGTGCCGCACGGGCGTCTCCGCCTGCCAAAGCAATGAGCGCCTCGAGGGCATCGGCTTCAAGGGTAAAACGTCCTGCAAGACCTTGGGGCGATACCAGCGCCCGCTCAAGGATAGCCCTTAGTGCATCTTTGCTCAGCGCCTTGAGCTCAACTACCCGCGAGCGGCTCAACAAGGCTGAGTTCACCTCGAAATACGGGTTTTCTGTGGTGGCTCCAATGAGTACCACAACGCGGTTTTCCACCGCATGTAACAGGGCATCTTGCTGGGAGCGATTAAAGCGATGAATCTCGTCTATGAACAAGATGGTGCGCCTACCCCAGCTCATGAGGCGAGACTGTGCCTCGTCAATCTCTCGGCGCAGGTCTTTGACCGTGCCCCCAATGGCAGATACCTCGACAAACGCCGCCTGCGTGGTATGCGCAATGATGCGTGCGAGGGTGGTTTTTCCCGTTCCGGGAGGGCCATACAAAATGAGTGAGGACAGCGCATCGTGGCTAATGGCAGTTTTGAGCCAGCTTCCCTCGCCCACCACCTCGTCTTGACCAACAAAATCATCGAGATGAGCCGGGCGCATGCGAACCGCTAACGGCACCAAACTGCGGTGCGAAGCGCTCGCCTGAGAAGGCGCGTCCATGTCAGTGAAAAGAGTTTCCATGCTCCAATTGTATAGCAGGACCATGTTGATGAGCGAGATGATAGATTGAGCACGGGCCAAGTTGGCTTCCCGCAGCACCGTGCGCCGGCGGGGGCAACTTCCCGACCTCCCACAGCGCCGCACACCATTCCTGATTCTTTCTTTGCCAACAAGAATCGGTATCATGGATGCAACCAACACAAACAAACATTTGTGTAAACACACCTTCGCAACGCGGCTTCATCCGCTGCTACAGCTAAACTGTACACGGTACATACAGCATGAAAGGATGTCGCATGAATCGGCCTCTCATTGGCATTTGTGCTCGAAACGACAAGGCAGCTGGATACACCAGCATTGGCCAAACCTATGCAGATCGCATCGCCGAAGCAGGCGGTATCCCAGTCGCGCTGCCCCTTCTTGCCGACGGCCCTTCAATGGCTCAAGAGCTGGTAGGGCGCATAGACGGACTGCTGCTTACGGGAGGTGCCGATACTGGTGAGCAAAGCTTTGGCGGACATCCCTATGAGACAGGATCAGTTGCACCACTCTATGCTCCCTGTCAGCTTCGTGACAGCTTTGAAGAGGCAATGATTGCAGCTGCATGGAACGAAGACCTGCCGATTCTGGGCGTTTGTCGCGGGATGCAGGTACTCAATGCCGCCCGCGGGGGCACACTTATCCGCGATATCTCAGAGCTTGACGGCACGCGCAAGCTGGTTCACTTGATGTCTGAGCCCTTTGACGAGCCGTACCACCACGTTTCTCTCAATCCCGCATCGCGCCTCGCTCAGATTCTGGACTCGAGCGAGATTGAGACGAACTCCCTTCACCACCAAGCAGTAGCAACGCCAGCTCCTGGTGCGCATGTTGTGGGACACGCCTCCGATGGAGTCATTGAGGCAATTGAGTTTCCTGAGCTGACGTACTGCATAGGAGTTCAGTGGCATCCAGAATACTTCAGCGGACGCCATCCTCTGTTTGAATCGTTTGTCGAGGCCGCCCAGACAAAGCACAACATGCGAAACGCCTGATTGGCTTTTCCGTCACCGTCATAAGAAAGGTATTGTATGCCCGCCTCACATCCCCTTCCCATCAACCGCTGCTCAGGCGAGCTTGCGCTTGAGCTGTCAGACGACATCGCTTCTCAGGTTCAGCGAAACAGAGCAACGGGCACCACGAGCCCCTGCGCCTGCCCAGACGAGGCTGTTCTTCGCCGCGATTGGCGCGAACGCGATCTTGCAACACCGGGTCGTCCCGCTTTTATCCGCGATGCCGAGAAAATCATGCACATTCCTGCATACAATCGCCTTGCTGGAAAAACGCAGGTATTCTCTTTTCATGCCAACGACGACCTGAGTCGACGGGGTCTTCATGTGCAGCTCGTATGCCGTATAGCTCGAGACATTGGGCGAGCACTCGGTTTGAACGAAGACCTCATTGAAGCAATTGCTCTTGGCCACGACATCGGCCACACCCCCTTTGGTCATGCGGGTGAGCGTTTTTTGAACGAGGTGTACCACGAGCGCACTGGGCGTTGGTTTTTCCACAACGTTCACAGTGTTCGCGTCTTAGATGTGCTTTACGGCAGAAACCTGAGTCTGCAAACGCTTGACGGCATTATTTGTCACAACGGTGAGTTTGAACAGCAGGTGCTCCAAATAAGCGACATTTCGTCTTTTAGCGAATTTGATGCCATGGTACAAGATTGCTGGGACCGCGGAAACAACGCCATTGTGAAGCTTCGTCCCATGACCCTTGAGGGCTGTGTGGTGCGTCTTTCGGATATCGTGGCCTACGTGGGCAAAGACCGACAAGACGCCCTCTGTGCAGGCTTGGTTTGTGAGGACGATTTTGATGATGGTTTGGGCGGTGCCTACAATGCTTGGGCACTCTCGGCATTTTCTACTGACATTATCCAAAACAGCATGGGAAAAGACCATATCCAGATGAGCGCAGCGGCTTTTGAAGAGCTCCGACGTGCCAAGCGCGAGAATTACGAGAAGATTTATCTCAGAAGCGAGGTCGATGGCGACCGCTCTGAACAGGTACGTGTTTTGTTCAGGCGTCTGTATGAGCGTCTCTTGCGTGACCTTGAGGCAGGCGATGAGCGTTCACCCATCTTTGTACACCACATCGAGCCGCTTCAGACATGGCTTGCTCCTTATGACAAGCACTATGAGTGGGAATCTGACTTTGATCTCTGCGTTGTAGACTTTATCGCCTCGATGACTGACGACTACTTCATCGAAATCTGTGAGCGTCTCTTTAGCGAGGCACGCAAGTTGGCACCACGCAGGTCTTATCTCGATGAGCTTTCCGCTGACTGGTGCTGAGGCTGAGGGTGCTCGCGGTTTTCAGATTTGCTCATACGCGCCGCGAGACGCTCAGCAATTTGCTCGTGTCCAAAGGGCCCTGGATGACAGGCGTCTTCTGCGAGCAGGTAGCTCTCTTGATCCATGAGCTCTTTTCCGCTCACAAAATGCCAGCCTTCATGGCGTTTGAGGGCATCTGTCAACAAGGCCTCAAGCTGGTCAATACAGCTGTGGGGGTGCGCCGGCCACATAATTCTGTCAAGCCACACCGGACTCACGATCCAAATGTTTGTCTCGGAACCAAAGGATTCAAGCTCGCCCAAAAACGCGCGAATCTCCGCTGCCACGATTGATGCCGAGCAGCGCTCAAAACGATAGTTTGCACCCAACGCCACCACCACGTGCTCACAGCTCAGCTGAGATGCTACGTCTGCTACAAAACCAGGCTGAAACACCTCACCACCAATACCTTGGTTTACCAGCTCGAGTCCAAGTGCTGATGCAAGCAGAGATGGCCACGCCCACGCGGGGTCGTCTGCCACAAAACCCTGTGCAACCGAGTCGCCAATAACCAGCAGTTTTGGACGCTTTTCGCACGGCTCAACGTAGGTTCCATCACACAGCAGATCTCTCAGCTCACAACCTCGCAAGCTCGGCAAACGCAAGGTTACGCGACGACGTGTTCCTAATCCAGGAATCTGGTTTTGCTCGCCCGGCGCGATGTCAAAACCAACCAATGCAACTGGCTCCTGTGAGCTGTCAAACTCTGTTGAAACAATAGGCATCCGATACGGCAGGTGAAGGCCATCCACCTCACAACTCACCCCGTCATGAGTTTGGCGGCTCGGTGCAATCGATGCGTCAACAAGCTCAAGTACCTTTGTTGTTCCCTGCGGCTCAGCATCGAGCCGAATCTCGAGGGCAATTTGGTGAGCATCGGTTTCAAACTCAAGGCATATTCCTGCTGTACATGCCGCCATTTGGCGAAAAAGACCTGGATGCCATGCTCGACAACTCAGCAAGACCCGACGCTGCGCTTCGGTTAGGCGCCACGGGCGAAGCCAGCCGTCCGAGCCGCGCTTAACCGATACCGTACCACGCAGGAGCTCGCCGACCGGATAATGCATGATGGCAGGGCTGTCGTACTCACGTGCAAACAGGTCAACCAAACTCATCGCCCTTAGCCCTCCTTCATGATAGGCAGGTAAAACTCCCGCATATCGTCGAGACGCAGCACCATAAGCTGTCCCCAATTCTGCGAGGTTCCCGCTCCACAGTCTATCGCAAGGCGATCAGCTACTCCTCCTGTCAGCTCGCAAGCGCCCACGCGAAGCATCCGCATGCGACCTTCGTCGTCAAGGGCACCACGGTTGCTTGCATTAACGTAGCGCTCAACCAGCACAGTAGGGCTATGACCGGCTATAACTACAGGACCTACCCCGTTTTTGTCGACAAGACCAGTGGGTTTTCCCCAAAAATCCTCACGAATCCACAGGAGATCTTCTCGGTCTTGGTTTTCGAGCAAGGTCGTGAGATGTTCTTCTGTCCAAAACGTGCCATCAATCTCATCGGTACCAAAAAGTTTCTTGAGTGTATAGGCAACCGGAGGCATGATGCCTGCATGAACAAGGACGTAGCTTTGGTCACCCACCGTGCAAAGCTTATATAAGGGCAGCTGTTCTACCCAGTCGAGCAGCTCATTGTATTCTGAGCGCTCAAGTGCATCGAGGCCGACGCGGGTTGTATCACAGCCATTGTGCTCCCAGTCATAACAAGCATAGAGACTGTGGTCTATGCGCAGGCAATCGAGCATCATCTTTTCATGGTTTCCCATAAGCACGTGCATGTTGGGATAATCTCGGCAGAGCTTCATGACGCCGACGGGGTCTGGACCTCTGTCGACCATGTCACCAAGCATGTAGAGCACGTCTTCGCTCGAAGGCGAGAGATGGTCGAGCATGGTTTCAAGCGCGTTGAGCTGTCCGTGTACATCTGAAAACACGTATATCGCCATGGTAAAACGACTCCCTTGTAATTGCGTACCTTAGAAGCATAGCGCTTGAACCTGCCTGTTGTGGCGAGGACTTCGTTAAACCTTCATCAAGAACGTGCGGGGCTCAGGATACACATGGCCGGGCAGCTACGGGCGTGACAAATCACCAGTCCCCTTGTCACGGCTTCTCACGGTCGAATGCGTGACAAATCACCAGTCCCCTTGTCACGGTTTCCGGGATACACATGGCTGGGCAGCTACGGGCGTGACAAATCACCAGTCCCCTTGTCACGCTGTCAAGGGGCTGTCGAGCTGTCGAGCAGGCGCTGTGCAATCGGCTTGTCCCAGATATATCACTGAGAGAAGTGGTAGAATATCATCCATAATTGAGACCGTAATAAGGTGATTGAAAGCAGGTTAATATCGTGCCAGCAATATACCCGTCAACAGCACTTAAGAATGAACAGCGTGCGATAAAGGCCATTGCCGACAAAGAGATTGTCTACATTACTGAGAACGGACGTGGCAAGTACCTGTTCATGTCTCAGGAAGTACACGACCGCGAGATTTCTCAGGCTGTTGAAGAGGCACTCTATGAGGCACGCATGGCCGAGGCACTTCAGGAGTCGAGGTCTGACTACGATGCCGGACGCTACTACACCTCGCGAGAGAATCTCAAGTCCGCTGTCGAGCGCAAGCGGGCTGAACGTGCCTAGGCTTGAATACTCGGAGCACTTCGCTGACGATCTTACTCGGATAACGTCAGAACAAGTGGAAGCACGCATCTACACCGCACTCGACAATATCGAGACCTTTGGAGAGATCGGCTCAAGAATCGTGCCCGACTCAATACGGGAGAGGTTCGGCACAGGTGTGCGCAAAGTCGTTGTCAACCCGTTCGACCTGATTTATACCTACTACCCTGACGAGAATCTCGTTCGTATCGAAGCTCTGGTGCACCAAAGAGCAGCGAAGTAGTTATACCATGTCCACTGATTGCTGTTGCTACAACCTATGTGACAAATCACCAGTCCCCTTGTCACGCACGGTCGAATGCGTGACAAATCACCAGTCCCCTTGTCACGCAAGTCCCCTTGTCACGGCTCAGCAGTTATCGATACATTGAGTTGAGATCTATTGCTAGGATG
>JAFUCQ010000091.1 GCA_017459605.1 Atopobiaceae bacterium
TCCCATACGTGCGGCAAGTGAGCTCGTGGTTGAGGCAACCTATGGCTTTGATGTGGTTGTTGGAGCCTCTACTGCGGGAAAACTCTGGGAAGAGGGAGTCGAGCGTCTGCGCTCGGCGGCTTTGCGCAGGTCATGCGATTGTGCGCGCCGTGTCTATGTGACAACTGACGATGGCTCACTGGGAGTTCACGGTTTTGTGACCGATGCAATCGAGCCGCTCATCCATGAGCGAGAGTACGAACAAGTATGGGCATGTGGGCCTGATCCCATGATGCGCTCTGTCGCTCAACAGGCACACGACGCCCACACAGACTGCATGGTTTCGCTGGAACGAACGATGGGCTGCGGCTTTGGTGTGTGTGCGGGATGCAATGTTGAGTTAGCGCAGGGGGGATATGCCTTGTGCTGCAGCGACGGTCCTGTCTTTAATGCAAGGGAGTTAGCATGGTAGGCTCTCCAAACATGGCGGTAAATCTTGGCGGCATCGAGATGAAAAACCCACTCAACACCGCTTCGGGAACATTTGGAGCAGGAGCTCAGTTTGAGGGGTTTTTTGACCCTGCAATACTTGGTGCCATAACCTGCAAGGGTTGCTCGGCTGAGCCGTGGCAGGGTAATCCCTCGCCCCGTCTTTGGGAGCTTCCCAGCGGACTTATGAACAGCATTGGACTTCAAAATCCTGGAGTTCGTGGCTTGATTGAAGAATATGGAGACTACCTGCGTGGGCTCGAGGCACAGGGTTGTCGGGTAATTTGTCAAGTAGTAGGACACTCAATTGATGAGTATGTGGCCTCGCTTGAGCTCTTTGAAGAGCTGGCAGATTTTGCTTCTGGTATTGAGGTAAATGTTAGCTGTCCTAACATTGCTCAAGGTGGCGCTGCCATGGGTGCTACTGCGCAAGGGGCAGCAGAGGTTGTACGAGCGCTTCGACCGCGTACTACAAAACCGCTCATTATAAAGATGGCACCGACCAATGTGGCAGAGGTAGCACGAGCATGTGAGCACGAAGGAGCCGACGCTCTGTCGCTTATTAACACCATACCGGGCATGGCAATCGATACAGCTACGAGAAAGAGTCGCGTTTCTCGGCCAACAGCTGGCGTCTCTGGTCCGTGTATTCATGCCATTGCTGTGGCTTTGGTTTGGGAGGCACACAACGCCACGAGTCTTCCGTTGTGTGGTATTGGAGGGGTGAGTAGTGCCCAGGATGCTGCAGAGTTCATTCTGGCAGGCGCCACAGCCGTATCCATAGGTACGGCACATCTGTATGACCCCACAGCAGCTCAGCGCATTCTTCCCGAGCTTGAAGCGTGGGTGGTCAGCCAAGGTGTCAACGATATTAACGATTTGATTGGAGCATTCGAATGCGAGATCTAACAGAGGCCGCAGAAAAAGTTATTGTGGCACTTGATTGCAGTGCAGATGAGGCGCGTATCCTTGCTGAAAAGCTCGAAGGACGAGCTCGTTGGCTCAAGGTTGGAATGACCCTCTTTTATGAGGCAGGTCCCCAAATAGTGAGCTTGCTCAAAGAGATGGGTTTTTCAATCTTTCTCGACCTCAAGCTCCATGACATTCCGCATCAGGTTGAAGGAGCTGCTGCAAGCGCTGTGGCATCTGGAGCAGACATCTTATCTGTTCACTCACTGGGCGGTACGTCCATGGTGCAGGCAGCTGTGAGAGGTGCCAAGAGTGTTTCGACACAGGGCAGATCTGATGCTGTCAAAATCATCGGAATCACTGTTCTTACCAGCATGGATGAACAGGCACTTGAGTCGGTGGGTGTTTCGGGTGGTGTTGAGTCTGAAGTGAAGGGACTCGCACGTCTTGCCTATGGTGCAGGAGCGCATGGCATTGTGTGCTCTCCGCAGGAAGCCAGCAGCATGCGCGAGCTTCTCGGCCCTGACGCACTCATTGTCACACCAGGGGTGCGTATGGCATCTGACGACGTGGGAGACCAGCGACGTGTGGCAAGCCCGGGAGCAGCAATTGCCTCAGGTGCCTCCATGATTGTGGTGGGACGTCCGGTGACAGCTGCTCAAGATCCAGCTTCTGCCTTTGATGCCATCTGTCACGACATTGTAGAGCTGGCACAAAATGCGCAGTAAAACCTCTCAGTTGGTGCTGATAAGCAGCTGAGATTGATGATTGATTGGTGATAACACTGCATTTTGCCTATCTTTTTTGATGAAAGACTTGAAAAATTGCAGCTAAAGGGGCAACATGTATATTCACGTGTGAGCGCCATTTGAGTTATTGATGGCATCACAAGGTATTGTTAGGAACTATGTTTGGAGGAATTATGGCTCTCCCTCAGCTCTCTCCCGAGGACCGCAAGAAGGCTCTTGAGAAAGCAGCAGCTGCTCGTCATGCACGTGCAGAGCTTCGTGAAAAGATTAAAAACGGCGATGTCAGCCTTGAAGAGGTTCTCGATTCTGACGATCCCATCGCCGCTCGTATGAAGGTTTCAACCCTTATTGAGTCGCTTCCTGGTTATGGCAAGGCTAAGGCTGCCAAGATTATGGAAGACCTGGGCATCTCTGCTTCTCGCCGCGTTAAGGGCCTTGGTGTTCGTCAGCGTGAGCAGCTGATTGAGAAGCTGAAAAAGTAGTTTCGTGAGTCGAATTCCCCGACTCTTTGTTGTATCTGGTCCGTCAGGTGTGGGGAAGGGAACGCTCGTTGCCTTAGTGCGACAAAAGCGTCCCGACCTTGCCCTGACGGTTTCTGCGACTACGCGCAAACCTCGCGCCTATGAGCACAATGGAGATGAGTACTACTTTTTGAGCGACGAAGAGTTTGATAGCTTGGTTGCAACGGGTGAGTTTATAGAGTGGGCACATGTCCACGATAGACGCTACGGTACGCTGCGATCAGAAGTTCAACGACTGCTCGCTCAAGATCGGTCAATCATTTTAGAGGTTGATGTTCAAGGTGCGCTTAATTTGCGCGAGGCTTATCCCGATGCTCTTCTTATCTTTGTTGAGCCACCATCGCTCAAGGTGCTTGAGCAAAGACTGAGAGACCGGGGGAGCGACGATGAGAATCAGATAAAGCTGAGGCTTGCCAATGCGGCATCTGAACTGTTAGTCGCAGACCAATACGATACAAGGATTGTTAACGATGACCTTGATGAGGCAAGCGATAAAATCCTTGCTTTTATCGAGGCACACGAGAGCAAATGAGGCTTTTTCAATGGCTGTCACCAAACCAGAGATTAATGAGCTGCTCGACAAAACCGAGCAGAATCCTTTTTTGTTGTGCTCACTGGCATCAAAGCGTGCCTGTGACATCAACAATATGTTGCGCGGTCAGCACCTTCGCGTGACACAGGTACAAGATGTCGACGACATCACGACCGTTGTGTCTGGCAAAGAACCCGTTACCATTGCGATGAAAGAAATTGCAGACGGTATTCTGAGTTTTGAGAGCGAAAACTTTAAGCATGAGGTGAGCGAGCCTGAGCCTGAAGAGGATCAAGACTAGTTATGGAACGAGTGTGTCTCGTTCATTATCACGAGATTGGTCTTAAAGGCAAAAATCGCTCAACCTTCGAGCGTATGCTTATCAAGAATCTTCGCTGCTTGCTCGCGCGCTTTTCTGGAATCGAAATTACGCGCCTGACAGGCTATATTTTGGTGAGCATGTCAGACGAGACGCAGATTCATGATGTGGCTCAGAGTATTTCTCGTGTACCGGGTGTTGCTCGGGTGAGTTCTGCGTACATGTGTGAGCGTGATGAGCAACAATACTGCGATTGCGCCGTGCGTGCTCTCTCAGAGGTTGAGGACTTTCAGACGTTTAAGGTCCACGCCAAAAAATCGAACACAGACTATCCCATCTCAAGTATTGAGATGAATCGTATTTGTGGCTCTGCCTGTTGTGAAGCCTTTCCTGACAAAACGGTCAAAATGCACAACCCCGATGTTGTGGTACAGGTGTTGGTGGCTCAAGCACGATGCTACGTATACGCTGATTCCAAGGTAGGGGTGGGAGGCTTGCCGGTGGGTACGGCAGGCAAAGTTGTGTCACTGCTTTCCAGCGGCATTGACTCTCCTGTTGCCACGTGGATGGTGGGAAGGCGCGGAGCAACGGTTATCGGCGTGCACTTCTCTGGTCGCCCCATGACCTCAGATGAGAGTGAGTATTTGACGCAGGACATTGTTGAGGCGCTTGAACCATCAGGAACTATTGGCAGGCTCTATGTGGTTCCTTTCGGAGCGTGTCAGCGACAGATTTCTCTTGTGGCAGAGCCAAAGCTCCGAGTGATAATATATCGCCGCCTTATGATTTGTGTTGCGCAAGCAGTGGCAGAAATTGAAGGTGCCAAGGCGCTCATAACCGGAGAGTCATTAGGACAGGTAGCTTCTCAAACGCTCGACAACATTGCAGCAACCAATGAGCTTGCCCACATTCCAGTGTTGCGCCCGCTCATAGGATCTGACAAGCAGGAGATTATCAAGCGTGCCGAAGAGTTGGGAACCTTTGAAATCTCAAGCAAAACAGCACCTGATTGTTGCACTTTGTTTATGCCACGACGTCCAGAGACGCATGCAAAACTTGATGAGGTTCACGAATCGTGGGAACGTTTGGATATCGATGCGATGGTAGCAGAACTGCTCAGCACCATTGAGTATCGTGATTTTTCGAGTTGCCCCTCATATCGTCCGCCCAAGCGATGGAAACACTTCCACAAAACGCTTTGTGTAGCAAAAAGCGAAGAAGAACGCTAACGGGCAAACAAGCTTCGACAATGACATATTTGCCGTGTGCACATCTCTCTAAGAACTGTGGGAGTGAGGTAGCTTCTTGAACAGAAGAGCTGTGACAATAATTTGTGTGTACACGATGAAAAAGGAGGGACTATGCTGGCGCGAGTTCTCTACACACACCCCCTCTGAGCTGGATTTGTAAGGTGTTTTGTTAGATTTGCGCGACTTTTTGTTATTAGGTAGCCACGTATTTTTTCATCTTCGTCGCCGCGTGCTGAAGCTTTGCGAGTATGGACGCAAGGGGGTGAGAGAATGGCTCAGCTAGCAAGACAGGTGCAAGATAAGCTTCGGCGAAACTTTGGGATAGGAGTTACGGGACGTGTAGGACGAGTGGCGCTGCTCAGTCTCATGCTGTTGTTTGGACTGGGATTGTCGATTGTGCTGGTGCGAGGAGGGTTTTCACCACAATCGCAGGCAATACTGCCCACCAATGAAATCAGTGGCCATGAACTCGTAGGCAAAAACGATGGTGTTGTGAGTACGAATGGTTCAACTGACTCAGATGAGGTGGAGGGTCTTTCTGAAAGTAGCACGCAAAAAAGCAGTCACAGCTCATCTGATGAGTCCGATACTGGGCTGCAGGCAAAACAATCGAAGTCGGAAGCTTCTCAAACATCAAGCGACTCTGAGGCACTTCAGCGTTTAGCTGTCCATGTTGATGGAGCAGTTCACAAGCCTGGTTTGTATTGGATTGAAAAGAGTGATGTACGCGTAATGGATGCCATCGAAGCCGCGGGCGGCTTGAGTGACGATGCCAATACGCAGGCAATCAATCTTGCAGCGCCCGTAAGTGATGGCAGTAAAATATACGTGGCACATGCTGACGAAGAGCTTGCTCAAGGTACTGTTCCTGAGCCAGTTTCAGAAGCAGTACCTTCCCCTCATGCATCGAACGCCTCAGAGCAGCAGCCATCGTTCGTAGATATTAACCATGCAGATAGCACGACATTGCAAACGCTACCTGGGATTGGACCGTCAACTGCACAGGCTATTATTGAAGACAGACAGAACAACGGTCCTTTTAACTCAATCGAAGACATCATGAGAGTATCAGGCATCGGTGAGAAAAAGTTTGATCGTATTCAAGGACTCATCTGTGTCTCATGACGTTGAGTTGCCACCACGGCCAGCAATACCACCACTGTTTGTATGCGCAATCGTGTTTTTGTATGTTGCTCGCTTAACCCTGAGCAGCGCTGTGCTTTCCACCAAGATACTCAGTACTGCGGTCGTTTTACTCGTGTTGTCATTCCTATTTGCTTGTGTCTGTCTTATAAAAAAGCTGAGTGTGCTTGGGTTTTGTTGTGGACTTACCCTCTGTAGCTCGGCTGCTTTGATTATGGCAAGCTTATTTGTGATGCAAACAAGACAGTCGGCTGAGCTCATGGGCTCCATTGCTCTTTCGCACTGTCACTACCTCTTAGAGTCTGAACCTTCAGACTCAGACTATGGCTCATCTGCGCGAGCGTCTGTGTTTTATAAGGGACAGTGTGTCGCTCAGGTGCGGCTGCGCGCAGATGAGCTTCCTGATAGAGGCTGCACACTACGTGGAATCGGTCGTTTTAAAGCCTATGGCACTGATGATGAGTGGCAGCAAAGCGCGCGTGCTCAAGGTATCTGTGGGGAAGTGCGCCTGTCTCGGATACTATCAATAGAGGCTCCCCATGGACTCGCAGGAATCATGTACCAGCTTCGGCGAAGTGTACTTGATGTTATAAAACCAGAACTGTCCTGTGAGCGAGCCTTATGTGCAGGTTTGTCGCTTGGGTCGCGCCGCGAGCTTCGACTCAAAGAGATTGACCAAGATATGGCAGAGCTTGGCCTTGCTCATCTTATCGCTGTGTCTGGAAGCCACCTCGCGCTGCTCTCTGAGCTTATCCAGCGATTACTTGAGAAGAGCCACGTCAAGCTCACAACGCGAAGTCTTGTAGTTGGAGCGGCTCTCTTCATGTATGTGTGCTTATGTGGATTTCCGCTGTCGGCTGTTCGGGCATGGATTATGTGTTGCTCGACACTGCTTGGACAGGTACTAGGAAGGAGGGGTCACGGTCTGTCGACACTGAGTATTATCGTGCTCGTGATGTGCTGCGTTGATATGTCTTGTGCGACAAACGTTGGGTTTTTGCTCTCATTGCTCAGTGTGGGCGCCATCAGTCTGCTGAATCCGTACGTGCGCTATGTGGGACAGCTCCTTTGGAGTGGGTCGCCTCGCGTGCGCTCAAGCTATCTTGGCGTACCTGCTTTTGTGAAAAGGATTATCTCAGGTCTCGTCTCACCTATGTCGGTGAGTCTTGTGTGTCAGTTTGCTACCTTCATCGTGGTTGCTGAGCAGTTTGGCAGAATATCAGTTGTTGGAGTATTCGCAAACATGCTGGTGTCATTTCCCTTTAGTCTGTGTGCAGCTCTGTGTCTCGTGTTTGATGTACTCTGTTTTATTCCCTGTGTGGGACCGCTGCTTGCGGGAATTTTCATTCATGTCTGTTCTTTGGCTGCAGGTGTGTTTTTTGGGATATGCGAGCTTATTCTTAAGCTTCCCATTTGTTCTGTCGCACTATCTCAACCTCACTGGAGCATGTCA
>JAFUCQ010000092.1 GCA_017459605.1 Atopobiaceae bacterium
TCCCTGCTCAACAAGTCCATCGAACCAGTTGTGGAGATTCCGCCAGAGGCCGTGTAGCAACACAGGAAATGTTCACCGAAAGATAGGCCTTATTCCCAGTTCGCGAAGGGAATACGGCCTTAATTAACTGCGGAAGTTAGGGTATAAATGCTATCTAATCTTGGAACTACAGACAAGCTTCAGTCGTTATACGGTCACATTATATTCGCAGGTAGATTTGGGTGTACTCTCTATTGTAGCAAGAAGACCGCACAGACCCATCATTATGGGTTCTCTTTATACTGTGAACATGTCTCAGCTCAATTGAAGTCGACGGATGATTCATCTTTATAGCCCTCGAAATGCTCCCCTTGGCAACATGAGCCGTATGAACTATTTGCAAGTCCTTTGCAGACAAACTAGCCTCAATCTTTGACAGTAAATCCACTTCGCAATGACACTTTTTTACGTTTTTCTGTGCTTTAGAGAGGTTCTCTAAAGTACGCCCTATTAAGGGACTCTGATCTACCTGCAGCGTTGCGAGTGCTGTGTTTCCCGGGTAGCAAAACCGCACCCCCAAAACGCAGAAAAACGTAAAAAAGTGTCATCCACGGCTGGTTTTTCTGTCAAAAACATTTTGGAACTTCTGGGGACTTCCATTTGTAATTCGTTGCGTAGGGGTTATTTGTAATTCGTTGCGTAGGGATTTTTATTCGTAGTCGGACTGTTGAGGTCTTTGTTTGCAATCGAGTTGCTTGGGGCTTTATCCGTAATTGCATCGCTCGACTTTTTGTTTGCAAGCTCTGGGGATAACTATGTCCCCTTTATCTGTAATTGCGTCGCCCCACTTCACATAGGTTCAGTATCGTTTTGAGCATGCGAATGCAGAACGTACTGTAGCTACCATCGCACTAAACAGAAAGTTAGTCTTTGAGCATACGCGTACGAAGTTTTGCCAGCTCCATGTAATCGAGGCCACAATCATGGAGATAAGCGACTGTCTGTCCCCATGAATCTACCTGTTCGATGGCATAGCTCAGCGTCTCAATACGCGAATCAAATTGGGCTCGATGCTCATAGGTCATCTCTTGATGCCACTGGTCAATGAACCACTCTGCACGCATAAGATTGATGCGCGACGGAATGTAGCTCGTCAGACAGTCCCAACGATCACACCCAGCTAGTGACATCAACAAATAAGCAACGATACCCGTCCTGTCTTTTCCTGCCGAGCAGTGAAAGAGCACGCAGCCCTCAGGAGCATCAATGAATGCCCGCATGCAACGAGCAATCTGCTCCTTTTTCTCAAGCACCATGAGGTAGACCTGCTCGGCGCTAAGATGTGCCAGTTCTGGGTTGTCTCGCTCGTCATCTTCTGCAGCAATGTTCACGTCAAAGAGGGGTACATGCACATGAGCAACGTCGGGACCAATCTGGGGATCTGGATGAGCTGCTGCCTCGTTGTCGCCACGCAGGTCAACCACCGTACGAACCCCATAGCCATAGAGAAACTCTTCGTCTGCCTGAGTCAGTCCAAAGAGGGAGTCCGAACGCAAAAAACGATGAAACAGCGTGGGTCGTCCCATAGATGCAGGATATCCTCCCAGCTCACGCACGTTATAGGCTCCCTCAAGCGGAAGACGAACCCAGTTTTTCTCCCATGCCTCACTCATGGTATCCCCTTTCAAGCAGCGACTCTCTACGTTAGCAGAGGAGAGGAGAACTAGCTAGCAAAATAACTCAGCTGCAGCAAGGTAGTGCCGCGTGTTCATTGATGTTCATTGGTGGCTACATTTTTGGAGTACGACATAGCGGTTAAGCGTGCCAGACTTTCCATCTGCCGAAAAACGCGCAAGCTCGTGCGTGAGACAGGATTGTTGGTTTAGCAACTCATCAATCTCGCTGTCTTCAAAATGATGGCAGTAGCGATACTGATGGTCTTGGTTTTGCCAGCCCAGCAGGTAATCATGCTCTCCTAAGAAATCCCACGCCCGTTTGCTACAGACTTTTTTGGTAGCCTCGGCAGCCTTTGACAAGAGCTTCTCGTCATGGGCAAACTGCCAAAATGACAGCACCACAAGACCCAGTTCTTGCACCATCGAAAGCATCGAAGCGATAAGTTCGCGGCGCTGCGAAAGCAGGGGTAGGTGGTGCATAAAGGCAAAGGACACCGCCACATCGTAGGCTGGGCAGTCGCGCTGAGTTAATTGCCGATTGAGTTGTCCCTCATCGAGCAAAAGCTCAGCCACGTCGAGTTGCTCAAAATGCAGTTTCACCTGTTGTTGATCTAGTACTGGGTGTTCCGCAACGAGATTCGCACAATTGTCAACCGCACACACCTCAATGGGTGGCTGCGTGGTGAGCTGTGCGCGCCGCTCAACGAGGAATCGCTCAAAGCGTAAGTTTCCGCACGCAATGTCGAGGATATGGAGGGACTCGTGTTTTTTGTCAGCTCGCAGGCTCTGCATGATGTCAAGCACGCGCTCCCAACCTTCCCACGGACGAGCGCGCGTAGCCGAGAACGACGCTGAACAGTTTTGATAGAAATCGCTCGTGAGCTTCATGAGTTCGCGAGCTTGCGAAACATCCACTGGCAATCCTCCTATAAGCAGTGAGCCTTCACTATACTATGCAGCATGGAATCTGTACTGAAAGAGATTATCGACACCATACAAGACGGAAAGACCGAGCTCGATGATGCTTGGCTCAGCCGCTTGCTCCGCAGGCACAACCGTAAACGCCCGGCTGGTGAGCCTCAGCTTGCCAAGCGACACTTGCGTCCGTTTTATCTCAAGCTCAAAGCCGAGAAACCCGAAATGCTCGCAACTTGGGGAGTCGATGAGATCTGCGAGCGCAACTTGTTGCGTCTCTTGCAGATTAAGCCGCGGCGGACCGCATCGGGTTTAGCCACGGTAACGCTGGTGACCAAGCCTCATCCCTGCTCGAGCAACTGCTTGTATTGTCCGAGCGACCTGCGTATGCCCAAGAGTTATCTGCCCAATGAGCCGGCATGTCGCCGTGCTGAGCAAAACTTTTTTGACCCCTACCTACAAACATATTCTCGCTTGCGAGCACTCGAGGCCATGGGGCATATCACCGACAAGGTTGAGCTCATCATTTTAGGTGGGAGCTGGAATGACTACCCACTCGACTACCAGCTGTGGTTTGTGACTGAGGTTTTTCGTGCGCTTAACGAGTTTGGTCACGAGGATGGACACGGGTTGGGACGCGAGTTTGGCCACGGACATGGACGCGAACATGGACGTGAGCTGAGTCAACCCACCAATGACTCCGTGAACGAGCGGCGCAAAGCTTACGAAGATGCAGGCCTTACGAGCGATGCCAAGCAAGCTGCTGAGCAGTGCCGCCCACTCCAGATTCGTGTCAACGAAGGGGAGTTGAACTATAACAACGCGCTTGCCCTCCTTCAAGCACAAGCTTCGCATGAGCACCTTTCCCTCGTACAACGAGCAAGCCGCGAGGAATTAGCCGACCAACAGCGACGTAACGAACATGCAGCGTGTCGTTCTGTTGGTTTGTGCATTGAAACGCGACCCGACCTTATCACCAGCGAGTCGGCTCGCATGATGCGCGAGCTTGGCTGCACCAAGATACAAATGGGAATCCAGAGCCTCGACCAGCGTGTTCTCGATTGCAACAAACGACAGGTCAGCGTTGAGCAAATCGCAGAATCGTTTGCTGTGCTTCGTCGTTATGGCTTCAAAATCATGGTGCACATGATGCTCAATCTTTTGGGCTCAACGCTCGAACTCGACCGCACGGGTTATCGAACGCTCGTGAGCGATCCGCGTTTTTGTCCCGATGAGGTCAAACTCTATCCCTGTGTGTTGGTGGAAAGCTCGCAGCTCATGCGCGAATTTGAGCGGGGCACATGGCAGCCCTACACTGAGCCTGATTTGGTGTGCTTGTTGGCTGATTGTGTGAATATGACACCAGCTTATACCCGCATTTCTCGGATGATTCGAGACATTGCGTCGACCGACATTGTTGCGGGCAACAAAAAACCCAACTTGCGCCAAACTGTCGAGTCAGCACGAAAGACAGAACCCAACGAGAGGCAAGAGATTCGCCAGCGAGAGATTGCCACCGATGACATTGGGCTCGATGAGCTCCATGTTGAAATCGTGGAGTACACAACAAGCATCAGCAACGAGAAGTTCTGCCAGTGGGTCAACACCGAGGGAAAGATTGCTGGATTTTTGCGCCTCTCTCTTCCCTTTGAAGGAAGTACGGCGATGATTCGAGAGCTTCACGTGTATGGTCGCGTGGCGGGACTCGATGGCTCTGAGCTGGGAGGAACCCAGCATCTTGGCTTGGGACGTTCGCTCATTGAACTTGCTTGCGAGCACGCCCAAGCAGCAGGCTTTACCTCACTGCGCGTTATTAGCGCCGTGGGAACGCGTGAATACTATCGCGAACTGGGATTTTGTGATGAGGAGCTTTATCAGGTTCGCAGACTCACATAGTTCAGTGCCGGAGCATAAGCGCCCCGGCACCTGTGCGTTTTAGTGTGAGCGTGAAACCCTGCCATTGCATCAGGCAATAAGCGCCCCGGCACCTATGCGTTTTAGGCTATCCAGTCGGTGAGACACGCATCGAGTGCTGTCTCAATTGCCTCACGATTCATTTGTTTTCTGCCAATGAAGACAAGCCTGTTCATGCGGTCGCCTGTCTCATCATCCCAATCTTTGAGGTAGCTTGGCTCCTCTTCGATAATCTTGCGACGCTCCTCCTCGGGGAAACTCGCGATAAAGTTGCCCATTTCTCTGAGGGTTTTTTGACGCCCTGCCTGCTCAAAGAGGTAGCACATGTCAAAGTCTTCATCCATCCAAACGGTTCCCTTTGCACGGACAACGCCTTGCGGCCAAGCTTCGACAAAGGTGCGGAGCTGAGCAAATGAGAAGGGCTTGCGGCGCTCGTAGACGAAAGTTGTAATACCGTGTTCGAGCTCACCGTCTTCGTGATGATGGTGGTGGTGATGTTGACCATGGTGATGGTGGTGGCCATGCTCGTGGTCGTCGTCATGGTCGTCGTGGTGGTCAGGGTCGTGGTGGTGCTCGTGGTCGTCGTCATCATCATGGTCGTCGTGGTCGTCGTCATGGTCGTGGTCGTGGTGGTGCTCGTCATCGTGGTCATCGTCATCGTCGTGGTCGTCATCGACCTCGCCTGTCTCCAAGGCATCCATCCACACCGCCGAGTGAACCACCTTGTCAAAGTCAAAACGATTCGTATCAAGCAGCTCGTCGAGCGGCACCTCACCATGGCTCGTCTCGATAATCACTGCCTCTTTTTGCAGACCGCGCACGAGCATGCGCAGATCCTTGAGCTGCTCTTCTGTTACCAAATCTGATTTATTGAGCACAAGCGTGGTGCAAAACTCAATCTGATTGATGAGCAGCGCCTCTACATCATCTTCGTCGATACCATCTACGAGCAGGTCTTTTCCGCCGTTAAACTCATCATACATACGGGCAGCATCAACAACAGCAACCACGTTGTCCAAATCGAGGCTGGCGTAGCCCTCGGGGCGATCTGCCTTGCAAAACGCCGAAATCACATACGCAATGGGAATGGGCTCACAAATACCCGATGCCTCAATGATAATGTAGTCGTACAGACCAGAATCTGCGAGGTTTTGCAGCTGGTTCTCGAGGTCGCCCGACAGCGTGCAGCAAATGCAGCCGTTGGTCATGGGAATAAGCTCGTCGGTCTGCGATAGGCCACCTTGGCGAATAAGGCTTGCGTCAACGTTTACCTCACCAATATCGTTGACGATAACAGCCGCGCGAATCCCTTCTCGGTTAGACAGGATTTGGTTGAGCAAGGTTGTTTTTCCAGCACCAAGGTAGCCGGTAATGAGAATGATTTTTACTGGTTTGTCTTGTGGCATCTTTCGTCCTATCTCTCGTCATATTCATGACCTACATTGTGCAAGCATGGGGGCTTATACCCAACTCTCATTCTTCGACAGACAATAATAGTCTTTATGCAGAGAATCCCCCGCACAAACCTCTATAAACAGACGAGAAGCATACAATGTGCTTCGGCGAATTGAGCATGGTCTGGCCACGGCTTGTTCGTGAGTCAACGGCACGGCTTGTGCACGGCTCAACAATTCGGCTTGCTCGAGCCCGCAGGATACACGCAAGCCCACAGGTGAGGAAAAACTATGTCGCTCGATGCATACGACGGACTACTCAAAGCTGTTACTGACCTTGGTTTTCCTGAGGAACTGGGGGCAGCACTTGCAGCAGAGCTTCGAGGAGATAAGTCGATGGAGCGGATGACGCGCTATCTCTATGCAGCTCGTCCTGACAACATTGAAGAGGTTGTTGATGAGATGCTCGCCATTGTGCAGATGCGCGACCGCTGGATTGAGCAGAAGAAAAGCCAGTGGGCAACGGCTAAGATGAGCGAGTTTTACAATCGTGAGCGCGACGATGACGAGGACGAGCCCACATACTAGTTTTGTATTCTTCTGCATATTTTTGATTCGTAGTTACCCTCCTTGGCTCAATTGATTATGCTGATAGGAATGCAATTGACCAAGGAGCATGAGTGGCACCTCAGAATAACAACCAAAAACGTGATTTAAATGCAGCTATTCCAACTCTTTCTACTGCATCGGCAAGCGCGCAGCTGTCGCGCACGTCGAGTCTTCAGCATTATTCAGAACAGCGAGTTAAACGTCAGCGCATGCACGTGATTCGTTTGGTTGCTGTCGTTGCTTTAGCTGTCATTGTGGCTCTCGCTGGTGGAGCCATGTTTTACATCAACAACATCCAAGGGCGTCTCAACAGCAACGTCAATGATGACTTGCGAGAAAACCTTGCTACGGTTGAGGCGGGGGAGCCGTTTTATATGCTCTTGCTTGGCGTGGACAAAAACATCGACCGCATCAACGATGAAGAATACGGTCCCGAGGCGAGCGCGTATCGCTCCGACTCAATTATGCTCGTACGAATTGATCCCAAAGATGTCAAGGTTACGCTTGTTTCCATCCACCGAGATACCTTGGTGAGACTTGGTGTACACGGCGAGGAAAAGATCAACGCTGCTTATTCAATCGGTGGTCCTTCGTTTGCTGTTGAGACCGTCTCAAAGTTTGCAGGAGTTCCTATCGCTCACTATGCCGAGGTAGACTTTGACAGCTTCTGCATGATTGTAGACTCGCTCGGTGGCATCGAGGTAGATGTCCCTGTCGACGTTATTGACCCCGATTACACAGGTGCTGAGATTTTTGCAGGCCATCAGCTGGTGAACGGCGACCAAGCATTGCAGCTGTGCCGTGCTCGCCATGCTTACGACGACTATGGCGATGGTGACGTTTTCCGAGCAGCCAACCAGCGCATGGTTATCGCAGCTATCGTGAAGAAGGTGCTTCAGTCAAACGCAGCTCAGCTCGCTCTCATTACGTCTCAGCTCGCAGACAGCGTGACAACTGATATGAGCATCGGAGAGATTCTCAGTCTTGCAGAAGAGATGCGCGGGCTCGATGTTGATAACAACGTGTACTCGGGTATGGCACCAACTGAGTCCCACTATGCTAACGATACGTGGTATGAGATTTGCGACACTGACGCATGGCGCACCATGATGACACGAGTCAATGCAGGTCTCAGGCCTCTGGCAGATGACGAGGTTGATCCTACCGCAGGTATTGCAGGTAATGTGCCCTTGGAGTCACAGGCGAGTGAGTCTGAGGAAAAGGTTCTGACCGTGCTTGCACTCAATGCATCAGAAACCGACGGGCTTGGCTCTGAGTTGGCAGCAGCCCTGAATGAACTTGGACTCGAAGCCGAAGCCGATACCCAAGAGGCTAAGAGCGAAACAACCGTTGTTGTTTACAACAACGACAAGGCCGATGCAGAAGCTGTCGCAGAATACCTCTCAGGGGACTATTCCATCTCCGCCAACAACGGGACGGTATCAGAAGACTACGACGTGGTAGTAGTTATTGGCGAGGATTACGTCGGGTAAGTATTCGCTGCTCTTGGAAAAGGAACACGGCATCTCTCAACAAGAGTTACAGGCTCTCAATTACACAGGAGTGCTCCTTGGTCTTGGAATTGTAGGTAATTCCCACAAGCCTCAGCGAGGCTTCCCAATCTTTAAGGACAGCTGGATAGTTTCTCTCGTGTATCTGGGTGAGCACTGAGTCTACATCTTTGTTCCATTTGAGCTCAACAATAAGTGCAGGAAGCTTGCTTCGCTTTTTTGGCAAAAAGACAAGGTCTGCTCGGCCATGACCCGAAGGGAGTTCTTCAATACGAGCAAAGGAATCTATACCTGTAAGATAAGCGAGCTTAACAGCAAAACGCAATGACTGCTCATCGTTGTACCACATTGGCCCAGCTGCAGAATCATGTGCTCGAGCAATAGCGGATGCCACTGCTTGCTCGTCTCCAGCAATAGTGGCCTCAAGAAGTGCATCAGATTCTCGAACCATGCGGATGAGTTCTGGATGGCACGCTTTTCTCAGTACGAGTGAGAACTCCATACGAACTTCCTCGTTGGGAATGCGTGCGGTTCCTGACTCTACATCGTAGGCAAGATATCCCAGATGAAAAAAGTGTTAAAACCTCGTCTTTGCTGGCAATTGAGACCATATACCATTGTGTACTCACAAAAGTCATTAAGCGCTGACTGGGTGCCGTACTTTTTGATGGGAAGAATACCAGTAAGATAAGCGGCAGCAATAGAATCGGCTGTGAACGAGCTGTTCTTAAAAAGTGACCTCAAAAAATCGATGTACTCTTCTTAAATGGATGTATCTTCTTTGTACATGCGAAAGACAGCATCCCACTCGTCAATGACAAATATAAACTGACGGCCAGTAGACTCAACAACTGCCGCCAAAGTGGATTCTAGTGATGTGCCGATAGAAAGATTTGGAAACTCCTCACGAATATCTTCTTGTATAAACTCAGCTGCCTTCTGTGGTATTGAGCCATGGTTCGCATGATAGGCAACGCTTGTCATATCAAGACGCACAACATGATAGGCATTGAGATGCTCTTCGAAGGAAGGGTCAAAAGAAATATCAAGTCCTTCAAAAAGAGCGCGTGAATCACAGCCACATGAGTAGTATGACGTAAGCATCTGGACGGCGAATGACTTACCAAAACGTCGTGGCCGACTCACACAAATTAGTTTATTCGTAGTTCCTATCGATTCATTTACGTACGAGATAAGCTCTGTTTTGTCAATATAATTGGACTTCAGTATTTCTTTAAAGCCTTCATTACCGGGATTGACATATCTACCCATAAGCTCACCTCCCCGCTTCAGTTTACCTAGACGTTGAATTTGAAGTGCATGATATCGCCGTCTTGCACCACGTATTCTTTGCCTTCTTGGCGAAGTTTACCCGCTGCTCGGCAAGCTGCCTCGCCACCCAACTCATCGTACTCAGTAAAGTTGACGGTCTCTGCCTTGATGAAACCGCGCTCAAAGTCGCTGTGAATAACGCCTGCTGCCTGCGGAGCCTTAGCACCAATAGGCACCGTCCACGCACGGCTCTCATCGGGTCCCGAGGTAAAGAAGCTTTGGAGTCCCAACAGCGCATACGCCTCATGCACCAAACGCACCAGTCCACTCTCAGTGAGTCCCATGGCGTCGAGATACTCGCGGGCTTCTTCTAGGTCGAGCTCAGCTAAATCAGCCTCAACCTGCGCACAAATGGGGACGGGTGTGACACCGTCAATAGGAGCAAAGTCTTGGTCGAGCGCGTCTTCATCGACATTTGCAATGTAGAGCATGGGCTTCATGGTGAGCAGATGCAGGTCGTAGATGTGCTCCTTATCCTCTTTCGTGAGGTCGAGTGTGATAGCTCGCTGCCCCTCGTTGAGACCAGCCTGAACCTTGCGGACGGTTTCTACCTTTGCTTCGAGACTGCGGTCTCGCTTGGCATCCTTTTCAAGGCGAGGCAGAGCTTTTTCGATAGTTGCCAAATCAGCGAGGATAAGTTCGGTTTTGATGGTCTCCACGTCACTTTCGGGGTCAACTTTTCCGCTCACGTGAACAACGTCAGGGTCAGAAAAGTAACGCACAACCTCGCAGATAGCATCGGTCTCACGAATGTTTGCCAAGAACTGATTGCCCAGACCCTCACCTTGGCTTGCTCCTGCAACCAAGCCTGCAATGTCAACAAACTCAACAGTTGCTGGGATAACGCGCTCGGGATTATCAATCTCAGCAAGTCGGTCGAGACGAGCGTCTGGGACGGGCACCACACCGATATTGGGATCAATTGTTGCAAAGGGATAGTTTGCAGCCAAACCCCCTTTTTTGGTGAGAGCCGAGAACAGCGTTGATTTACCGACGTTGGGAAGACCCACAATACCGATTGAAAGTGACACGTTATTTCCACATCCTTTCGAGAATGCCTTTACTGCCAATTACCAAGGGTCACTAATCATCCTGTTTTTAGAGCGTCATGTTTAGACAGCAGATATAAGCAATACTGGTTCATACTTGTTCCTTCTGCCTTTGCATGTTCTGCTAAAGAGCGGTGTAGGCTCTTGGGAATGCGCAGTTTAAACTGGCCAGAATAATCATCCAGTGAATTTGGCTCTGTAATACTAATTCCATCTTCCAGTGCCGCAGCAATCCAAGCACCTTTTGCATCTTCTGCATTTAGCAATGCATCATTCATGGTGTCTCCAACAGAGATGCACCCCGGCAAGTCAGGATAGCGCACCACAAAACCACCCTCATCAGGATCTGGAAGAATCTCCAGACGGTAGGGAAGATTCATGTAGTAATCAATCCCTTTCACGACTCATTTCCTCCTCGACAACCGCTTTGACCATTTCCACATACACTTTTTTGATTAGATTATCTTTGGGAATGGTTATCGGATTTTTTCCCTTCTTGCGGAAGGTGTAATGGCTGCTTCCACTCCTTGGCACTGCCATCGTATATCCATAGCTCTCTAAGACTTTTTGCAATTCTTTAAATCGCATATTCTTATCAAGCGATAGGATTTTGGATAACAGCTTTTCCCATGTAGACATTCAAAAACCTACACTTCTATGATAAATGGTGTCATATCTGGTGTCAATCACGTGTGAGAGGGCAGACGGTTTGCAAGCTAGTGACCACCGCCTGATTTGTCCGCTGCCTCATCGGCAAGCTTTTCGAGAGAATCTCCCACGTTTTCTACGAACTTGCCCAGAGACGACATTCCCTGCTCGAAGCGGCGCTTTCCTTCTTTTTTCAAGCGCTCAAGCTCTTGCTTTTGTTTCTCTTCATTTGCCTTTGACTTCGCTTCACTCTCATCGGCAATGACGATATCTTCTGCTTGTGCTGCAATAAGCGACAGAGCGTCTTCTGGACATGCCACCGTACATGCATCGCAACCAATGCAGTGGCTCGCCGATATGCGAACGTGCCCCTGCTTGTCGAGCTCAATAGCATGGGTGGGACAAACCTTGACGCAGTCACCGCACATGGTACAAAGACCAGAATCGCAGGTAGCCACCTTGAAGTCGAGATTGTCTACCAGCTCGGGCTGCGTCTGAAGTGTGGTCATTACCAGTTGGCGGCGCTGAACGAGTGTTCTGCGCCTGTGGTCGGTTGGGTTTCCGCTGAGCACATTGAGGCTGCTTTCGAGCCGGCGAATACGCTTGTTGTGTTCTTCGATGAGGCTCGTTGCATTTCTTACAGCGGCTACCATGGGATTTGTTTTGCCCATCACAAGTGCCGTGTTTTTTACCATGTTGTTGACAAACTGCTTACGCTCCCACTCACGGCGCGTGGAATGGTTGAGATCAGACTCATCAACCTTAAGTCCTAGGGCCTGACCAGACCATTCTTCTGCCTGACCAATTGCCTCGACATAGCAATTCTCTCCTGTAGTGGTTCTGCAGCGGTCGCAAATGCCGAGCGGCAAATACACCGCAACGTTGCCAAAGTCTGAGAGCACCGAAAACCACACTTCTGGGCTAATTGCACCGACGCAGGCAATCACCAATTCGTTGGGCTTGGGATAGCGACCCAGCGCTCGCGTGCAGGTCACATAGCACATCTCGTGTGCCATAGCTCCGCGTGCCACTGCATCGTAGAGGTTTCTCGGCGAGACAAGCCGCGACTTAAACGCCTCACTCGGACACACGCCCACGCACAGACCGCATTCTCGACAATCGTCAGAGATGCTCATGCGGCCACCCGCAATCTCAATGGCGTCAACGGGGCACACATCCATGCAAGCTCGACACGAACTCGCGCCATCGGTGAGATAGCGAATGCAGCTGCCCTTTGACACCGTGGGGCGGTCTTTATAGCGAGACGGATCCCATTCCTTGACCTTGGTCTCCCCTGTTAGTGCATCGGCAAGGCTGCCCAAGGGATTAGAGACAGCTTGGAAATCTGATTGAATGTCGATAATGTCATCGAGAAAGTCCCGTTTGTCTGCCATCTTCTCCCCTCCTTATGCAATGAGACGTGCTTTCGCAGCACGAATTGTTAGGTACTCATTGTATATCTAAGCGAGGGCTTGGTTATGAGATGTTTTCAGGGAGACTCATTTGACGTAGCGAGAGGTGCTGGGACAACTTCCTGTCTGCTCTTTACTACAAGCTGGCTGTTATCTCGGGGCTTATTGATGCGGGCAAAACAAGCTCGGCTGTAGCACCTCCAAGCTCACCATCAATGAACCTGAGCGTTCCCCCGTGGCGCTCCACAATACTTCTCGCCACAGGAAGCCCAAGACCAGTTCCCTTTGTGTCAGGTGTACTCCCCTCAATACGTGCAAAGCGCTCAAACACCCACTCACGTTTGTCGGGCTCAATGCCTGCTCCATCATCGCTCACGAGGATGGTGATGCGATTGTCTGCTTGATGGCAGGAAAGCTTCACCTTTGTTTGTGCGTAGCGCACGGCATTTTCGAGCAGATTGCGCAGAGCATGACTCAAAAGACCCGAGTCTGCCTCACAGATAACAGGCTCAACGGTAGAGACATCAATTTCTCTATTTGTGCGAGAACGAATACGCGCTGCTTCTTCCAAGAGCAGATCCATCAAATCAAGGGGTCGTACATCGAGATTGAGACGACTCTCGTCCGAACGCGCAAGCGTCAACATGTCGCTTACGATACTCTGCATGCGGTCATTCTCGCTTGTAAGATCGGTGATAACTTGTTTGTTATCCATGCCTTCGGGATGAGTGCGAACAGCCTCGAGGATGAGGCTCGTTGCTGCTACAGGGCTTTTGAGCTCGTGCGAGGCATCGGAGATAAAACGACGCTGTTCAATGAGGGAAGCTTCGAGTCGAGCGAGCAGGTCGTTGAATGTGAGAGCAAGCCCTGAGAGGTCTCGATCTTGCTCTGGCACGGGAATACGCTTGCCAGGATCGCTCGACGTGATGGCTTCTGCCGCAAGACGCATCTGCTCGACAGGCTGCAACGTTCGTGCAGTCATGTTGTAGGTAAACGCAACAACGAGACAGAGCAGCGCCAAGAAAAGCGTGATGAGCAGTTGTGCGGCGATACTTGCAGTTCGCGCAGCCGATCCAAGCGATGTGATGGCTGCAAGCGTCATGGTGCCGTCGGGGCTTTCGATGCTCCGCTTTTTTACGAGATAGGGACCGTTATCACCAAACACTCGAGAAACGTCAACGTAGCTCTCTGTATCTTGTGCGGCTGGTGTGGTGCTGGTGGTGGACGACGTCGAGGCGGCTGGTGTGGTGCTGGTGGTGGACGACGTCGAGGTGGCTGATGGGGATGAAGCCTCGGTTGCACTCGCAGGCGAGGTCTCTGTCGAGTTTGTGGCTGCAGACGAGGCCTCAGTTGCACTCGCAGGCGCAGCGGTACTCGCTGCAAGCAGGCGTGCAATGTCAAATCGTATCCGTTTTTGTGCAAGCGACTCAGACGCTGCTTGTGGTCGCGCGGCACGAATGTCTGCCTGCTCGTCTATCCCATCGTCATCATCATCGTAGTCGGCATCTTCGTCTAAACCATCATCATCGTAGTCGGCATCTTCGTCTAAACCATCATCATCGTCGTCATCATCATCTTGGTCGTCATCATCGTCCCAATCATCATCGTCGTCCCAGTGAGATGACTGGTTTGAGGACGACGGAGCCTGATAGGTTCCAGCTGAAGACTGAACGGGAGCAACGCTTGGGCTGGGACTCGGCGCAACATAGTCATCATCGTCTGAGTCGTCATCCCAATCGTCGTCGTCATCGTCCCAGTCATCATCGTCATGTGACTGTGCCGACGTTGCCGGAGCTGCACTTGCCCCAGCATTGCTTGGAGCTGCGGGACTTGCCGTGGTGTGCGACGTTTGCGGCGACGCAGGCGTTGAACTTTGCTGAGTACCCACCGCAGACGACGCTGAATCAGAGCTACTCGAAGCGCTCTCTACCGCTGCAGCTGCTATGAGTGCCCCCGCTGCCTTGGCGCCGTCTTTCTCTTTATCATCGTCATCATCATCGTCGTTGTCCTCTCGCTTGATGTGGAGACTTTCATAGCGCTCGTCCTCATCA
>JAFUCQ010000012.1 GCA_017459605.1 Atopobiaceae bacterium
GCTGTGTTAATACACGACACAAAGAATTGGATGCAATATGACGCGTGTATGTGTTGACGCTATGGGTGGAGATGAGCCACCTGAGATAGTGCTCCAAGGAATTGAAAAGGCACTGGTCCAAGACTCAGATCTCGAGCTTCTGGTAGCTGGTCTGCCTGAAGTTGTTGAGCCATTCTGTGAGAGTCATGAACGTGCCTTTGCGCTTGCAGCTACAGAGGTCATAGACATGGCAGACCATCCTGCTGAGGCGGTACGTACCAAGCGCGACTCCTCAATCGTCAAAGGCTGCCAAGCGGTGAGGGCAGGCGAGGCAGAGGGCTTTTTCTCTGCTGGCTCCACAGGAGCGATTTTAGCTGCTGGTACCTTGCATGTGGGAAGGTCTCGTGGCATCAAACGCCCTGCTATTGCTGTGGCACTACCCGGTATCGAGGGGCATTCGTGCATCTTGCTCGATGTTGGTGCTAATGCAGATTGTCGTCCTGAGATGATTGTGCAGTTTGCAGAGATGGGACGTGCCTATTCTCAGGTTCTTTTTGGAACATACAATCCAAAAATCGCACTTCTCTCAAACGGCACCGAAGAGACCAAGGGGTCAAGCCAGGTGCTCGAGTTTCACGAAGCTCTTGCATCCTCGGGACTGAATTTCGTTGGCAATTGCGAGGGTCCAGACTTACTTCTCAATCCTGATATTGATGTTGCTGTCTGTGACGGCTTTACCGGAAATGTAGCCCTTAAAACGCTCGAAGGAACCGCAAAGTACTTGCTCCATGAGATAAAAGGTCTTGCTCATTCGTCCAAACGTGCCGGCTTGGGCGGCATACTGCTCAAACCTTCGCTGGGTGGTCTCAAAGACAAGCTCTCAGGAGACAAGTATGGCGGTGCCATGTTGTTAGGTCTGAAAGCACCGGTATTGGTAGGCCACGGAGCCACGAGCGTCGAGGCAATTTGCAACGGATGCTTGGCGAGCGCATCAATGGTTCGAGGTGGCATCGTGGAGAAGATAAGCGTCAGCTCACCTCGCAGGTCTTCTGAGTAAAATGGATACGGTATTGAGAGCTATTGAGGTTTGAGACCTCAGACATACAAGGCTAGGAGAAAACCATGGCACAAGATCGTGAAGCTATTCTTGAGCGCGTCATCGAGATTGTTTCTGAGACGCTCGACGTTGATAGTGATGAGCTTGATGAGGATACCAACTACGAGGCGCTCGATGCCGACTCACTTGATTTGCTCGAGCTGGTGACTGCATTTGAAGATGAGTTTGGTTTGCGCATTCCAGACGATCAGCTGTCTGAGATTAAGACCATCAGGCAGTCGGTTGACCTTATTATGAACGCATAGGGTTACGCTGTGTCAGCTACTGCTGTCGTAAGAAAAGTCGAAAAAATCTGCGATCATCATTTTTCCCATCGCGAGCTTATCGAGAGTGCACTCACACATCCGTCTGCTGTTGAGGGTAGGCGAGGTCTGGCAAGTTATGAGCGCCTTGAGTTTCTCGGTGACTCCATCTTGGGAGCTATGGTTGCAACTGACCTCTATGAGCTCCATCCCACCCTTGATGAGGGTGAGCTTACCAAGCTCAAGATATCGCTTGTTTCGGGAGAAAACCTTTCGAGGGTTGCTCAAGAACTGGGTTTGTCTGAGCTTATTATCTTTGGTGAGTCAGAGCGAGGGACAGGTGCTCGCGGCATGCATTCTGCTCTTGAGAATGTCTATGAAGCATTGGTTGGGGCGCTCTATTTGGATGCAGGTTACAAAAAAGCACATGAGTTTGTGCGCTTGAGCCTGAAGCCAGATAGTGAACTGGTGCCATCATTTGTCCCCGACAATCCAAAATCGCTCTTACAGGAATACACCCAGCGAGAGCTTCACTGCGCGCCTGAGTATAAGATTGTTGGCAATGAAGGCCCAGCACACGATCCGGTCTTTACCGCTGTGGTACTTGTGCAGGGGGTTCGAGTAGGAAGAGGAAGCGGTTCTTCAAAGAAACTCGCTGAGTCGCTTGCAGCTCAGCAAGCGCTTGAATTCTACACTGCAGCCAACAGCACTGCTCCCGAGCGCTCGGCATCTGATGCCCACAGCGCTCACAATCAAGGCGATGCTGGTGCCCATACAGTCAAGTCATCTACTGCTACGTCTGAGAGGTAAGTGCACGGTGTTTCTCAAGTCTCTATCGCTCAAAGGGTTCAAGTCGTTTGCCGACAAAACAGTAATGACCTTTGATCCCAACCTCAATGTTGTGGTGGGACCAAATGGTTCAGGTAAATCCAATGTGAGCGACTCAATTCTGTGGGTGCTCGGTGAGCAAAGTGCAAAAAACCTGCGTGGACAGGCGATGGAAGACGTCATATTCTCAGGCTCAAGCGCTCGCGGAGCAGTTGGCGTTGCAGAAGTAACCTTGGTACTTGATAACTCAGATAATTCGCTTCCCATAGACTTTGAAGAAGTAGCCATCACGAGGCGCATGTATCGCTCAGGAGAGAGTGAGTATCTCATTAACGCAAGCCCTTGTCGTCTCATGGACATACAAGACATCTTGCATGATACGGGTTTGGGCAAAGATACCCATTCCATCATCTCGCAGGGTGGTCTCGAGCAGGTGTTGCAGAGTCGTCCAGAAGAGCGCCGAGCTTTGGTCGAAGAAGCAGCAGGCATCTCTAAGCACAGGCGGCGCAAAGAACGCTCACTGAGAAAACTCAAAGGCATGGAGGCAAATCTCGTTCGTGCAAAAGACATCGAACATGAAATTGTTCGACAGTTGCGACCTCTCGAGCGTCAGGCAAACAAAGCGCAGCGCCACAGCGAACTCACGGCGCGTCTTTCAGAACTTACCCTCGTCATGGCGGTTGATGATCTCCGTCGTCTGCAAGAACAATGGAATGCACTTGAAAACAAGCAAAATGAAGCAGATGCTGCCTGTGATTTGGCACGGTACAAGCTCGAGGAGCGCAAAGCCGAGCTCGAGCGCCTGCAACTCATTTTGGAAGAAAAGGGACTCTTTGTTGGAGACCTAACAGAGCAGCGCGCCCGAACCGGAGAGTTGGCTTCTCGTCTCGACGCAACAATACGCCTGCTTGAAGAAAAATCCCGCAACATGAAGCGCTCTCACGAAGAAGCGCAGCGTGTTTTTCGTTCGGTCGGACATCAGCGCCGTGATGTGATAGAAGAGCAGCAGCGCACAGAATCTGAGCGGCGTGAAGCTAAGAGCTCTGAGGAGGGCTTGCGAAAGCTTGTCGAGGAGCTCGAACCACAGGCTGCTGCAGCTCGCACATCACGAAGTGACATCGACCAAGAGCTCGCCAAGCGTACTGCCGAGCTGAGAACTTCTCAGCGTGAGGCCGATGCGGCAACACTTGCCTTAGCAAAGCTCAAAGATGAGATATCTAATGCTGAGGTCGAAGATGCGATGTTTGAGAGCCGTTTGACGCAAATTGAAGAGAGTCTTCTGACAGCTCAAGAGGCTTTGAGTTCATGCATTGAGCGTCAAGACAGGGCATCATCAGAACTCGAGCTTTCCAAGACGAGAGCCGCTGAGATTCAGCAGGCAATCGACAAGCACAAACAAACTGAGCAAAAAGCACTGACTCAGCGAGAAGAGATTCGCGAGCAGCTGGCTGATGCCCGAGCAAATCTATCGAGTCTGGTAGCTGTTGATAGTGCAAGCGATCAGGCGAGTCCTATGGTTGCACAGCTTTTAGAAGACGAGCAGGCACAGAACTTGGTGGAGTGTCGTCTATCAGATTTGATTGTTGCTCCCCCAGAGCTTGAAGGTCTTGTTGAGCGCTTGTTGGGTGACAGCTTGGCAACCCTTATTGTTGCTGATAAAGACTCACTCACGACACTTGCCCAATCGGCATCTGAGCTGCAAGAACTCGGTGGAAAAGCGAGCATGATGTCTCGTCAGCCGCTTGCATCACAAAGCACGCAAAAAGCCTCTTTGCTCGAGCGTATTGAGTATAGCGAGGAAGCTCGAACTGTTGTCGAAGCACTCTTGGGAGCCGTTGAGCTTACCGAGAGTATTGATGAGGCTCTTGAAGCCTACGGGCGAGACGCACGTCTGTGCTATGCCAGTCTTGATGGAAGCATTGTCTATCCCGACGGGCGTGTGGTGTACGGACAGCAGTCCTTCGCAGAAGCGGGCTCTCTTGAGCGCAAACGCAGCATCCGCGAACTCAAAGCTCAGGTTCCCGCACTCGAAGAAGGGCTTTCCCTTCGTGCTTCAGAGCTTGAGGCTGCGCAAAAAGCACTTGCTCAGGCTCAGGCAGATTCAGCAGAACTGTCTGCAACCATCGCACGGCTTGAAGCAGAGCTTTCGAGTGCAAAGAGTGAGCAGGGACGTCTTGAAGCACAAATCGCTTCTGCTCAGTCTGAAAAAGACTCAGTTGCCAAGAGGAGAGCTCAGGCAAACTCCAAGGTAGAAGAAGCCAAGCCCCAGCTCAGCGACCATAAGCGAAAAGCAGATGAGGCAAATGCCCGCTCTGATGAGCTTTCTGGACGCCTGCGTTCTCTGTCAGATGAGCGCGTACAGGCAGCGCAAAACGAGCGCGAGCTCGACGAGCGTCTCAGTGAGGCTCGCCTCAAGTTGGCTACGGTGTCTGAGCGCAGGCGACATCTCGATATACGAGGCGAAGAGTTGACAAACCGCTTGCGTGGTCTTGAGCGGCGGCGTGAGTTTGCCGAGCGTGACAGTTTGTCGCTTGAGTATAAGCTGTCACAGGCAGAGCCACTCATGAGGCGACTCGAGTCGTTGAAGCAACCCCTCGATACCCTCACCAATCGCCTTCGCGATCAGTCTTCCATTGCAGAGGCAGATTCTGACAGTCTTAAAACAACCATCTCTGAGGCTCGCGCTCAGGTTGAAAATGCCAACCGCAGCCTCGATGAGGCGGTGAGTGCTGCAGGTGAGCTCAAGCTTTCACGTGGTCGTCTTGAGGTTCAAGTTGAAGAGGCGGTCAACGCCATTACTGCCTGTGGTGTGGCGGTAGAAACCGCTGTTGAGCTTCCTGTTCTTGAAGATCGCTCAGAGGTAGAAGCTGAGCTGGCAGACCTCAAACACAAACTTGATCGCATGGGTCCTGTCAATCACGTTGCGATGGAAGAGTACACCCGTCTCAAAGAGCGCTCAGACTACATTTCAGAACAAGTGGCAGATCTTGAAGCTGCCCGAAGCTCACTGGCTAAGATTACTGCAGCTATCGACCGTAAAATGCGCAGGCGTTTCTTGGAAGCCTTCGAAAAGATTAACGAGAACTTCCAAACGATATATGGCCTGTTGGTTCCTGGCGGAAACGCGCATATTGAGATGGTCGATCCAGACCATCCCATGGACACGGGCATAGAGGTTGTGGCACAACCCCGTGGAAAGCGCATTGTCAAGATGAGCCTCATGAGCGGTGGCGAAAAGTCACTGACGGCCTTGGCACTGCTCTTTGCGGTGTATCGTACTCGAACGGTACCCTTCTATGTCTTTGATGAGGTCGAGGCAGCGCTCGACGATGCCAACCTTTCAAAGCTTCTCGATGCCATTGAGGCTTTGAAAGAAGAAACGCAGCTCATTGTTATTTCTCACCAACGGCGCACGATGGAGCAGGCAGATGTGCTGTATGGTGTATCTATGCAAGCCGATGGCGTGAGTCATGTGGTTTCTCAGCGTCTCGACCGTGAAAGTGGAAAGGTGGTGGATGCCTGATGGGCATAGCAGATCGCCTGCGAGCAGGTCTTGCTCGCTCACGAGCAACCCTCAATGAGATTTTCTACCTCGGTGGCGAGGTTGATGAGGATTTTTGGGAAGAACTCGAAGATCGTCTCGTCATGGGAGATTTGGGTGGCCAGCTTGCCATGGAGGTTACCGATGACCTGAGAGAACAAGCCGCCCAAGAAAATCTCAAAACAGCCAAACAGCTTCAAGGAGCTCTTGCAAAGCGCTTGGCAGATGTGTTTCCACCCAAAGGGCGAGATCCTTTTGCGAGCTTGCCAAGTTGCGTGCTCTTTGTTGGCATCAATGGTGCTGGAAAAACCACGACGGTTGGAAAAATTGCAGCTGAGGGCAAAAACAAAGGTATTCGGGTCATCATTGGAGGCGCCGACACTTTTCGTGCGGCTGCTATCGAGCAGCTCCAAATTTGGGGTGAGCGCAGCGGCGTTGAGGTTATTACCCGTGAGCGTGGAAAAGATCCTGCAAGCGTGTGCTATGACGTGGTAGAGCGAGCTGAAAAAGAAGGAACTGAGCTCGTCCTTATCGACACAGCAGGACGTTTGCATACCAGTCCCGAACTCATGCGTGAGCTCGCAAAGGTAGTTGGTGTTACCCGCAAGCGTGCCAGCATGCCGGTAAGCGTGGTGTTGGTCATAGATGCCACGACGGGCCAAAACGGTCTTTCGCAGGCAAAAGAGTTTAACAGTGCTCTCGATATTGATGGCTTGATTGTGACGAAGCTCGATGGTACAGCTAAGGGCGGCATTGCCATTGCTATTGCCGACCAATTAAAGCTTCCCATTTATCGCATTGGCGTGGGAGAGGCACTTGAGGATTTGCAGCCTTTTGATCCTTTGGAGTTTACCACCGCACTCGTTGGAGAAGACCTCTAGGCAACTACGGTCACCTATGGTACAAGGAGTGTATGAGCACGAGCAGCATCGCAGCGGCCACAGATAGGAGTTTTTGGCATGGCTATGTTTTCGAGTCTTTCTGATCGTTTGCAAGACACCTTTGACAAGCTCAAGGGTAAGGGTCGTCTTACCGAAGATGATATCAATGTTGCAATGCGTGAGATTCGCATGGCCTTGCTCGAGGCTGATGTCAACTACAAGGTTGTCAAGAGCTTTGTAGGGGAGTGCAAGGAGCGTTGTCTTACCGCAGAGATTCTCGATTCTCTGACACCAGCACAAAACGTCGTGAAGGTGGTTCTCGATGAGCTGACGAGCCTGTTGGGCTCAAGCGAATCGGGTCTTGCCTTAGCGCAAAACCGCACGCCGAACGTCATTATGCTCGTGGGTCTTCAGGGCTCGGGTAAAACGACTGCTGCAGCCAAGCTTGCCTACCTGCTTAAGAGGCAGGGAAAGAGCCCCCAGCTTGCCGCATGCGACACCCACCGCCCAGCAGCAGCAGATCAGCTCGCAACCCTTGGTGCAGAGATTGGTGTTCCGGTCTATCGCGGTGACGGAAAAGATGCGGTAGCTGTGGCGCGCGAGTCAATACAAGAAGCGGTCGACCACCTGCGCGATGTTGTTATCGTTGACACCGCCGGACGTCTTCAAATTGACGAAGAAATGATGGTTGAGGCAGTCAACATTAAACAGGCTGTCAAACCAGATCAAATCCTTATGGTGGTCGACGCCATGACTGGCCAAGACATCGTCAATGTGGTGAGTACTTTCGCTGAGCGCGTTGACTTTGATGGTGTCATCATGTCTAAGCTCGATGGTGATGCGCGTGGCGGCGGTGCGCTGTCGGTTCGTGAGGTAACCGGAAAGCCCATCAAATTCATCTCCACAGGCGAGAAGCCCGAGTCGTTAGAGGTTTTCCATCCAGACCGTATGGCCAAGCGCATCTTGGGCATGGGAGATGTTGTTGGCATCATCGAGCAGGCACAAGAGCTTGCTGATGAAGAGCAAATTGCCAACGCCGAGCGCATGCTTCGAGAAGGCTTTACCATGTATGACATGCTCGACCAGCTTCGCTCAATTCGCAAGATGGGTGGCTTGGGTAAGCTCTTAGGCATGCTTCCGGGTATGGATAGAGCCATGAACCAAACACCCGGTATGGCAGCAGCCCTCGATGACAGTGCGCTTGTGCGCATTGAGTCGATTATCTATTCGATGACTCATAAGGAACGTCTGCGTCCCAAGACCATCAATGGTCAGCGCCGTCGTCGCATTGCAGCAGGCTCAGGGCGCAGCGTACAAGAGGTCAATGCCCTCATGAAGCAGTGGAGTGATATGAATAAGATGATGGGCAAAATGCGAGCACTCACACAGAGCGGAAAAGGTGCTAAAAAGCAGCGCAAACAGCTCGACAACATGATGAAGCAGATGGGAATTGACCCCAAGATGCTCGGATAGCCTCTCAGGCTCACTCCCACAAGCACCAAGCGCGTGCTGTTTTGCGAGCAGCTTTTGGGAGTTTATGTGCTCGGCTCGTTTGGGTTGAATCGCTCGGCAAAGCTCACGATCTTTGAGGTAATCGAGATACTGCTTGTATTGTCGCCTGCTTTTTTGGCATCTTTGATGGCGTAGAGTTCTCTGTCTGCTGCCTGCAAAAAGTCCCATGTTTTCATTTTTGCCTGAGGAACGGTATTACACACGCCAATACTCACATCGGCTTTTGTGTAGTGATGAATCTCAGACAGAATAGACTCAACATCAGCGCTCGACATGTTCTCACATAAAATGATGAACTCATCTCCACCATAGCGAGAGCAAAAGACACGCTCATGGGTCATAATCTGTCGTAAAGCAGCCGCTACGTCAACCAACAGTTCGTCTCCAGCCGTATGTCCATGCTTGTCGTTGCATTCTTTGAGATTGTCGAGGTCGAGCAGACACACGGCGAGGTTTTGCTGTCTTAAGAAAGCTCGGTCAAAAGCCACTTCAAAGCGGTGGTCTCCGGCATAGCGATTTGCAAGGTTGGTGAGTGGATCGGTCTCAGCAAAGCGGATGAGCTCTTCACGTTCGTGGTGGAGATTGCTTTGGTCGATATGCAGGCGATTTGTTAAAACGAGCAGCTCTTGCATGTATTCGTTGACCTCAGACTGCTCAATCATGATGCGTGCTTGAATCTTGTCTTGCTCAAGATAGCTCTCAAGCAAAAACTCTCGTTTGTCTGTTGCTTGATAGTAGGCAATTTTGGTGTCGATAACCATGCTTTGGATAAGCGAGGCTTCATCGGACAAACCGTGCTTTGAGAGCGCATCAATCATTATGCCCGCAAGTTCTAACTGGTGCTTTTCCAAAAGCTCGCTGATGAGCTTACTAATCTCAGGCACGTATGATGCAATCTGAACATTGTTGGGAAGAAGCTCTGCCAAACGTTTAACCGCAGCGTCGGCTCGCTCCATGTCATCTTTGTGTATGGCGATACGCCCATCCACAAGTGCAGAGTTAATTTGAACATCTATCTGATAGATATCGGGATGATCTTCTACAAAAGCGTGTACCTGCTCATACGCAGACTCAGCGTCTGCAAACAAAGCGAGTTCGAGCTGAGCATGAATCATGTTCATATAACAGCTGGTAATGTTGTTGTAAAAGTGTGGGTGGCTCGGTTCTCGTTTGATGCCGTTGAGGCCGTTAATAAAGGCGGTAAGCGCTTGTTTATGCTTGCCAATGAGATTGAGAACTTGTCCCATAGCAACCTTCAGAATAGAAGCAGACAAGACTTGTTGCGTTTCCAATGAAATGTTATGCGCCATTGAGAAGTAGTGATATGACAGGTCATACAAACCCTTATTGAGTGCATCAATGGCAATGAGATAGTACACATGAATGAGTTCAGATTGGTCTTCAAGGCCTAAGAGTACTTTTGCCGCTCGGCGAACATTGTCGATAAAAGCGTCGTAGTCACTTGCAATAAAGTAGTGTGCAAAGGCGAGCGAATGGTACACATAGCCAAGAAGTTCCTCATCACCCAAGCTCAGTGCCTTGTCTTTGAGCTCGTTCAAAATTTCAATGGTTTGTAAGTCTCCTGAAGGCAGACTTGCTTGATGATCATCAATTAATTGCTGTATGTCGGAGCTGAATCGTTGGGTATTCATGAGTATTTCTGCTTCTTCTTATAGAGTTGTTCATCAGCTTTCATGAACAGATCCCACGGGCGCATCGACTCGCTGGGGATGGTGTTGGCATAGCCATGTGTGACGCCAACATAGCACTGCTCATATATTTCCTGTTCGATGGCTTCAATCTGCTCGTCGGTGAGTCCCTCGTAGATATATACAAATTCATCCCCGCCGTAGCGTGCAACAAAGAGATTATGTTCATGAGCAATGTCATCGAGGGTTTTCGCTATTGATCTCAGACACTCATCACCTGCGAGGTGTCCATAAACATCGTTGTATTGCTTGAAAGAGTCGATGTCAACAATGCCCACGCCAAAGCCATGCTGCTGGGCTACTGCCTTATGAAAGCTTTCATCGATAGTTCGATTGAGGGCACGCCGGTTGGGAATTGCCACCAACGAGTCGGTCTCTGCAATGGTCTGAATCGATTTGTTCTCTCTCTGAACACGACCCAACTCACTTTGAAGCTCGTCGATAATGCGTATCAGGCAAATCGACTCATAACTGAGCTGGCGCATGATGTCGTGCTGAGTCCGGTTGAGCTGCGAGCGTTTGGCATAGCTCTCAAACATCGCTTGTCCGTTACCCGTTGCTCCAAAGTATGCAATCTTGAGTTTTACCACTTGGTTTTGCAGCCATGCTGAGGTGTTGTTGGGAAGGCTTCGTTCAATAGCCTCAATCATAGTGCCAACAAGCTTCCATTCTTTGTGGTTTACGAGTAGCTGTATGTAGCGACACGTGTCTTTCAAGAAGAAGGTAAAAAACGCTGAGTCTTGAATAATGTCTGACAAAATCTCAGCAGAGATATCTTGGATAAGGAGATCGTTTCGATTGACAACAGCGAGACTTGCTTGTGCTAACAAAACACAGCGCTCAATTATGGGGTTCTCCTCAAGTTTATACTCGTCAACGAGTTTCGAGATGCGCTCAAAGCTTTCTTGTGCCTCATCCATGCGCCCAGTATGGACACAAAGAATAACGAGGTTTACATAAGCCGTAACGAGGTTATGCCCTATCTCTGGTGTTTTGACTTTCTCAAACTGAGCAATGCTGGCATGGAGCGACTCATAGGAGGCTTTCGTGTTTCCAAGGTCGCAGAGCAGCTCGGCAATATTTGAGCTAATAATTGCCTTCATGATGGGGGCATCAACATCGCCTAAGAACAATTCTGCAAGCATGTAGTACTGATAGGCGGTACTCATGCAACCAATTCGCTGGGACTCAACGGCAAAAAGATTGTAGGTGCGAGCAACGTATTCTCTGTTGGGACTTCGTAGGAGCTCATAGAGGGCTTTTTGAATGTAGAAAAAAGACTTGTCGTGCTCGTTGTGGTCATAGTAGGCACCAGCAATGTTGTAATACACATAGCCTGAGAGCTGGTGATCTTGCTTGTCCTCTGCAATAGCCTCGAGTTTTTCAAGAACAGGAAA
>JAFUCQ010000093.1 GCA_017459605.1 Atopobiaceae bacterium
AGGCCGCCAAACGCCACGGCTCGTGGGTCGCCTGCAACTGCAAGAAGAAGCGCATTGCCTTCTTCAACAAGTTGAATACGCCCCTCGAGGTCGTGCCGCAGAAGTGACCCGCCGCCTAAAAATCCGAATCGTTGTGTCTAGGTAGAGCTTTCCCGCCTCGGTTAAGGTAACGCCTGAATAGTCGCGCTTGAAAACGTCAAAACCGAGGTCTTCCTCAATCTTTTTTACTTGTTGTACGAGAGCAGAACTTGAGAGATAAAGACGATTGGCCGCTTTTTGAAAACTGCCTTTGCGAGCAATCATGGTTAAGCGTTCGATAGTTTGTCGGCTTTTCATACAGCCCCCCACCTAATTTGCTTGCCGTTCAGCAGATTAATTACCCATGAGAATGGTAACAATTCCCAGCCAATGGGGGTAGTTAGTTTCGCTTAAATCGGTGAGAGCGAGTTTGAACCTTCCTTTGTAAGGACGACAGCTTTTATTCTCAGGCTAAGAGCAAAAGCCTGGGTCGATGAAGGGAGGGGCTATGGCAAACATTTTAGAGGTTGCCATGCTTCTGTGCTTTGGGGCTTCGTGGCCAATCAATCTAAGAAAGGCACTTATCTCGCAGTCGACAAAAGGCGTCAGCCTTGGCTTTCTATGTCTTATTGAAGTTGGATATATATGCGGGCTAGCTGCCAAGTTTATTGGCGGAAACGTGACTTACGTTGTCGCGTTTTATGTTTTGAACCTTGTGGTGGTTGCGGCAAATATAGCCGTGTATTTCATAAATCGCAACAAAGAGACGGCATAAGCCCCATTTGTTGCACAGGGAAAGGAGGAGCCCATGGCTTCGAAGTTAGTGCAAGACTTTATTAAACATGCTGAGGAACAAGGCTTCTACATCCTTGGAGCTCAGGTAAGAAAAGATGGTGAAGTTACAGACGAGTGGACGCGTTTTCCTGCAAAACCACGTTTTGAAACCTACTCGGTTGCCAAAACCTATGTTGGAGCAGCAGCTGGTATAGCGCTTGCTGAGGGTCTTTTTGATCTTGACGAGCCGTTAGCTGCAAGTTTTCCCGAAGAGACCTATGACGTTACCAATGAATATGCACTCTCCATTACTCCGCGCCACCTTTTGACGATGACCTCGGGTTTGTCAGAAACCATGATGTGGCGAGATGGTTGGGAGCGCAAAAACCATCCCAACTGGCCTCGCTACTTCTTTACTGATGGGAAATTTGACAATGAGCCCGGAAGCGTCTTTTTGTACAACAACGCCAACCCCTACATGCTGGGTTGTCTCATAGAAAAGAGAGCTGGACAAAACATTCGCGAGTATTTGAGGTATCGCCTCTTTGAGCCTCTTGGAATTGGTAACGTTGAGTGGGGAGATTGCCCGCTTGGACATACGATTGCAGCTAATGCGCTGTCTATCAACATTGATGAGATGGGACTATTTGGTCAGCTCCTTGTCAATGGAGGAGAGTATGGCGGCAAGCAGCTGGTGCCCTGGAATTGGGTCGCAGACATGCTCACTGCTCACACGCAGGAGACCGGCGAGTTCATTCCGTCAGATCCCCCACAGCCTGCAGGATATGGCTATCAAACATGGATTGACCCAGTTAACAACGCTGGATATATGTGGGGCATCTTTGGACAGTATTGCGTCATGTTGCCTGATAAGAATGCGGTTGTGTCTGTCATATCACTTGACATCAATGATGGTGGCTCGAACGGACAATACGAGACTTCACCCGTAAGAAAACTCATTTGGGACGACTTAGTAACGCAGGTCTAGCTTCAGTTTGTGTTCGTCTTACAGGAACAAGGCACCTGTAAGAAAAGGCAAGGAAGAAATTGGCGACATGCGGTCACGGGAGGTGATTGAAAGACCAAGTAGGAGTCGCTAAACAGGAAAAGCAAGGCATATATACAAGGAGGAATGAGCATGTACAACAACACCCAAAAAGAGATCCAAGTCATGATTAACCCGCACTTCGACGCTGTGGCTCTGTGGATTGGTTCATGGGGCGGCGCTGATTCACCCTGCGACATCTCCCGTGGTGTGCACGGTGCTAAGCGTGGCGTTCCTCGCCTTCTCGACCTTTTTGAGCGCAATGGCATTAGCGACAAGATTACGTGGGGCGTAACTGGCCACGCCATGGAGAGCTTCCCCAAAGCAGCTCAGATGATTGTTGATTCTGGTGCAGAGATTGGTATTCACGGCTATCTCCATGAGAACCCGTTGGCAATGACCCTTGAGCAGGAAACTGCTGTTCTCGACCGCACCATTGAGGTTGTCGAGAAAATCGCAGGAAGAAAGCCCGTCGGCTACATGGCTCCGTGGTGGGAGCTCTCTGAGCACACCGTTGGTCTTCTCAAAGAGCGCGGCTTCCTCTATGACTCATCTCTCATGGAAGACGACTATCACTGCCACTATGTACGCCTCGGTGACTCGTGGACCAAAGTTGACTACTCCGGCAAGGCAGAAGACTGGATGGCACCCTGGAAGGCTGGCGAGCTTGCTGACCTCGTAGAGATTCCGTGCTCATGGCATCTCGATGACGCTCCTCCCATGCTGTTTGTTAAGGCATCTGCTAACAGTCACGGCTGGATTACCGGAAGCCAGCTCGAGGAAATCTGGATGGATCAGTTTAACTGGGTCTATCGTCACTTTGATTATGCAGTATTCCCCATTTGCATCCACCCGGATGCCTCTGGTCACCCGCACGTACTCGTTGCCCTTGAGCGCATGATTGATCACATGCGCAAGCACGAGGGTGTCAAGTTCATGACCATGGAAGACGTTGCCCTCGACTTCAAGAAGCGCGTCCCGTTTGGCCCCGATGTTGATGAGGGTTATGGCGAGCCGTCGGGCATCTAAACTATAAGCATCATATTTGACCCGTGCTGATAAGTGAGAGCCTTATCAGCGCGGGGGACCACATCCGTCCCTCTGGCATATGGATGTGTCAGAGGGACTTACTGTAAGGAGTGGACATGTGTTCAGCGTGTGGAGTCTTGAGCGGAGCACCCGATTGGCTTGATAGGGCAGGTAATCCCAATGGCATCGGAACGGGTGATTCGCGCCTGGCTGAACGCCAGAAGCTGATAGGCATGGTTAACAAGTTGCTCAAGCCCAGCCGAGCGACGCTTGCAGACTATGGGGAAAAACTCATATTGAGAAGCCCAACAGGGCAAACCAAGATTGTCGACAACTTGGCACATGTTTGGCTTGAGGCAGACAACATTGGCCTTCGTGCGGTCGACCCCCTTGATGAAGAGTATCTCATGCAGCTCATCTAGGACAAAGGCGGACAAGATGGCTCAAACAGACAATAGGAGACCGGTGACTATTCTTACCGGTTTTCTCGGTAGCGGAAAGACAACCCTTCTTCAGCGCCTGCTTGAGTGTGAGGGCGGGCAAGGAGTTGCTGTTCTCATCAATGAGTTGGGCGAGGTGGCCTTAGATCATCTTTTTGTTCAAAAGCTCACCGAAACATCGATGGTACTTGCTAATGGGTGCATCTGTTGTACGATGCGCTCGGATTTGCAACAAGGTATACGCGATTTGATTAACGACGAATATCGAGGCGTAATTCCACCGTTCAACAGGATTTTAGTTGAAACAACTGGTCTTGCAGATCCAACACCTATCGCACAAACGCTCGTAGGAGACCCCCTACTTCTGCGCCAGACGCGTCTTGCGAATATCATTACTACTGTCGATGCGCTCTTTGGTGCAGAACAAATCGAGACCCACGAGGAAAGTCTCAGACAGGCAGCCATTGCAGATCGCATTGTGCTCACCAAAACTGACATAGCAACTCCCGAGCAAATTGCCCAAGCGCGTGCCAAAGTTGCTGAGGTAAATCCCATGGCAACACTCATTGACGCTCATGGTGAGGAGGACCTCTGGAAGCTACTGTTTGACATCGATCCGTTCAATCCCGAGACAAAAACTGAAGAGGTGCAGGCTTGGCTTGAAAACATTGGTGACATCCATGAGCTTGGAGACGACCACCACAGACACGACCATCATCACGAGCACGACCACCATGAACATGACCACCACGACCACCACGACCACGAACACGACCACGACCATCACGCCGGAGAGGTGCACCATTATCACGAGGATGTTCATGAAGAGGGCAACGACATCGAGACCTTTGCAATCCGTACGAGCACGCCCCTCAACTGGACAGCTTTTGCGATTTGGCTGTCAGCGCTCGTATATAAGCATGGCCAGGAGATACTGCGCATTAAGGGGCTTCTAAACGTTCCCGATGCGAATGGTCCTGTTGTTTTGAATACGGTACAAAGCTACATAACGCCACCAACCCACCTTGATGAGTGGCCAGATGACGACCATGATTCGCGCATCGTTTTTATTGTTCAAGGACTGAAACCATCGCTTATCAGAACATCTCTCGATACATTTTTAGCGTTGATGGACAAAAAGTAGTTCACAGAAGTTAGAAGACAGGAGGAGATGATGGAAAGAATTAAGAAAATCACGGTTATTGCACTGTTTGTAGGCTGCCAAGCAGCCGTATGCCAGTTCCTCGACAACCAGATCCATGGCTTTTTGCCGGGAGGAGAGCTGGGCGGTTTTTCCTGTGTTGCATTTTTGGGATGGCCAACGTACTTTATGAGTGGCTGCACCTTAAAAGACGGAATACGTGCCTTTTTTGCCTTTATCGTAGGTATTGTTGCAGGCATAGTAATTATTCAAATCAGTGGTTGGCTCGGCTTTATGGGCGCATGGGGCAACCTCCTAGCGGTACTCGTTGTGGCATGGCTGCTCTTCTACTATGAGCTTGGGCCTGAGTATCTCAACCACCTTGCTGCCTGCTACATTTCTTGCGGAAGCTTTTTCTTCTACATGACTCACGTAGCCCCGCATGCACAGGGCATGGGAGCCACCATGACCGGCGGTTTTATCACCATTCTTGTTTATCTCACGATTGGTCTTATCTTTGGTTGGATGACTATTGCTTTCCGTACGTGGTATGAGGGCAGGAATGCCAATCCTGAGCAAGCATAAGTAAGGCGCTTTGCGATCGCTTGTGTACCAAGGAGGAAACGTTATGGCAGACACGATTTTTGAATACATAGAGATTGAAGGCACTCCAAGAGAGATTGGCTTGCAGCAAGGAGAGGCATTTAAGCGCCAAATTAGAGGTTCCATTAAAACTTACACCGATATGTTTCGCGATTACTCAAACCTCGAATGGGATCGAGCAAAAGAGCTGTCGCGCTACTTCATCCCCATGATTGAGGAGTTCAATCATGACTACATAGAGGAAATGCAGGGAGTGGCAGAGGGAGCAGGGCTCGATTTTGAGGATATTCTCGCTCTTAACTGTAGAAGTGAGCTTGTCTTTGTTGGTGCAGAAATGGACAAACAAGATGGAGGATGTACCTCTATTGGTGTGTCGTCTGATGTGGGAGCAAATGGCCACTGCTATGTGGCTCACAACTGGGACTGGAAAACAAGCCAGCGCCCCAACGAAGTCATGATGAAAGTCAAGCAGACAAATGGCAAACCCACCTTTTTGACCATCACCGAGGCGGGCATCATTGGAAAGACGGGCTTTAATTCAGCAGGTATCAGTGTTGTGCTCAACGCGCTTTCAACCAACCAATCGCCCGCGGGCATACCGCTTCACATGGCAATGCGTGCCATTCTCGATGCTGAGACCTTATTTGAGGCGATAGGTGTAGCCACAAAGATGCCGCTTGGTTGTTGTGCAAGCTTCCTTATTGGATCGAGAGGCGGAGAGGTCATCAATCTTGAGATTGAAAATGAAGACTTCGATGTCCTCTATCCAAGCGATGGCATTATTGTTCATACCAATCATTTCTTGAGTCCGCGGCTTCCTCGCTATCCGCGCAAGGATACGACAAAGTACAAGCTGCCCGACTCATTTGTACGTTGTGGTAGAGCCGATAAACTCGCACGTGCAAAGGGCACAGATATAGGACCAGACGACCTCAAGGAAATTCTTAAAGATCACACCGAATGGCCGTGCAGCATTTGTCGTCACGATAATCCAAAGATTGACCCCGGTCTTTCGATGGGAACGGTGTTCTCAATTATTATCGACCACGAAGCAGGGGATGTATATTTCTGCAAGGGCAATCCCTGCGAAACCGACTACGAGCTTTATCACGTCTCCCAGGAGTAGCTGGCATGAAGTATGAACTTGGTTATGGAGCAAAAACCCAGACGCTCAAGATTGATGACGAGCAGCCATTGTGTGTGCTCGAGGCTCAAGCGTGTGAGTTTGAACGAACAGGGCAAGAAGCTGTGCTGCACGCCCTTAAAAACCCCATAGCAAGTCCGCCCCTCACTGACTTACTACAAGCGGGAGATTCTGTCGCGATTATAACCAGTGATATTACGCGACCCATGCCAAGTGCTCAGGTCATGCCACTTCTACTCGATGAGTTACGCCTGTGTGGTGTTGCAGACAAAGATATCACCCTCGTCTTTGCTCTGGGGAGCCACCGCAAACATACCGAGCAGGAGAAGCGCCATCTTGCCGGCGAGCGCGCCTGGCGAGACATTAGCTGTATCGATGGGGATCCTTGTCGGGTTGTTCATCTTGGAACAACGAGCCGGGGGACTCCCATCGATATAGCGCAAGAAGTTGTTGAGGCAGACAAACGGATTTGTCTTGGCAATATCGAATACCATTATTTTGCAGGCTATTCAGGCGGAGCAAAAGCCGTCATGCCAGGAGTTTCAACACCAGATGCCATACAGCATAACCATCGCATGATGGCAGACGAGAGGGCATGCACGGGTAATTTGGAAAACAACCCCATACGGGAGGATATAGAAGAAGCAGCAGCTGTTGTAGGCGTTGATTTCATTCTCAACATTGTGCTCGATGAGAATAAAAACATTGTGCACGCGGTTGCGGGCGATGTAATTGAAGCGCATCGAGCGGGTTGTGCGCTGCTTGACCAGATGTATCGGTGTCATTTTGCGAGCAAAGCAGACATCGTGATAGCCTCTCAAGGAGGGGCTCCAAAAGACATCAACCTCTATCAAACACAAAAAGCCCTCGATAATGCAGCACGCGCGGTAACCGACGGCGGAATTGTCATTTTGGTTGGCGCCTGTGAAGAGGGTTTTGGAAACGAGCGCTTCAAGAGCTGGCTTTTTGAAGCAGGTAGTCCCGGCGATATTCTCGATAGAATATCTCAGCATTTTGAGCTTGGTGGACACAAAGCAGCCGCCATGGCTCGCGTTATGCAAAAAGCTTCAATCTTTTTAGTGTCCGAGCTACCGCCAGATGAGGTTACGAATGCCTTTATGGTACCGTTCACATCGGTGCAAGCAGCATATGATGAGGCGATAAGGCAACAAGGAGCACAAGCGTCAGTCATGCTTATACCGCATGCAGGATCAGTTTTACCCGAACAGGAGGCTTAGGTGGATTACGCAGTCGAGTCATTAAAGAAGCATGAGCAGTGGGCAGGAAAAATCGAGGTTATCTCAACGGTGTCGGTAAAAAGCGCCGAGGATTTATCACTTGCCTATACACCTGGCGTTGCTCAACCCTGTTTGGAGATTCAAAAAGACCCCGAGAAAAGCTATAGCCTTACGCGCCGCCATAACCTCTGTCTAGTGGTTACGGATGGCTCCGCCGTTTTGGGTCTTGGTAACATTGGACCTGAAGCAGGCATGCCGGTTATGGAAGGCAAATGCGTCTTGTTCAAAGAGTTTGGCGGTGTTGATGCCTTTCCGCTGTGTATCCAAAGTCAAGACGTCGATGTCATTGTTGAGACCATCTATCAAATATCGGGGAGTTTTGCGGGCATCAATCTTGAAGATATAGCTGCGCCTCGCTGCTTTGAAATAGAGGAGAAACTCAAAGAACGCTGTTCAATACCCATTTTCCATGACGACCAGCATGGTACTGCCATCATTACCCTTGCAGGTCTCATCAACGCGTGCAAGCTGGCGGGCAAAACCTTTGAGGATTTGCGTGTGGTGATGAGCGGAGCTGGGGCTGCATCGGTTGCCATTAGCAAACTCCTAATGAAGCGCGGCATCACTGATCTTGTGATGTGTGATCGAGCTGGTGCAATCTATCAAGGGCGCACAGAAGGCATGAATCCAGCGAAAGAGGAGATGGCACGTATTTCCAATCCGAGAGGTGTAAGAGGAAGTCTTGCTGATGCTATGCGCGGTGCCGATGTGTTTATTGGTGTAAGTGCGCCCGGTTTGGTAAGCGTTGATATGGTCCGCTCAATGGCGGACAAAGCCATCGTTTTTGCTTGTGCCAATCCCGTGCCAGAGATTTTCCCTGACGAGGCAAAAGAAGGAGGAGCTGCTGTTATTGCTACGGGTCGCTCTGACTTTCCCAACCAAATAAACAACGTGCTTGCCTTCCCAGGAATTTTCCGTGGTGCCTTTGATGTGAGGGCACGTGACATTAATGATGAGATGAAAATTGCTGCGGCAGAGGCGCTTGCCCAGCTTGTAAGCGACGATGAACTCAACGCAGATTACATCATTCCTGCTGCGTTTGACGAGCGAGTTGCACCTGCGGTCGCACAGGCAACTGCTCAAGCTGCCATTGCGTCGGGGGTGGCTCAGCAGTAAGCTTGCAGCTCATGAGCACTGTACAACGGTAGGTGGTAGGCGAGGAATATCTCGCCCAGACAAAGCTCTTGAATTACAGTATCCTAACTTCCGCAGTTAATTAAGGCCGTATTCCCTTCGCGAACTGGGAATAAGGCCTATCTTTCGGTGAACATTTCCTGTGTTGCTACACGGCCTCTGGCGGAATCTCCACAACTGGTTCGATGGACTTGTTGAGCAGGGA
>JAFUCQ010000094.1 GCA_017459605.1 Atopobiaceae bacterium
CGTGGGCGACCTAGATTACCAGTGGCCGGGGTAGAAGGACTCGACCCCTCATACTCGGCACCAAACACCGATCTCCGAGCCAATGGACGATACCCCAGTGCATAAGGCTTGCTGGCTTTATTGCACAGCGACCCAATTGCACAGAACAGTGTAGCCTAAGGACGCCAGCACGACAAGTCAGCTGCACAGAGCTACTACAGTTTGGTGCACATAATCGTGCGAGTTGGGTGACGAGCCGCCCGACGAGTCTCCCAAAGCGCCCCAGCTACTCCGCAAACGAGAGGCAAATCGCATCGAGCAGCAACACCGCCAAGGTCTGAGCGTCGTCGACCGTAAACGACCCGTCATACTCACCCTTGTAGGGAAGCTCCATCCTAATAACGGGCGGCTTGGTGCGCGAACTCGCGTATGCGGTGTGGATGCGCATGGCAAGGTTATCTGAGGTGCTCACCACAACATTTGCCACCGACGCCTCGGCATCCATCTCGCTTGTAGAGAGAATAAAAATAGCGTCGACATCAGAAGAGGCCTGCTCAACAGAGTCAATCAGGGTAATGCCCGAGCCATTGGTGGTGGCCGATGCGAGATTCCAAATGCGTCCTGCAACATTGCGCGAGATAGGGTCTTCTGCGCTGATAGCCAGACGCGTTTCTTCAAGCACAGACGCTGCGCGAGCAAAGCTCATCGTTCCCATGGGATGAATCTCGCCAACAGGCTTTCCTTCCCACACGTGATGGAGTCGCTCGATGGCGTCAAAGGTGTCGCCAAAGGCCATGCCGTCGGCAAACAAACCAACATTTTCTTGGAACTGCTTCACAGCCGACTCTGTGAGAGCCCCATACAGACCATCAACCTGACCACAGGAAAAGCCAAGGATGTTCAGAGCCGTTTGTAGCTCGCGAACATCATTGCCGTGAAAGTTGGGAAGTCGCAGGTAGAGCGTGCGATCGCCCATGCGATAACCCTCGTCTACCAGCACAGACCATGTATCAAAATCAACCTCGTCGCCGATGGGAAGATCATGGGCAGCGCGAAAGCGCGAGACCATCTCCGCGGTGCTGTTACCATAGCGTTGCTGTTCTCGCTCCTGCTCATCGAGGGCATAGCCAAGGCGGGCAAGCCGCTCTTGCACATCTTCCACAGCCACGCCCGACATACCTTTTCGAATTGCTTCCATGCTTCCTCCTAGCGAGCCACAAGCTGACTCACCATCATTCTATTGCCGAGACACCCGTGCGGGTCTCTCAAACAGGATTCCTCGCAAACTATCCAAGCCGCTCCACAAAAAAGTCTGCCATTGATGTGAGTGTCTCCAGAGCCCAGCCTTCAAGCTCAACGGCTTCGAGCTCCTTTTTTGCACGCTCAACAAGGCTTTCTGCAAATCGGTGGCAGTAGTTTATCGAGTCAGTTTTTTCCATAAGTTCAACGGCACGCGCCAAGCGAGCGGGGTCGGTTTCGTGTGAGGAGAGTATCGACAAGAACTCCTCGCGCTCATCTCCTGTGAGGTGCGACAGAGCGTGAACCACCACCAAGGTACGCTTGCCCTCGGTGATGTCGGTTCTAAAGTCCTTGCCTTGTGTCTCGGGGTCGCCTACCAAATTGAGCAGGTCGTCTTGAAGCTGGAACGCCAAACCAGCATCAAGCCCAAACGAGCGCAGTGCTTCGATTTGCTCGTCTGAGCCACCTCCTACAATGGCTCCCAAGGCAAGGGGAACCGCTCCAGAATAATGGGCGGTTTTATTGGTGGCCATAACCAAGTAATCGTTGATACCAATATCCCAGCGACCATCTCGAGCCCAACCCACATCAAGGGCTTGGCCCTCGCAGGTTTTCTCCATCATGGCGGTGAGTTCGCGCAGCACACGCAACTTGACGGCATCTGAGAGATGCTCATCCGACAAGATGCAAGCATTGACGCTCACAAGGGCAGCGTCACCGCAGTTGAGAGCAATGCCAACGCCCTCACTCTTATGGAGACAGGGCTGACCTCGGCGAAGCTCTCCTTCGTCGCAGATGTCGTCGTGGATAATAGCGGCGGTCTGAAAGCGCTCGATAGAGCAGGCGGTAATCAGCGCATCGTCCACGCTACCGCCCACAGCCTCACAGGCAAGCAAACACATAATTGGACGGGTGCGCTTACCGCCACCTGCTAAAAAGTGCATGACAGGTATGTGTAGGTAGGTTTCAATCTCGTGATTGTCAGTTGTTTGAGGACAGTTCAAAAGCGTGTCATCAACAAGCTCACGATAGCGCTCGATATACTCAATGAAACTTGCTTGGGCATCGTTGCGTTGTGTATCTCCCATGCTCTAGCCCTCATACCCAGACGGATTGTGCGACTGCCAGTTCCACGAATCGCGACACATATCGCTGATGTCAAACTGCGCCTTCCAGCCCATCTCCTGCTCAGCCTTGTCACAGTTGGCGTAGTTCTCGGCGATGTCACCATCGCGGCGCGGGTCAATCTGGTAGGGGAGCTCTTGGCCACAGGCCTCAGAAAACGCGGTGATAATCTCAAGTACCGAGCTACCGGTGCCCGTGCCGAGGTTAAATATCTCGCAGCCCGTTTTGCCATCCATCCACTCAAGGGCAGCTACGTGACCTTGAGCCAAATCCATCACGTGGATGTAGTCGCGCACACCCGTGCCGTCTGAGGTAGGATAGTCGTTGCCAAATACGTGTACGCAGTCGCGCTTACCCACGGCAACCTGCGCCACATACGGAACGAGGTTGTTGGGGATGCCCTTGGGATCTTCTCCGATAAGCCCCGATGGGTGGGCGCCAATGGGGTTGAAGTAGCGCAGGAGCACCACATTAAACTCGGGATCAGCCACGCAGACGTCACTCAAGATTTGCTCAATCATCCACTTGGTCCAGCCATAAGGATTCGTAGCATTTTTCTTGGGGCTCAGCTCGGTGAGCGGCAGTTCGTCAGGGTCGCCATAGACGGTCGATGAGCTCGAGAAAATAATTGACTTACAAGCGTGGGAGCGCATGACCTCGAGCAGGTTCATGGTAGTGCCGAGGTTGTTTGCATAATATTCAATGGGTTTGGAGACCGACTCACCAACCGCTTTAAGACCAGCAAAGTGAATCACATGGGTGATGGGGTTCTCATCAAAGATGGCGTCAAGTGCCGCGCGATCTGCAACATCTGCCTGATAAAAGGAGAGCTTGTCTGCCTTGTCTCCCACAATCTGGCGAATGCGCTCAAAAACCTTCTCACTCGAATTGGAAAGGTTGTCTACAACAACGGCTTGATAGCCCTTTTCGAGCAGCTCAACGGTGGTGTGGCTTCCAATAAAGCCAGCGCCTCCCGTTACCAATACGCAGGGATTTCCCTGCGAAGACGCGTGTCCCATGACATCTCCTCAAACCTCAACACTCGAATAATTGCATGTTTCAGTATAACCAGAACGGAATGACAAAACGCAGGGCAATCAAGACCCCCACAAAGGCGGCGACACAGATGACGGCAAGCGTGTCTTTCAACTCCCACTTTAACGGGTGCCACGGAGAGCGTGTCGCACCGCCTTCATAGCAACGTGCGTCAAGCGCGCGAGACAAGCCGCTTGCGTGGCGCAGCGAGCTTGCCAAAAGCGAAATTACCACCGGGCCAATTGACTTCACGCGATGCACAAACGAGCCTGCTGCCAGCGCTCCTCCGCGAGAGGTTTGCGCGTCGATAATAGCGCTTGCCTCGTCTGCAATGGTGGGGATAAAGCGCAGCATGAGCGAGAAAATCATGGCGAGCTCGTGTGCGGGAAAACCAAAGCGAGCCAACGGAGCAAGTCCGGCGTCGCAGGCGTCGGTAATCTCGGTGGGGGTAGTGCTGAGCAACAAAAGAGCCGCAGCCACCACGCCAATTACAAGCCTGAGCGAATAGAGAATGGCTCCCCAAGCGCCGCCTTCGGTAATGGTGATGGGGCCAAAACTCACGAGCACATTTCCCTCACGAATGAGCAGCAAGTTGAAAAACGCCAAGATGCAAAGCATATATATGACAGGTTTGACCGCGGTGAGTACCTTAGAAACGGGCACACGGCACAAAAGCGTTGTCACAATGGCGCCAATCCAGCCCAAGAGCAGCTGCACGGGATTGTTGATAAAAAAGACTGCAATCATGACGAGAAGCGCAGCGATGATTTTTGCCCGAGGGTCGAGTCGGTGGATAAGTGAGTTGCTCGGATAATACTGACCGAGTGTAATTCTAAATGCCATCCTAGCCCACCTCTCCCTCGTAGCTCGGAACGCTGGAGCCGGCGTAACTCAGCTTCAAAGCGTCACTGAGCTCGGTGGTTGTGAGAGGTTTGCCAAGGTAGGGAACCCCTGCTTCTTCGAGGTCGAGCGACCATGCCAACGGCTTGGGAATGCCTAAACCTGTCTTTCTGAGCAGAGCTTTATTTGCTGGCGAGAAAACCTCGCGCGGAGAGCCTTCCATGAGAATTGAGCCGTCTTTCAAGACAATGACGTGATTTGCGTGTGTGGCGCTTTCCATCGAGTGAGTTACCTGTACTACCGTAACTCCCGAAGCGTTGATGCTTTTGAGGATGCGTCTGAGCTGGAGTCGTCCTTGAGGGTCGAGTCCTGCCATCGGTTCGTCGAGCACGATGGTGTTTGGAGCCATAGCCAAAATACCAGCAATGGCGGCGAGGCGCTGCTGTCCTCCTGATAGCTTGAAGGGCGATGAGTCCTTGCGGTGTGCAAGTCCTACCAGCTCAAGAGCTTCATTGCAACGCCGCTCTACCTCATCAGCGGCAAGGCCAAGGTTTTTGGGCCCGTAAGCCACGTCTTCTGCGACCGTCTCGGCAAAGAGCTGGCGCTCGGGATGCTGCATAACGTAGCCCACCTTGCCCCAGAGTTGGCGACGGGCACGTTTATGTGAATTGTCGATGCCGTTGATGAGAACTTTTCCTTCATCAGGCAATTCCAGCGAGCAGATAAGCCTCACGAGAGTGGACTTACCCGAGCCAGTCTGTCCAACAATGGCAACGCGTTCACCCGCTTCAATGCGAGTTGAGATGTCATTGATAGTGCGTTTGTGACCGCTCTCGAGGCGGTTATATGAATAAGAGACATGTTGTAGCTCTATGGCGGCAGCTTGCAGCTGCTCCTTCGGCTGTGCCTGAGCCTGCGCCGCGCCCTGCTCGCTCGCTTGCGGCTGTGCCGCACCCTGCGTGCTCGCTTGTGGCTGAGGTGCTCCAGCGATTGTCTCGGCAGCTACGGTGCTCGGGAGAGCTGCTGTCTCAGTTTGGCTATCTTGTTTTACCAGACCGCGATGTGCAAAGCTCTGCACAATGCTTGCTTGCAATACATCTGCCGAGCAGGTCCACGGCACATTGAGTTCGCGCTTGCGCAGACGCTCGGCCAAACGGGTAGCAAAGGGCTTCTCAAGACCCAAGCTCTCAAGCTCGTCGTTGTGCGAGAAAACCTCGCTGGGGGTTCCCAGCAGCGTAATCTTTCCGTGATTCATGATGGCAACGCGGTCTGCCTCGAGCGCCTCTTCCATAAAGTGCGTGATATGAACAACAGTCACACCTGTCTCAGAGAGCTCACGCATGACGCGCATGATACCGCGACGTCCGCGCACATCAAGCAAGGCTCCGGGCTCATCGAGCACCAAAACCTCAGGCTCCATAGCAAGCGCACCCGCAATGGCTACACGCTGCTTTTGTCCGCCAGACAAGCGTGTGGGGTCTGCCTTTGCGTAGTCTTGCATGGCAACGCGTTCAAGCTCACGAGTAACACGTCGGCTAATCTCGTCTGCTCCAACACCGAGGTTCTCGGGGCCAAAAGCCACATCTTCATCAACGATTGACGTCACAATTTGATCGTCAGGATTCTGAAAGACCAAACCGAGTTTTTGTCGGGCACTGCGATATGCCTCGTAATTAGGTGTTCCGTCGACACAGACATGCTCGCCTACAATGCTCACATCTCCTGCATCGGGAGCAAGGAGTCCACAAATAACTGAACCTAAGGTGGACTTGCCACTCCCGTTGGCTCCAAGCACACACAGGCGCTCGCCTTTTTTCAGTTCAAGGCTGACATCGTCAAGCGCAACGATGCCAGCTCCGTAGTCTAACGTGACGTGACGTAAACACGCCGATAAGGGGACTTGCTCAAAACTCATGTGTTATCAATTTCCAAGTACATTCGTTATAGGTTTATAGATTAAAGCGGTAATGACGCAGTTCAGTACAACCTTGAGAAGGTTGAAGGGCAGCAGAATCGGCACAATCATGTCGATGGCTGTCTGCTGGGGTACACCCATATAAATTGGGGTGATGATGAGGTTTGCGGCAATCATGACAACAATGCAAACGATAGCACCTACGACCATGCCTTTAATTGCACCGCCAAAGGTGGTGTCGCGCTTGTAGATGAGTGACGCTGGAAGCACCAGAGCTACGGTTGCAAGTGCTGCCATAACCATTCCGTAAAGGCCACTTTGGGTTGCAAGGTGGGGGATATACGGGATGGTTGACACGATAAGACCCGTAGCAGGACCAAAGGCAAATCCGGCAACCAACGCTACGATGGCTGACGGGTCATATTTGAGGAAGGTCGCCGACGGCAAAAGCGGGAACTCAACGAATAAGGTAAGAATTGCTGCCAAGGCGCAAAAAAGAGCTGTAATAGCGATTCGCCTTGTTGACCAACCGCCCTGAACGGTGGTCGAGTGAGTGTCATGACGCATGTCAGCAGATTTGGTGGCCATAGTGGGCCCTCCGTTTCTCCCATCCGGACTATAACCGTTGGCTCTGGAATCTCACCAGATCAGCCGCTTTCGCGGGTCGCGGGCTTCGCTTATCGATACCGCCAGTGGGGACTTCCACCCCGCCCTGAAACTTATGTGGTAAGACCATAGCACGATTGCGTGCGTGTGCAAAGTGTTAATATGTAACAACTCAAAACGAATTTGAAATGTAGCCTGAGGAGCGTGAGCCTGTGCCCACTCATGACGAGCACAACAATCCCTCTGTAAGCAGCACAAACACGTCTGCTCAAAGCTTTTCTCGCCGAGAAGCATTGCGCATGTTGGCAGGTGCTGGTGCTTTGGCGGCACTTGCAGCGCCGGTTGTGGCGCAAGCAGATATTGCTGAGGACATCAAAAAGACCGAGGCTGAACTCAAGAAAACTCAAGAGGAATATGAGGCTGTCAAAAAGCGGCTCGATACGATTCTTGATGAGTACGAAGAGCTGTCGCTTGCACAATCAAAAACGAAAGACCAGATTGAAGATGTGCATGAGCGGCTCGGACAAACGCAAGTTCAGATTGACACTCAGACAGCTGATTTGGCAAACAAGCAAGAGCGTTTGGGGCGCCGTGTAGCAAGTGCGTACAAGAGTGGACCCACTGGCCCTATCGATGTGTTGTTGTCATCGAGCAGTTTTGAAGAGCTCACCGCAAACATTTACTACCTCGACAAAATTAGCTCGCAAGATCGTTCCATGATTGAGGATGTTCGTGAAGCACGGGAGCTGCTTGAGCAGTCCAAGCTTGAACTCGAACAGCGACAAGTTGAGCTTGAAGAGCTGAGCGCACAGCAGGCAGAACAAATCGCTGCATCTCAGGCCAAACAGACTGAGGTTCAAGAGATTCTCGATGGTCTGTCTGATGAGGTGAAAAAGCTTATTGAGCAGCGAGACGCTGAGCTTCTTGAGCAAAAGCGTGACAACGAGCGCAAGGAAGCTGAGGCCAAAGCCAAAGCAGAAGAAGAGGCTCGCAAAAAGGCTGCCGCCGAGGCTGCTGCTGCCGCTGCTGCAGAAGCTGCACGTGAACAAGCGCGTCAAAAAGCTGCCGCCGAGGCCGCTGCAGCCGCTGCTGCCGCTGCTGCCGCAGCAACAGATGACGAGGATGATAACGGGGGCGACTCAGCCTCCTCGAATAGCGAGCCTGATGACAATGCTGATAGTGGATCTGCCTCCTCTGATGAGGGTGATGGTGGCGGCTCGTCTGCGAGTTATACTGGCTCGGCAAGCTCCGTTTTGAGCGCATGCAATTACACGCCCTCACCAGGATATGGCTTGTGTGCTGGATGGGTTAGCAACGTGTTTGTAAACGCTGGACTTGGCTTTATCGGCGGTAATGCAAATGATATGTACGCATGGTATTGCTACAGCTCAAACAAAGCGGCTATCCAGCCGGGCATGATTGTGGCGGTTTCATCGCACTCGCATACCTCAGCGGGACGTATTTGGGGACATGTGGGCATCTACATTGGTGGCGGTATGGTCATGGACAACATTGGCTACATTCGTACTATCAGCCTGTCAGAGTGGGTGAGCTACTACGGAACAACGGTTACACCGCGCTGGGGTTGGCTTGGCGGCATTGTGTTGGGATAAACAGACGCATTGCATTGCTGGTGTTACGAGTGCCTAACGCGTGTCTTTGGGCTACACTGTGCTAACACAGACAATCAGATAAGCGTTTCGTCATGAAAAAGAAACGTTCGTCATACAAAGTGCGAGAAGAACGTTGTATCCGTTCTGTTCGCGCAACAATAAGGAGGACTACCATCCCATGTCAGACTCTGGAGAGCTAAGCCAACTTCGAGAGAATCTTGAGCGCATCGTTGGAGAAGACAACGTCATTGAAAACGAATTGCTCAGCAAGCATACAAGCTTTGAAATTGGGGGTCCGGCAGACCTCTTTGTCATCCCTGAGACAGTCGAACAACTTGCCCAAACGGTCATTGCTTGCCGTCGTGCTGCTGAGCCGTATTTGGTGCTTGGCCGTGGTTCTGATCTGCTCGTAGGTGATGGTGGTTTTCGTGGTGTGGTGATTGCTCTTGCTGAGGCGTTGGGCGATGTGACGGTCGACGGCAATCGTCTGTGCTGCCAAGCCGGTGTTACCCTTGCTGATGCTGCAGTGATTGCCTGTACGCTGGGGCTTTCTGGTCTCGAGTTTGCCAGCGGTATTCCCGGAACCGTTGGTGGTGCAGTCTTTATGAATGCGGGCGCCTACGATGGCGAGATTAAGCAGGTACTTGAGAGTGCGCGCGTTTTGTTGAAGGATGGCCGCATCGAAGAGATGACAACCGACGAACTTGAGATGGGCTATCGCACGAGCCGTGTGCGTACCGAGGGTCTTGTGGTGCTTGATGCAACGTTTAGTCTGACACCGGCTGACTCCGATACCATCAAAGCAACCATGGATGACCTGCAGGCGCGGCGTGCAGACAAGCAGCCACTGGAGTTGCCCAGCGCAGGTTCGACCTTCAAACGCCCCGAGGGATACTTTGCTGGCAAACTCATCAGTGATGCCGGCTTACAAGGTCAAAGCGTTGGTGGAGCACAGGTTTCAACTAAGCATGCTGGCTTCATTGTAAACACAGGGGGAGCTACAGCATCTGATGTACGCAAACTCATTGAGCTGGTGCAATCAGAGGTTAAGCGACAGTTTGACGTTAATCTTGAGACAGAGGTTATCTTTGTCGGCGAGTTTGACGAGACAACCCAATTGTAAGCTACACCGCGATCGTGTAGTACTTTTACTACGCACGGTCGAGGGGTTATTGGGTAGTCTCAGCCTGTTTTTTTAAGTACCCATTCTTGTTGATAAAACAATCGGTGAGACTTTTTATCTCGTCAGCCTTCAGATTGATGTGACTACCATTTCTCGAGGCTATCAACATTGAGAAGGAAGTCGAAGAGTCCCATGGTTAGAATCCCTTCGTCGTCCATATAGGGCTTCATCACGCGGTTAACCACTACAATCTTTTGAAAGCTATCACCGATGAGCTTGAGGGAACGCTTCTCCTGATTTTCCTTCTCAGGAGAGTCGAGATTCAGTGCGGATTGGATGTAGTAGCGCCTGTATCCAAGATTCGCCACGAAATCCACTTCGTAGTGTGTGCGAGTATTCTTCCCATCGTTTCGTTCTTGTTGGCTCACTTCGCCTACGTCAACTGTGAACCCTCGATAGCGGAGTTCGTTGTAAATGATGTTCTCCATCAGGTGGTTTTCCTCAACCTGTCTGAAGCCCAGACGCGCGTTTCGCAACCCCATGTCCTCAAAGTAGTACTTTTTCGGCGTACCGATGTACTTTCGTCCCTTCACGTCGTAGCGTGTTGCCTCGCTTATGACGAAAGCATCTTCTAGGAAGCTGATGTAGCGTGCGATGGTTGTGCTATCTAGTTTCGAATGCAAAACGGATTGGAATGTGGCTTCAATCTTTGAAGGGTTTGTAAGCGACCCGACCGCTGATGCGAGCACGTCAACGAGGTTGTCAAGCTCTCGTGTTTTGTCAATACGGTTTCGTGCGATAACATCCTGCAGGTAGACCTCACGGAGCAAGC
>JAFUCQ010000095.1 GCA_017459605.1 Atopobiaceae bacterium
GATTTCTGGTGCTGCCCAGATGGACGGCGCTATCCTCGTTATCGCTGCCACCGACGGCCCGATGGCTCAGACCCGTGAGCACATCCTTCTCGCCCGTCAGGTCGGCGTGCCCCATATCATCGTCTTCCTCAACAAGTGCGACATGGTTGATGACGAAGAGCTTATCGACCTCGTCGAGATGGAGACCCGCGACCTTCTCTCCGAGTATGACTTCCCCGGAGACGACCTGCCAATTATTCGCGGCTCCGCACTCAAGGCTCTCGAGGGTGACGCCGAGTGGACTCCCTGCATTCTTGAGCTCATGAAGGCTGTTGACGAGTACATCCCAACGCCTGCTCGTGACAACGAGAAGCCCTTCCTCATGGCAGTTGAGGACGTTATGACCATTTCTGGCCGTGGCACCGTTGCTACTGGTCGTGTTGAGCGCGGTCAGCTCAACCTCAACGATCCGGTCGAGATTGTTGGTATCCGTGAGAGCCAGACATCCGTTGCTACCGGCATCGAGATGTTCCGTAAGTCCATGGATTACTGCGAGGCTGGCGACAACGTTGGTATCCTTCTGCGTGGTATCAAGCGCGAGGACATCGAGCGTGGTCAGGTTATCTGCAAGCCCGGCTCCGTTGAGCCCCACACCAAGTTCGAAGGTGAGGTTTACGTCCTGACCAAGGAGGAGGGTGGCCGTCACACTCCGTTCGTCAGCGGCTATCGTCCCCAGTTCTACTTCCGTACCACCGACGTCACTGGTTCTGTGAACCTCAAGGGCGCCGAGATGGCAATGCCTGGTGACCACGTCACCGTTGAGGCTGAGCTCATCAACGGAATCGCCATGGAAGAGGGCCTTCGCTTCGCTATCCGCGAGGGTGGCCACACCGTAGGCGACGGTCGTGTTTCTAAGATTATCAAGTAACACGATTTCTGACTGAACTTTCAAGAGGCCCGGTGCCTTTCGGGGTGCCGGGTCTCTTACGTTGCACTCAAAGGGCTATCCAGCTTGTGCATCAGGTTGAAGCTTGTGCATCATTTATGGGATAAGCTTCTATGAGTTGACACAACCGCTCATTGGGTGGTAACGTATCCCACCGCACCGTGTGCGAGAAGGTCGCACGTGGTGGTTGTATCAGGAGGTCTTATGCGCACGATGGTTACCCTTGCTTGCACGGATTGCAAGCGCAGGAACTATACTACAGACAAGAATAAGCAGAACAACCCCGAGCGTATGGAGCTCAAAAAGTATTGCCCGTGGTGCCACAAGCACACGGTTCACCGAGAGACACGATAGGCTCGGTGGGTTATACACGCCAGTAGTTCAATTGGTAGAGCGACGGTCTCCAAAACCGTAAGTTGAGGGTTCGAGTCCTTCCTGGCGTGCCAGTTATCTCTCCGGCCTTCCTCATAAGGGGTTGGCCGGTTCTTACATAGAGGCTTCTAGAGAGGGTCACGAAGCATGGCTAACAAAGATCGCAATAAGCGAAGCGGACGCAAGGCGCGCGCAGAAGAGCGTGCTCGCGTTGAGTCTCAGCAGACAGCAACCGCTGCACCTAATGTCAAGCCCGTCAAGGCAAACACGAAACCAGCTGTCAAGACGAGCAAGAATAGCAACGGTATCTTTGCCCGCATTGGCCGCTATTTCAAGGCTGTGCGTTCAGAGATGCGCAAAGTTGTGTGGCCCAGCCGCGAGGAACTGCGTAATTATTCCATCGCAGTTATCGCTATGCTGGTTGTCTTCGGTGTTGCCATTTGGCTTATCGACACTGGAGTTACTGCCGCTCTCGTAGCCTTTGCTGGCTTGGGGGGTAATTAAACATGGCAAAGCGCTGGTATGTCGTTCATACCTACTCGGGCTATGAGAATAAGGTCAGGGCAGATCTCGAGCATCGTATCGAGACCTTTGGTCTTGCAGATACCATTGTCGATATCAAGATCCCCGTAGAACAGCTCACTGAGATTAAAGAGGGCGGCAAGCGGGAGACCAAAGAAAGCAAGGTTTTTCCTGGTTATGTTCTCGTTCGCATGGAGATGAACGATCAGGCGTGGAGCGTTGTCCGCAACACCCCGGGCGTTACCGGCTTTGTTGGCATCAACAACAAGCCTTCACCGCTCTCTCGTGCAGAGTTCGACAAAATCATGCACCGCAACTCTGTGAGCGCGGGTTCTGTGCCAAAACGCACTGCTACAGAACTCGAGATTGGCCAAAGCGTCAAGGTTACGTCTGGGCCCTTTGCTGATTTCGACGGCACGATTTCAGAGATTGCAGCTGACACCGGTAAGGCTAAGGTCATGCTGTCGGTCTTTGGTCGTGAAACGGCGGTTGAGATTCCGATTGGACAGCTCGCAACCATACAGTAAGAAATGAGGAAATGCGCGCGACCTCATTCGGTGAGGAATGCTTCTGGGGCCGTGCAGAGAGATAGTTAAGCACACAAGGAAAGGTGGCCCTCGATGGCACAGACCAACAAGAAGGTCGTCAATTTTATTAAGCTCCAGATTCCGGCAGGACAGGCCAATCCCGCTCCTCCAGTAGGTCCGGCGCTCGGTGCTGCTCAAGTCAACATCATGCAGTTCTGCCAAGCATTTAATGCGCAGACGCAAGATCAGCACGGCGACATCATTCCTGTAGAGATTTCTGTCTACGAAGATCGCACTTTTGACTTTATCTGCAAGACTCCTCCTGCAGCTGAGCTCATTAAGAAGGAGCTTGGTCTGAGTGGTGGTTCTGGTGTTCCTCAGCGCGATAAGGTTGGTCAGCTTTCTGATGAGCAGCTCACCCGCATCGCTGAGATTAAGATGCCCGACCTCAATGCTAACGATATTGAGGCGGCAAAAAAGATTATCGCAGGTACTGCCCGCTCCATGGGCGTGACCATAGCTGCGGCTGAGTAGAGTCGCTCGAGTCGGCACAAGCCGCAAACGCGTCAATTCCGGCGCAAAGACGAGGTGGGAGGGTGAAAGCCCGTTGACCACAGGAGGTATGAGAGATGCCTAAGCACGGAAAGAAGTTCAAAGAAGCACAGGCGAAGGTGGAGTCAAGCAAGCTCTACGCTCCTAAGGCAGCAGTGGATCTTGTTAAAGAGATTTCCTTTGCCAAGTTTGACGAGACAGTCGAGGCAACATTCCGCCTTGGCGTAGACACTCGTAAAGCAGACCAAAACGTTCGCGGTTCCATCGCCCTGCCTCATGGCACGGGTAAGTCTGTTCGCGTTGCAGTTTTTGCTGAGGGCGAGCAGGCACGTGCAGCAGAAGAGGCTGGAGCAGACGTTGTTGGCGGCGACGAGCTGATTGCTGCCATTCAGGCTGGTAACATCGACTTTGATGCTGCTATCGCAACCCCGCCCATGATGGGCAAGGTTGGTCGTATTGGTAAAATCTTGGGCCCCCGTGGTCTTATGCCTAACCCCAAGTTGGGTACGGTTACCATGGAGGTTGCTAAGATGGTCGGCGAACTCAAGGCTGGTCGTGTTGAGTATCGTGCAGATCGCTACGGTATTTGCCACGTACCCATTGGCAAGGTTTCCTTTGACACAAAGGATATCGTGGAGAACTACGGTGCTCTTCTTGCAGAGATTCTTCGCGTGAAGCCCTCAACCGCTAAGGGCCGCTACATTAAGTCCATCGCACTGTCTTCTACCATGGGTCCGGGCGTTAAGGTTGATTCCTTGCGCACGCGTGACTTGATGGGAGACTAGTTTGTGGAGTGCGGATAATCCGCACGGTTCTAGCTTGACGCAACTAAGCTAAGCTGGGACAATGATTGAGCCCGAAAGGGTAAAACGCCCGAAAGGGCAAGCAACGTTAGCACGTCCGCTGCCAAAGACAGCCGGTGCCCGCAAGGGCTTAAGGGGAGACATCCCGCCTGCCGAGGTGGTCTATGAACGAAGACTTGTTCAGGCCCCGTCTGCAGCAGCTGGCGGGGCCTTTTCTCGCTCGGAGTAAAGGTCCGCCTAAGGCGGTCGTGCCCGAGTGAAACAAGAAGGAGGTGTAACTATGCCATCTAAAGCGAATGTCGAGATGCTCGAGAAGATTAGTGAGTCAATCAAGAACTCCGAAGGATTTTATCTCGTTGACTACAACGGCCTGTCCGTTAAAGAGGCTCAGCACCTGCGCAAGCAGCTGCGTGAGGCTGATGCAGAGATGAAGGTTTACAAGAACAATCTTGTACGTTTGGCTCTTGCCAATGCAGAAATGCCTGCTATTGATGAGATGCTCAAGGGTACCTGTGCGTGCGTGTTCTATAACGGAGACCCAAGTGAGGCTGCCAAGGCAATCAAGAATGTCTCCAAGGAACTCAAAAAGCTTGAGTTTGTTGGCGGCATCGGTGAGAACAACACGGTTTTAAGTGCCGATGACGTCAAAGCAATCGCAGACCTGCCGTCCCGCGAGGAGATTGTTGCCAAGCTCTTGGGCACCATGAACAACCCAATGGTTGGTATCGCACGTGTGTGCAATGGCGTACAGCAAGGACTCGTTACCGCGCTCTCTGCTATCGTCGACCAAAAGAACGCTGCCTAGCAGCATAAGTACGGCTGCTCTGTGGCAAGACTGTCGCCGAGCAGAATTTGAAACTGGAAAATCGGGATGTGACAAGGACACCCCAAACGTAAGGAGAATGACATGGCTATCACCAAAGATGAGATTATTGAGGCCATTAAGGCTATGCCCGCACTTGAGCTTTCTGAGCTCGTAAAGGAACTCGAGGAAGTCTTCGGCGTTTCCGCTGCTGCTCCCGTTGCTGTTGCTGCTGTTGCTGGTGGCGCTGGTGGCGCTGGCGAGGCTGCTGAGGAGAAGACCAACTTCGACGTCGTGCTCGAGGGCTTTGGCGAGAACAAGATTGCTGTCATCAAGGCTGTCCGTGAGCTTACCTCCCTCGGTCTTAAAGAGGCCAAGGAGCTCGTTGAGTCTGCTCCTAAGCCCATCCTCGAGGGTGCTAAGAAGGAAGACGCTGAGGCTGCCAAGGAGAAGCTTGAGGCTGCCGGTGCTGCTATCACCCTTAAGTAAGTAACAAGGGTAGCAGGGCTACCTACACACAAAAACAGGGTCGGGTTCACAAGAACTCGGCCCTGTTCGTATAAAGCATGGAGAAAATAAGAAATTTACCAGCGATGCGGAGTCCTTGTCAAGCGTTAGCTTGACGAGTGGTTATTGCTGAGATAGATTATTAGGTTGCGACAACTGCCATTAGCCCCACTACTGAGGGAGGAAAGCACTGGTGAGTACCGCAAATATGACCAACGCAAGTACAACCACTACCACAAAGCGTGTGAGTTTTGCAACGCTTACACGTCCGATGGAGATGCCAAATCTGATCTCCATCCAAAAAGAGTCCTTCGAGCGCTTCATGACTGAGGGTCTCGCAGAAGCTTTTGCTGAGGCAAGCCCCATCACAAACTCAGCCGGGACTCTTGAGGTGAGTTTTGTCAATCATGAGTTTGGTGATCCGCCAAAGTCAATGGCTGAATGCCGCGCCAAAGACATTTCATATCAGGCGCCTCTTCTTGTTGAAGTTCGTTTTGTCAACAGGGAAACCGGCGAGATGAAAGAGTCTCTCGTCTTCATGGGCGATTTCCCACTGATGACAGATTGTGGAACCTTCATCATCAATGGCACCGAGCGCGTTGTTGTGTCGCAGCTCGTGCGCTCACCTGGTGTGTATTTCTCTGAAGAGGTTGAAAACGGTAACCTCGTTCACCACGTACAGTTTATTCCGGCACGCGGTGCGTGGCTTGAGTTTGAAGTTGACAAGCGTGGGCAGGTAGTTGTTTCTATCGACCGCAAGCGTCGCCAGTCTGCAACACTCTTTTTGCGTGCTCTTGGTATCGCCGAGACTGATGATGACATCATCAACCTGCTCGGTGATTCTGATGTTGTGCGCAATACGCTTGAGCGCGATGCGGCTCAAACGCGTGAAGATGCACTTATCGAGATTTATCGTCGCCAGCGCCCCGGTGAGCCGCCAACCGTTGAGTCGGCCCGTTCACTTTTGGATGGTCTGTTCTTTAGCCCCCAGCGCTATGATCTTGCCAAGGTTGGTCGCTACAAGATTAACAAGAAGCTCGGTCTTGATGTTGATCCCACAACCAGTGTTCTGGTTGAGGAGGACATCGTCTCGGCACTTCGCTATCTGTTGGCTCTCCATGAAGGAGACCCCACGAAGAAGACCGACGATATCGACCACTTTGGCAACCGCCGTATTCGCACTGTAGGCGAGCTTGTTGCCAATCAGTTCCGTATTGGCATGAGCCGCATGGAGCGTGTGGTTCGCGAGCGCATGGCTTCTCAGGATGTCGATGAAATCACACCACAGTCGCTCATCAACATTCGTCCCATTGTGGCTGCTATCAAGGAGTTCTTCGGATCTTCTCAGCTGTCGCAGTTCATGGATCAGACAAACCCGCTTGCTGGCCTTACCAACAAGCGTCGTCTTTCGGCACTCGGACCGGGCGGTTTGGCAGGTCACAAGTCTGGCTCAAGCCGTCGTACCAACGTTCCTACTGCGGTGCGTGACGTTCACAACTCACACTATTCGCGCATGTGCCCCATCGAGACTCCCGAAGGCCCCAACATCGGCCTTATCGGCTCGCTGTCACTGTATGCACGTGTGAATGAGTATGGCTTTATCGAGTCGCCCTACGTTGAGGTCAAAGACGGCAAGGTGACTGATAACGTTGTGTGGATGACTGCCGACGAAGAAGAGAATCACAACATTGCTCCGGCAAATACCCCCGTTGATTCCAAGACGCGCGAGTTTATGACCATCGATTCAAAGGGAACCCTCAAGAAGGCTTCCCGTGTTGTTGCACGTACTCGCGACTTCGACGGTTCATTTGGTGCTCCTGCTGAGGTTGAGGTTGACAAAGTTGACCTCATGGATGTGTCGCCGCGCCAGATGCTGTCGGTTGCAGCAACGCTCATTCCCTTCCTCGAGCATGACGACGCCAAGCGTACCCTCATGGGTGCGAACATGCAGCGCCAAGCTGTGCCGCTCATCCGTACACAGGCTCCCTTTGTTGGAACGGGTATGGAGGCACGTGCTGCCTACGATTCTGGCGAGTTGCTAGTCGCCGAGCACGCGGGCACCGTTTCATACGTAGATGCCTCACGCGTTATCGTCTCAACTGACGATGGCGAGGAAAGCTACGATTTGCCCAAGTATCAGCGCTCCAATCAGGCTACCTGCATCAATCACCGACCGATTGTCCAAGTTGGTGATACGGTTGAGGTGGGTCAGCCCTTGGCAGATGGTTCGTCTGTTGATAACGGTGAGCTTGCCTTGGGAGCTAACCTTGTCGTGGCTTACATGCCGTGGGAAGGCTACAACTACGAGGATGGTATCGTTCTGTCTGAGCGTGTGGTGCAGGAAGACTTGCTGACATCGGTAAACATCTCCCGTCACGAGATTGATGCTCGCGACACCAAGCTTGGTCTTGAAGAGATTACACGCGAGGTACCCAACGTCTCCGACGATCAGCTGGCAAACCTCGATGAAGACGGCATCATTCACATTGGTGCCGAGGTTGGACCTGGCGATATTCTGGTTGGTAAGGTTACACCAAAGGGCGAGAGTGCTCTCACGGCAGAAGAGCGCTTGCTGCGCGCTATCTTTGGCGCCAAGGCCCATGACGTGCGCGATACCTCACTCAAGATGCCTCACGGTGCCTATGGTCGCGTGGTCGACGTTGTGCGCTTTAGCCGCGCCGACGGCGATGATTTGCCACCAGGAGTAACCGAGCTCATTCGCGTGTTTGTAGCACAGCGCCGCAAAATCCAAGAGGGCGACAAGGTCAGTGGTCGTCACGGCAACAAGGGCGTTGTCTGTAAGATTCTTCCTGTTGAGGATATGCCTTACATGGCAGACGGTACTCCCGTTGATGTCTTGCTCGACCCGCTCGGTGTTCCTTCTCGTATGAATGTGGGTCAGCTCATGGAGACCCACCTTGGTTGGGCTGCCTCTGCAGGCTGGGATTTGGAAGACGCGGATTCGCAAACCTACATCGAAGGCCCGATGCACGTAGCAACCCCTGTCTTTGAGGGCGCCACTGATGAGCAGGTCTTTGAGGCTCAGCGCAGGGCTAACAAAAACTTGATGAACCGTGCGCGCGAGACTTATGGCGAGCACATGCGTGAGGAGTTTGTCCCACAGGTCAATGAGATGGGTAAACTCAAGCTTTATGATGGCCGCACGGGTGAGCCCTTCCGCGATGAGATTACCGTAGGAACAAGCTACATCTTAAAGCTTGGCCACATGGTTGACGACAAGATTCACGCCCGCTCAACCGGTCCATACTCCCTCGTTACCCAGCAGCCGCTTGGTGGCAAGGCTCAGTTTGGTGGCCAGCGCTTTGGAGAGATGGAAGTTTGGGCGCTCTATGCGTATGGAGCGGCAAACGTCTTGCAGGAAATCCTTACGGTTAAGTCTGACGATACCAATGGCCGCGTGAAGACCTATGAGTCCATCGTTAAGGGCGAAAACGTACCGTCTGCAGGCATTCCTGAATCCTTCAAGGTACTTGTGAAAGAAATCCGTTCTCTTGCGCTCGACATCGCACCCATCTCGGAGACGGCTGATACAACACCGTCTTCCGAGACCACTGAGCAGCAGGTAGAAGAAAGTCCGTTCGACAATCAAGCAGACGATTTGCTCGGTGTCTCTTCTGATGAGAATGATTTAGAAGAGGTCGACATGCTCATCGGCGATCTTGAGAACGGGGAGGAGTAACACATGGCAGATTTCGAAACTACAGACTTTGATGCCATTAAAATCTCTCTTGCTTCCGCTGACCGCATTCGTAGCTGGTCAAAAGGAGAAGTCAAAAAGCCAGAGACCATCAACTACCGTACACAAAAACCCGAGAAAGATGGTTTGTTCTGCGAAAAGATTTTTGGTCCTGCCAAGGATTGGGAGTGCTCCTGCGGCAAGTACAAGGGTATTCGTTTTAAGAACATCACCTGCGAGCGCTGCGGTGTTGAGGTAACCAGTGCAAAGGTTCGTCGCGAGCGCATGGGCCACATTGAGCTTGCAGCACCGGTGAGCCACATCTGGTACTTCAAGAGCCCCACGTCCTTCCCCCTTGCTCGTTTGCTCGACATCAAGAGCAAGGATCTTGAAAAGGTGCTCTATTTTGCAAGCTATATCGTGACTCATGTTGATACTGAGGCACGTGAGGCTGATGCCGCAGACCTTCGTGAAGAGCTTGCTGCAGATATTGAGCAGCTCGACGCTGAGCGCGATCGCCAGATTGCCCTTCTGCGCGAGCAGGGTATGGCAACTGAGGGAGACGAGTTTTCCGAGGGCGAAGCCTTGAGTGAGGATGAGGTCCGCATGGGAATTGCAGACCTCGAGGAAGAATACGAAGAGCTCAAAACGCTCGCCCGTGATGCATTTGAGAAGTTCATGCAGCTTGAGGAAAGAGAGCTTATCTCTGATGAGACGCTGTTCCAAGAGATGCAGGCTCACTACAAGATGTATTTCAAGGGCGGTATGGGTGCAGAGGCAGTACGCGATCTTCTTTCTGCCCTCGACCTTGAGAAAATTGCAGCTGAGCTTCGCGAGATTATTGCCGACGAAAAGGGCCAGAAGCAGCGTCGTGACAAGGCAGTCAAACGTCTTGAGGTTGTTGACTCCTTCCTCGAGGGCGACAACGATCCTGCCAACATGATTCTGGATGTCATTCCGGTTATCCCACCCGACCTGCGTCCCATGGTCTTGCTCGAGGGTGGTCGCTTCGCTGCGTCTGACCTCAATGACCTGTATCGTCGTGTCATCAACCGTAATAACCGACTCAAGCGCTTGCTTGATTTGGATGCCCCCGACATCATCGTCAATAACGAGAAGCGCATGTTGCAGGAGGCGGTTGACGCTCTGTTTGACAACGGACGCCGTGGTCGTCCTGTCACGGGTCGTGGTGGCCGTCCGCTCAAGAGTCTTGCCGAGGCCCTCAAGGGCAAACAGGGGCGCTTCCGTCAAAACCTGCTCGGCAAGCGTGTTGACTACTCAGGCCGCTCAGTCATCGTTGTAGACCCGCAGCTCAAGCTCCACCAGTGCGGACTTCCAAGCGCTATGGCTCTTGAGTTGTTTAAGCCCTTTGTCATGCGTCGCTTGGTTGAGCTCGACAAGGTTGACAACATTCGGAGCGCAAAGCGTGCTATCGAGCGCTCGGCAGACTTTGTGTGGGACGTTCTTGAAGAGGTCATCGAAGACCGTCTCGTCTTGCTCAACCGAGCACCGACCCTGCACCGTCTGTCCATTCAGGCATTTGAGCCCGTTTTGGTTGAGGGCAAGGCAATCCACCTGCACCCGCTGGTCTGTGCTCCCTTTAACGCAGACTTTGACGGCGACCAGATGTCAGTGCATGTGCCGCTTTCCAACGAGGCTCAGGCTGAGGCTCGCGTACTCATGCTCTCAAGTAACAACCTGCGCTCGCCTGCATCAGGCAAGGTGCTCACCGTTCCGTCTCAGGACATGATTTTCGGTGTGTACTTCCTTACCACCGAGAAGTCAGATGTCCCCGGCGAGGGCATGAAATTCTCGAGCATTGATGACTGCATCAATGCTTATGACGCACGTATTCCTCTCGACATTCAGGCAAAGGTATCCGTGCGAGTAAATGCAGCAGACGCTAACTATACGAGTGAAGACGGACGCAAGATTTTCCGTGTCATCGAAGAGCATGTTCACACGGACTCCAATGGCAAGGAAAAGAAGAGTCTCGAGACGGTTGACTATGATGTAACCGATACGTCGGTTCGCATTGAGACCACAGCTGGTCGTATCGTCTTTAATCGCCAGTGCTTGCCCGATGACTATCCGTTCATCAACTATAAGATGGTCAAAAAGGACATGAGCAGGCTTGTGAATGACTGCTGCGACCGCTATCCGCTGGCACGCGTGGCTCCCATTCTCGACGCCATCAAGTACGCAGGCTTTCACTATGCAACGCGCGCAGGTCTTACCGTGTCGGTATGGGATGCTGCCATTCCTGGCGAGAAGGAAGAGCTGCTCGACCGCACCCAAAGTGACGTCGACCAGATCAATGAGAACTACGAAGACGGCTTCCTTTCTGAGGCAGAACGCCACAAAGAGGTTGTTGATGCGTGGAACAACTGCACCGAGACACTCGGCGCCAAGATGCTTGATGGCTTTGCTGAGGACAACCCCATCTACATGATGGCAGACTCGGGTGCTCGAGGCTCAAAGACACAGCTGAGGCAGCTCGCCGGTATGCGTGGCCTCATGGCTGACATGTCTGGTGATACCATCGACCTGCCCATTAAGGCAAACTTCCGCGAGGGCTTGGAGCCACTGGAGTACTTCATCTCAACCTATGGCGCTCGTAAGGGCCTCGTCGATACGGCAAGCCACACCTCAGACTCAGGTTATCTCACCAGGCGTCTTGTTGACGTTGCTCAAGATGTTATCGTGCGCGATCGAGATTGTGGTACGAGTGAAGGCGTTACCTATGGCGTGTTCTTGCCAGGTGATGAGGGACGTCTGAACTCCGATCTCGTTGGTCGCTGCCTGCTAAATGCAGTAGCAGACCCCACTACGGGAGAGCTCCTCTTTGACGCAGGCGACTACATCACTTCTGAGGACGATTTGAGAAAGCTTGCAGATGCAGGCATTAAGAAGATTGAGCTCAGGGCACTGTTGACTTGCCGCTCCAAGTATGGCGTATGCCAGTGCTGCTATGGTTGGGACCTCTCAACGAGGCGCCCGGTCAACATCGGAACCGCTGTAGGCATCATCGCCGCACAGTCCATCGGTGAGCCGGGAACGCAGCTGACCATGCGTACGATTCACTCCGGCGGCGTTGCAGGCGCAGACGACATCACGCAGGGTCTTCCTACGGTTGGTCGTATGTTCGACGTCGTTGGCAACGTTAACGAAAAGATTCTCGGTCGTGAGGCAGAGCTCGCACCCTTCAACGGTCTGCTCCAGATTACAACCGAGCAAAACGAGTGGATTATCCGTATTCTCGATACCGATGACCACAGCCGTATTCTTTCCGAGACACGCGCCCCTGCGTCGGTCAGCTTTATGCCGGGCATCGAAGACGGTGTTGAGGTGCGTGCTGGCGACCAAATCACCAAGGGCTTTGTTAACTTTAGGAGCCTGCGGCGCCTGACAGGTATCGAAGAGACCATGCATGTCTTTGTGCAGTCTGTCAAAGATGTTTACACCTCGCAGGGCGTCGAGCTCAACGACAAACACATCGAGGTTATTGCTCGCCAGATGCTCAGGCGCGTTCAGATTACCAATCCGGGCAGCTCGCGTTATCTGCTTGGTCAGTACGTTGATCGTTATGAGTTTGCTGATGCAGTCAACGAGATTACTCTTGCTGGTGGCACACCTCCTGAGGCAGAGCCCGCCATCTTGGGTACGCTCAAGGTTGCAAGCTCCATTGATTCATGGCTCTCGAGCGCGTCGTTTATCCGTACTGCCGGCGTTCTGACCGAGGCTGCCATCAAGGGTGAGGTTGACCGCCTCATGGACCTCAAGTCCAACGTCATTATGGGCAAGCAGATTCCTGCCGGAACGGGTCTTCCCATCTATCAAAACATTGACGTGACCTATCGTGGTGAGGTTATTTCTGAGAACTACAACCCCGTGAGTGGTCGTGCGCTTCCTGAGTGGGCGCCCGACACCCTCAAGGACATCGAAGATCAGATGCCCACACAGCTCGACTGGGTTGGCGATGAGTACAGCTACGGTGGGGTTTACTCAAAGAATGGGCGCACACTCTCGAGTGAGGATGCCAAGCTCTATCTCTTTGACGACCTGGGCGTTTCACAGCGCTGGACCAACAAGTTCTCCGAGGTTGGCATCGAGACCGTGGGCGATCTTATCGGCAAGACCGAAGATGACCTTCTGCGCATTGATGGTATTGGTTCTCGCGCGATTGAAGAGCTCAATGAGGGTCTCGAGGCTCGCGGCTTGCTCTACATTCTCGAGCCCGACGATGATGTTGCAGACGATTCCGATCTGTCTCAGCTGCTCAACATGGTGTTCTCGCCAGATGCTGATAGCAATATCATGCTGGGCACAGCAGCTCCGTCAACCCATAGCTATGGAGATGACGAGCTCATTGGCGGCAGTGATTCATCCAATTTGGATACGTCGCAAGTCATCAATGAAGACTACAACTCTCTTGGTGATGTTCTCACTGAGATGGTGCTCAAGGAGGCAGCTGAAGAGGAGGATGACTCAGACGAATAAGCCGGTGGAATGGAGCGTAGGCTTCATTTCTGAGGCACCAACTCTCTGAGTATTTCAACATAGTTCATGCCATACGTGGTCTCGGTGTATTGATACCGGGACCACGTTGTGTATAGGGCACTGCAACTCACGTGTATGAGGGATTCTGAGGTACACCAACAAATGTCGTGTCACATTTTTTGACACTTTTCCCAGTTGTTGAGTTTTGGGTGAACTGACTCGTAAATACATTAGAATTAGTACCATCAGACAACAGTGGTGGGAGCTATAGGCTGTTAGATGAGCTTTGTATTTGTAGTCGGGCGTCTATTGGAGAACTGAAGTGTCAAGGACAAAAGAGCTTCGTAACAACTACACCTATGAGCAAAAACTTGCAGCGGTAAAAGACCACCTCGAAAATGGAAAAACCGTTGAACAGTCTATGAAAGACAACGGTATTACAAGTAGAAGTGCGTTTTTCCGTTGGTGTGGTGAGTGGAAGACCCAAGGTCCTGAGGCACTTCGTCCAAAGCGCAGGGGACGTCCCCCCAAAAGCAAGTAAAGCCTTGCTCGCTCAGCCATCACGTGTGATGGTTTCTTGATGATGGATACGCCCGGCTACGTGGCGTGTTGACAAGTAGGAAAACACAAACTATTGTTACTTCTTGCGCCAATTCTGGGCGATGTCGTGCTGCGTCGCCTTTGTAACGTTGTAAAGAGAGTTAGAAGGAGTAGAGCTTTGCCAACCATTAACCAGCTCGTACGACAGGGTCGTAAAACTCAAAAGGCTAAGTCCAAAAACCCGGCCCTCCAGCGCAATCCCCAGAAGCGCGGTGTGTGCACACGCGTTTACACCACCACACCCAAAAAGCCTAACTCAGCTCTTCGTAAGGTCGCTCGTGTGCGCCTCGTGAACGGCATTGAGGTTACGGCTTATATCCCGGGTGAGGGTCACAACCTTCAGGAGCACTCGATTGTCCTTATCCGTGGCGGTCGTGTTCGTGACCTTCCTGGTGTCCGCTACAAGATCATCCGTGGTGCCTTTGACTGCGCAGCAGTGCAAAACCGCAAGCAGTCGCGTTCTCGCTATGGTGCCAAGAAGGACCAGGACTAATCGATTAGCCGTTTGCGCACAGCAATGAGGTGCGCTTTTTCCTGAAGGAGAGATGACATGTCTCGTCGTACTGCCGCAGTCCGCCGCGAAGTTATGCCGGACGCCGTATATAACAATCGTCTCGTGACGCAGCTCATCAACAAAGTCCTGCTTCACGGTAAAAAATCAACCGCAGAGCGCATCGTCTATGGCGCCTTTGATATCGTCAAAGAGAAGTCTGGCGAGGATGCTTTGTCAGTATTCAAGAAGGCTATGGACAACGTACGTCCTACCCTTGAGGTTAAGCCCAAGCGTGTTGGTGGTGCCACCTATCAGGTGCCTATGGAGGTTAACTCCCGTCGCGCAACCACACTCGCAATTCGTTGGATTGTCAACTTCAGCCGTGATCGTAAAGAGAAGACCATGGCCGAGCGTCTCGCCAACGAGATTATCGATGCCTCCAATGGTGTTGGCGCTTCGGTAAAGCGTCGTGAAGACCTGTACAAGATGGCAGAGTCCAACAGGGCATTTGCACACTATCGTTATTAGAAGATCTGAGGAGTAATAGACAACATGGCACAGACCAAATACGAGCTCAAAGATCTTCGTAACATTGGCATCATGGCCCACATCGATGCCGGTAAAACGACGACCACCGAGCGCATTCTTTATTACACGGGTAAGACCCACAAGATTGGCGAGGTTCATGATGGTGCTGCCACCATGGACTGGATGGCTCAAGAGCAAGAGCGTGGCGTTACCATTACCAGTGCTGCTACCACCTGCTTCTGGGGCAACAACGTCATTCAAATTATTGACACCCCGGGCCACGTAGACTTTACCGCTGAGGTAGAGCGCTGCCTGCGCGTCCTCGACGGTGCAGTTGCCGTATTCGATGCCGTTGCCGGCGTTCAGCCCCAGTCTGAGACGGTGTGGCGTCAAGCAACCAACTACAATGTTCCGCGCATTGCCTTTATCAACAAGTATGACCGCATTGGCGCAGACTTCTGGAACGCCATTGAGACGATGAAAGAGCGTCTCAACTCCAATGCAGTTGCTATCCAGATTCCTATGGGCTCTGAGGCCAACTTCTGGGGACTCATTGACTTGGTGACCCTTGAGGCATGGGACTTCAAAGAGGATTCAAAGGGCATGATTTACCCTGAGAAACTCGATGCCATCCCCGATGACTTTGCAGACATTGTTGCAGAGAAGCGCGAAGAGCTGATTGACGCTGCATGTAACTATTCGGACGAGCTCATGGAGGCAGCTCTCGAGGGAGAGGACATCCCCGTTGAGATTCTCAAGGACGCAATCCGCAAAGGCACCATTGCAAATGAGCTCAACCCGGTACTCGTAGGCTCTGCTTACAAGAACAAGGGCATACAAGAGCTGCTCGACGCAGTTGTTGATTATCTTCCCAGCCCGCTTGATGTTCCTGACATCATTGGTGAGAGCCCCAAAAAGCACGAGGAGCTTACCCGCAAGGCAGACCCCAAAGAGCCGTTCAGCGCTTTGGCTTTCAAGATTATGACTGATCCCTACGTGGGCAAGCTTACCTACTTCCGTGTGTACTCAGGTCACGCTGAGGCAGGTTCTCATGTCTATAACTCGGTTAAGGGAAGCAAAGAGCGTCTTGGTCGCATCCTTGAGATGAATGCGAATGACCGCGTAGACCGCGAGGGTTGCTCTGCAGGTGACATCGTTGCGTGTGTTGGCTTCAAGAACACCACAACTGGTGACACCCTCTGTGATGAGCGCAATCCCATCATTCTTGAGTCAATTGACTTCGCAGAGCCCGTCATTGACGTTGCTGTTGAGCCAAAGACCAAGGCCGAGCAGGACAAGATGAGCGTTGGCTTGGCCAAGCTCGCCGAAGAAGACCCTACCTTCAAGGTACACACAGACACCGAGACGGGTCAGACCATCATTGCTGGCATGGGTGAGCTTCACCTCGAGATTATCGTTGATCGTCTGCGCCGCGAGTTCAAGGTTGACTGCAACGTTGGTAAGCCGCAGGTTGCTTATCGTGAGACTGCTGGCAAGGCTGTTGAGCATGCCGAGGGCAAGTTCGTACGCCAGTCTGGTGGTCGTGGTCAGTATGGTCACGCAGTCATCGACATGGAGCCGCAAGAGCCCGGAACTGGCTATGAGTTTGTAAACGCTATTGTTGGTGGCGTGGTTCCCAAGGAGTACATCCCCTCAATTGATAAGGGTATCCAAGAGGCGCTCGAGAGTGGTGTTATTGCGGGTTACCCCGTTGTCGACGTCAAGGTTACCCTGATTGATGGCTCATATCACGAGGTCGACTCCTCCGAGGCAGCATTTAAGATTGCAGGCTCTATGGCAATCAAAGAGGCTCTCAAGAAATCCAATCCAGTTCTTCTTGAGCCCATGGAAGACGTTGTTGTTGAGACGCCAGAGCAGTATATGGGCGATGTCATGGGCAATCTCTCCAGCCGTCGCGGCAAGATTGAGGGCATGGAAGATCGCTCTAACGCCAAGATCATCCGTGCAAAGGTGCCCCTTGGTGAGATGTTTGGCTATGCAACAGACCTTCGTTCACAGACACAAGGTCGTGCAAGCTACACCATGCAGTTTTCATCCTACGAGCCGGTACCCAAGGCTGTTGCAGATGAGATTGTCAGCAAGGCAGGAATGATTAGCTAGGAATGTTCGGCATGTATCGTGTGATACACACCGTTTTGGAGGTATATCGTGGCAAACCAAAAGATTAGGATTCGCCTCAAGGGCTACGATCATGAGATTGTCGACCAGTCCTCAAAGTTGATTGTGGACACTGCCCAAAAGACTGGTGCTCGCGTCTCTGGTCCTATTCCTCTGCCCACCGAGCGCAATCTTTACTGCGTAATCCGCTCGCCGCACAAGGACAAGGACTCTCGCGAGGAGTATGAGATGCTTACCCATAAGCGCCTTATCGATATTTATGATCCGTCGAGTTCTACCATTGACTCATTGCAGCGTCTTGACTTGCCTGCAGGTGTGTCTATCGAGATTAAACTTTAAGCTTTAGTGCTTAAAATCTCCCAGAGTTTACTCTGGGAGAGATTATTGAATGGACAGGGCTAGCTCATATTTTGGGCTGGTCCTGTATTTTTTGCGTGCTTTGAGTGCCTTTGAAGCGGCAAATCATTTAATCAATATGGAGAATTTATAGTTTCACCTTTTGATATGCTAGTGAGCAAACAACATATTACTTACAAAAGTTCAACTTAAATATATATAAAGGTTAAATGCATAATTAAGTGAGCAGGAATAGGTTTTATGAACTTAAAAAAACAGGCTTTAAATTAGGAATAAGTTAACAAAATTACCGCTGTTCAAAGCTCATGTTTGCTATAGAATATCTGAGACTCACTACCATTAAGTTTTAAGGTAGGTATTATATACAGCTTTCTTCGCTGCAAAGAGCTGTATATATCTTGAAAGCTTTGTATGTAGCAGAAAGGCTAGGTGATGAGATGAGTGCTTATAGTTGGCAGGCTAAATGCGCACGTTACGAGCTTTTATGCAAGCGCCTGTCACGTGGCCGGCCGTCGTCTATTACGTGGCTTTTCTGCTTGACGCGTGAATAAATCAAGTTTGGAAATGCCTCATAAACGTAAGTTTTTGAGTTGAGATAGAAAAAGTCCCTTCGATTGGTTGCATAAACGAGCTCTCTCGGTTTCGGGGAAGTGGAAAGGAAAGAAGATGGAAAAAGCGAGAAAAAGCAGCAGATTACTTGCAACAATGTTTGCTCTTGTGACTGCAATGCTTTTGGGCTTAGCGGCACTTAATGCTCCTGCATTTGCTGCAGGTACATCGGTCACGGTGTATGGTGTGCCAGAACCGTATGCATATATGGAACAAGTCCGTCAGCGTATTAGCATAGATGGTAATTCAGGTCCTGCGTATTGCGTTGAACAGGGTAAAGATCAGCCACCGGTAGGTGGTCTTGCCTACAATCAGATTTCAGCATCGCAGTATACGCCTGCTCATCCATACCTCACGGGAACTCAGCTTGAGGATGCCTTGGCGCGCGTTCTCTATGCTGGCTATGGTTCAGACGCGCTTGGTCTGAACAGTACCGCTCAGCTGGATGATGATAACTTCCACAAGGCAACTGCGCTTGCGGTTCAGTACTTTACGGACTACTCACACCGCCTGGGTGATGGTCGAGAGTTTGGCAAGATTCTCATGAGCGATAGTCCCAATACCCTTTATTTCTGGGCTTCTGCTGAGGGTATTGAAATGGCGCGTAAGCTTATTGCTGTAGGCCTGGACACGTCGATTCAGGTTTCATCTTCTTGGACTATTTATTACTTCACTCCAACAGTGAGCAAGTATCAAACTGTCATTACGGGTGGAGAAGATCCTGTAACACCAACACCAGATCCCGAGCCAACAATAGAGCCCGCTCGTGGTCAAATCTCTATTACTAAGACACTTGATGGCAAAGAGCCCGCAGACAAGCGCTTTAGCTTCCAGCTTTTTGCAGCTGACGCTGAGGGCAACCCAACCGGTGCTCCTATTCAGACTGTTACTAACAACAGCAACGGTGTAGCTACCTTTGATGAGCTGAGCTACAACACAGCTGGCACCTATAACTATGTTGTCCGTGAGGTTAACGACTTCCAGGAGGGCATTGTCTACGACGCTACCCCCGACAAGAAAGTTACCGTAACGGTTACGAGTGAGGCTGCTGGCGGCTCTTCCGCCACAACTGAGGCTGCTGACTTCCCAGCAAGCTTCACGAATCTTCATCCCGAGGATTGGGGTCAAAACGTAGACGTCCGTCTTAACGGCCCCATTGTTGTAGATGCAAAAGGCAACGTTGTAAGTGGTGCTCAGGTTACCGTCGTTCGCTCTAATGGTGCTGAGCTTTACAAGTGGCGCTCTGATAACGGTGGCGTCACCCTTCGCCTCAGAAGTGGTGAGACCTACACCCTCAAAGCCGCTAAGAATGGCTACACCATTGCAAATCAGCAGTTTGACGTGAACGCAACCACTAACTCCTCCGGTGCATCTGGTATTGCAGCTAACTGGGAGACCTTTGCATACACCAACCACAGTGGCAACCACCTTGGTGCAAAGTCAGTCAGCTTTGGCAACCTCACCGAAAACGTCTACTGCCTCAACAGAGGTCTCAATGCTGTTGCAAAAGATTTCCCACAGCGCGTCGGTCGTCCTCTGAGCGCAGATCTGCTCGCCGAGCAGCTGAGCTGGAACACCAGCCGTGCATCACAGCAGCTTGGATCTGATATAGCAACAGGCTATCTCAATGACAACACCGTTCCTTCTGGCTATGATGCAGAGGCTGCTCTTAAAAAGATTATCTATAACGGCTATCCCACAAACGCCAATGGCGACAACGCTTCTTATGAGTCAACTCAAAGGGCAGTCTTTGCCTATGCACACGCTGGCACCAATGAAAAAGCTGCTGGCTCTACTAACTATCTTGGTAACGACCAGACCGCATGGAAACTGTGGCGCTATGCCGTGAGCGGCGGCGGCAAGGATGTTCCTGCTGGCTACAACCTGAACCTCTACGTCCCCAAAGACAACACTGTTGGTCAGCGTTATGGCCAGTCATTCATCGGCGCTATCTTCTGGGGCGGCTCCACTAGCTCTAACGTACAGGTGAACGCTCAGCTTGTGGCCACCACCTCTACCCAGGCAACCATCCTCAAAGCAGAGGCAGGCACTGTTGAGTTTGCTAACACCACGAAGCCGAATGAGCCAGAAGTTCCAGTTAACGAAAACGGCAAGGTTATCATCGAGAAGATTAACCCCAGTGGCGAGTACGTCTCTGGAGCAGGTCTTCAAATCCTTACTGACCCTGATAACAAGATTGTTAAGGAGTTCACTTCCAACGGAACGGCTCAGGAGTTTGAGCTTTCGGTAGGTAAATACATCCTGCGCGAGGTTTCAGTACCTGCTGGGTATCAGAAGGCTGCAGATGTCTCCTTCACCGTTACTGCAATGAACAAGGAAACTGTTGCTGAGTCTGTTTTGCCAAAGGGGACCGTGACTGCAACAGGCAACACAGACGCTTTGCAGTGGATTCATGCTGACAACGGCTCCATCGCTGCCTATTGCTTGCAGCTCTCTAAGAATAATCCCACTACGCGGGGTGTTGCTTACAACGAGACAAACGCCTCTGCTGTGAATCAGCTTGATTCTCGCCGTGTCTATCCCAACACGGATATCGCTGCGGCTATCGCACGCGTACTCTATGCTGGCTATGGCTCAAATGCCACGGGAATCGTTTCTGGACTTTCTGATTATGAAGCTCAGTTGGCCACTGCCATTGCTGTAAATTACTTCACGGATTACAGCTCAGCAACTTCAGGTAATCAACAGTATGGTGCTGCTGTTGATGCTGGCAGGCTCTCTAGCAACGCTAAAGTGAACCAAGCAGGAAAGAACCTTGTTGCTTACGGCAAGAGCAATACGTCTGTTCCTTCCAGCCTTGAGGTTAAGTACTATGCGCCTCAAGACTCCAGCTATCAGCTTATCGCTGCTGGCGGCACCGTGAAGCAGTCTGAAGTTGTGAGTGGTGAGCCTGCTAAGGTTCGCATGATTGATGTCAAAGAGGCCAAGATTGGCACCACCGCTACAGACTCTGAGACCAACGATCACATTGCGATGGCTGACGATAAGGTCACCATTAAAGACGTTGTAAGCTATGAGAATCTCACTCCTGGTGTTGAATACACCATGACAGGTCAGCTCCACAAGAAGAGCGATGGCAGTGCCGTTGGTCGTGAAGAGTCTGTTAAGTTCACGCCTGAGTCTGCCAACGGAAGCGTTGAGCTCACGTTCACCATTGATGCTCGCGAACTCGCAAACGACTCCGTTGTCGCTTTCGAGACCTGCAAGCAGGGCGAAGATACCGTTGCAACCCACGCTGATCTCACGGATGAGGGACAGACGGTGTACTTCCCTGAGGCCCGTACAAACGCAACTGATAAGGCTGATGGCGATAAAACCGTTGATCCCACTGTTGTTACCGTAGTTGACAAAGTTACCTACAGCAATCTTGTTGTTGGTAAGACATACACCGTATCCGGAACACTGCACGTGAAGAATGACAACGGTTCAGATGGTGGTCCTCTTGTGATTGATGGCAAGGAGGTCACTGCTTCGAAGACCTTTACTGCCGCTCAGTCCAATGGCTCCATTGACCTTGAGTTCACCTTTGATGCAAGCGCTCTCGGTGGCAAAGAAGTTGTTGCCTTTGAGAAAGTTACGTATAACGGACAAGTTGTCGCAGTCCACGAGGACATCACCGATGAGGCTCAGACCGTTGATGTTCGTGAGTTTGTGAACATCACTGTTACTAAGAAATGGGTTGACGGCGACGGCACCACTGAGGTCTCTGCTCCTGAAGGTGCATCAGTGCGCTTCCAGGTCAAGGCAGATGGCAAGAATGTTGCTGGTCAAGTTGCAACCGTTTTGCCGTCTCACAACTGGACCTATACCTTCAAGAACCTGCCCAAGTATCAAAGCGACGAAACCACACTCATTAATTACACTCTTGAAGAGGTCTCATTCACCGGTGAGGGCTTCCAGCCTGGTGAGGTTACCAAGGTGGGCGACAATGCCTATGAGTTTGTTGCTTCTAACGTAAAGACCTATCAGCCTGAGATTACCAACACCACGGCTAAACTCGCTGACAACGCTGCCACGGTCGAGCAGCCCGCTACTTACGAGCTTGCTGCCAATGACGCCGAGGGTGTTGTTCTTTCAGACACCATTGAGTTCAAGAACCTCGATCCCTCTAAGAGGTACACCGTTCGTGCAACCGCTTACAAGGATGGCGAGCAGGTACGCCAGAAGTCCGAGACTGTCTCTGGCAAGACCGAGGGCTCAGTCACCATTTCCTTCGACCGCAAGGTAAGTGAAGGAACCTATGACATTAAGGCTGAGCTCCTTCTCGACAATCAGGTAGTTGCAGAGCACAACGGCACACTCGATACCATCAGTGAGCGCGGTGTTGTCACCCGCAAGGTTCCTGGTGCAACTGAGATTGAAGTTCAGCTCAAGAAGGTTCTCGCAGGCACCGATGCTCCCGCCCTTCTTGACAAACAGTTTGAGCTTAGACTTGAGTCCGTTACCAATCCTGCTGACGGAGCACAAATCACCGAAGGCGCTAAGTGGACAGGAACAGACGGTGCTTTGCGCACTCCGTTCAAGATTCAGTTCACCAAGGCCGGCACTTATGAGTTTAAGATTACTGAGCTTCAGAACAGGCCTGCACATAACGGTCTGACTGATGCAGATTACGCTGACATCAGCTTCAGCGATGAGACGATTGCTTTCACCGTTGTTGTTGAGACCGGCGCTGAAGAGCTCATCGCCAAGATTGATGGCAATGAGATTACCGATGCATACAATGCTGGCACCATTACCAATACCTATGAGAAGCCAGAAGAGCCTGAAATTGCCACGACCGCAACCGATGAGGTTGACGGAGACAAGTATCTTGACAACACAGGCACGGTTGTTGTGAAGGACGACGTTGTTTATCAGAACCTCAAGCCTGGCAAGACCTACACCATGGAGGGTCAGCTTGTTAAGAAGAGTGACGAGAGCGTTGTTGCCACTGCATCTAAGACCTTCGTCGCCTCTGAATCTGGCTCTGGTGTTGTAACGCTTACGTTCTCCGTTGACGCCAGCGTACTTGCAGGCGATGCCGCTGTTGCCTTCGAGACATGCAAGGATGGCGACGACGTAGTGGCCACCCACACAGACATTAATGACGAGGACCAGACGGTCTATGTCCCTGAGATTGGTACTACTGCTGTTGATTCTGAGACCAACGATCACATAGCTATGGCTGATGATGTCGTAACGATTACCGATGTTGTTGAATACTCCGGTCTTGTTGCAGGCAGGAACTACACCATGACAGGACAGCTCCACAAAAAGAGTGATGACAGTGTAATTGGTGGTGAAAAGTCCACCACATTCACGGCTTCTGAGACTGGTGCTGGTACCGTCACCTTAACCTTTACCATCAACGCCTCTGAGCTTGCCGGCGACTCTGTAGTTGCATTTGAATCTGCCTCTGAAGATGGCATAGTTGTTGCAACGCACGCTGATATAAATGATGAGGATCAGACCGTTCATTTCCCCGAGGCAAAGACAAACGCAACCGATGCCGCTGACGGTGATCACACCCTTGCTCCTAACGAGCAGGTAACGGTTATTGATACGGTTAGCTACAGTAACCTCATCCCTGGCAAGGAGTACACGGTTTCCGGTACGCTTCACGACAAAGAGACGGGCGAGGCCTGCACCTTTGACGGCGCTACTGCTACCGTAACCTTTGTTGCGCAGCAGCCTAGCGGCTCCGTTGAGCTGAGCTTCACCTTCAATGCATCTGAGCTTCAGGGCACACAACTTGTTGCCTTTGAGCAGGTTTCTACTAATGGCACGGTTGTTGCAGTACACGAAGACATCAACGATGTATCACAGACCGTTGAGGTTGAAGAGCCCACTCCTGAGGAGCCTGAGACCCCAACTGTTAAGATCTCCAAGACTGATGCTGCCACGAGCGAAGAGCTTCCTGGTGCAACTCTGATTATCAAGAATGAGAATGACATCATTGTTGCCCAGTGGGTTAGCACAACTGAGCCTCATGAGGTTCAGCTTGCCCCTGGTGCCTATACCCTGACCGAGATTACTGCTCCTGAGGGCTATGAGGTTGCAGAGACTATTGGCTTTGTAGTGGATGAGAATGGTCTTGTAGGATCTGACAAGGTTGTCATGGAAGATAACCATACTCCCGAAGAGCCAGAGAATCCCACCGTCAAGATTTCCAAGACTGATGCTGCCACAAGCCAGGAGCTGCCTGGAGCCGAGCTGATTATTCGCGATGCCAACGGTAAGGTTGTCGAATCTTGGATTTCCAGCGAAGAGCCCCATGAGGTCCAGCTCGCTCCTGGTACCTACACTTTGACCGAGATTACTGTTCCTGATGGCTATGAGAGGGCCGAGACCATCACCTTTGTTGTCAATGAGGAAGGCTTAGTTGACGGCGACAAGGTCGTTATGGAAGACGCTCCGGTTGAGGTTCCTGAAGAGCCGACGCCCGAAGAGCCGGCAATTGCTACCACCGCTACTGATGCTGCCGATGGTGACAAGAGCGTTGTTGCAGAGCCCAAGGCTCAGGTTAAAGATGTTGTGAAATACGAGAATCTCATTGCTGGCAAGTCCTACACCATGTCTGGTGAGCTCGTGAAGAAGAGCGACCAGAGCGTAGTCGCAACAGCTACCACGACCTTTACTGCCGACGCAAGTGGTGCGGGCGAGGTTGAACTCGTCTTCGAGTTCGATGCCTCAGCTCTCGCGGGTCAGTCTGCTGTCGCATTCGAGACCTGCAAGGATGGCGATGAGGTTGTTGCCACTCATGCGGATCTCTCTGACGCTGACCAGACTGTCGAGATTACCGAGCCTGAGATCAAGACAACGGCGACTGCTGATGGCAAGAAGTCCATCGAGCTAACGGACGACGAGGTTACGATTGCTACTATCGTTGACGTTGTTGAGTACACTAACCTTACCCCTGGCAAGTCCTACACCATGGAGGGCAAGCTCGTTAAGAAGTCTGACGGCGCTTCCATGACCGACGTTGTCTCCAAGGCATTTACCGCTGATAAGTCTGGTAACGGAACCGTTGAGCTGACGTTTACTGTCAACGCTGATGCGGTTGCTGGCGACTCACTCGTTGCTTTCGAGAAGGTCACCTTTGACGGCAAGGTTGTTGCGATTCACGAGGACATCAACGATGCAGACCAGACGGTAGAAGTTGGACCAAAGCCTGAGCAGCCTGAGGTACCTACCGTTGAGATTTCAAAGACCGACGCTGCGACTACTGAGGAACTCCCGGGCGCTGAGCTCATCATTAAGAATTCAGATGACGTTATTGTTGCTTCTTGGATATCTACCACCGAGCCTCACAAGGTCCAGCTCGAGCCTGGCACCTACACCCTGACTGAGATTACCGCTCCAGACGGTTACGAGGTCGCCGAAACCATTACCTTCGTCGTAGACGAGAATGGTCTCGTTGACGGTGACAAGGTCGAGATGGAGGACGCTCCCAAGCCTGAGAAGCCAACCGTAGAGATTTCCAAGACCGATGCAGCGACCACTGAGGAACTCCCCGGTGCTCAGCTCATCATCAAGGACGAGGTCGGTAAGGTTGTAGAGTCTTGGACCTCCACTGATGAGCCTCACAAGGTCCAGCTTGAGCCTGGCACCTACACTCTGACCGAGATCACCGCTCCCGACGGTTACGAGGTCGCCGAGACCATCACCTTCAAGGTTGACGAGGATGGTCTTGTCGAAGGCGACAAGGTCGAGATGAAAGATGCTCCCGTCGAGGTTCCCGAGCCGGAGATTGCTACCACCGCTTCTGATAACGCTGATGGTGATAAGCACGTTGTCGCCGAGCCCAAGGCTCAGGTGAAAGACGTTGTTGTCTATAAGAATCTGATTGCAGGTAAGACCTACACCATGTCTGGCGAACTCGTTAAGAAGTCTGACCAGTCTGTTGTGGCTACCGCAAGCACCACATTTACTGCTGCTGAAGGTGGAGAAGGTGAAGTTGAGCTCGTCTTCGAGTTCGATGCCTCCAAACTTGCTGGTCAGTCTGCAGTAGCATTTGAGACCTGCTCTGATGGTAAGGAAGTTGTCGCCACCCACGCAGATCTCAATGACGAAGATCAGACAGTCAATATTACTGAGCCCACGATTGAGACTTCAGCTGCTGCCGAGAATGGCGCCAAGACCGTTGAGCTCAAAGCTGATGAACCTACTCTGGTAACCATTAGTGACGTTGTTTCCTATACCAACCTTACTCCTGGCAAGACCTACACCATGGAGGGTCAGCTGGTTAAGAAGTCTGATGGTGCTCCTATAACTGAAGTTGTGAGCAAGGCATTTACCGCTGATAAGTCTGGTAACGGTACTGTAGAGCTCAGCTTTACCATCAATGCTGATATTGTGGCTGATGATGCTGCAGTAGCCTTTGAGAAGGCAAGCTTCAACGGCACTGTCATAGCCAAGCACGAAGATATCAATGATGACGACCAGACCGTTGAGGTTACTGAAAAGCCTGGTACACCCGAGAACCCAAGTGTTGAGATTTCCAAGACCGACGCTGCCACTACCGAGGAGCTGCCAGGTGCTACCCTCATCATTAAGAATGAAAAGGCTGACATCGTTGACTCTTGGGTTAGCACTGAAGAGACCCACAAGACGCAGCTTGAGCCTGGCACCTACACCCTGACTGAGATTACCGCCCCTGACGGCTATGAGGTCGCAGAGACCATCACCTTTGTGGTAGACGAGAATGGCCTCGTTGATGGCGACAAGGTCGAGATGAAGGACGCTCCCAAGCCTGAGAATCCGACTGTCGAGATTTCTAAGACTGATGCTGTCACCACCAAGGAGTTGCCGGGTGCACAGCTCATCATCAAGGATGCTGACAATAAGGTTGTTGAGTCTTGGACCTCGACCGATGAGCCTCACATGGTCCAGCTCGAGGCTGGTACTTACACCCTGACTGAGATCACCGCTCCCGACGGCTATGAGGTCGCAGAGACTATCACCTTCAAGGTTGACGAAAACGGTCTTGTCGATGGTGACAAGGTCGAGATGAAGGACGCTCCGACTCCTGAGGAGCCTGAGACACCCACGGTCGAGATTTCCAAGACTGACGCTGTTACCACCGAGGAACTCCCCGGCGCCGAGCTCATCATCAAGGACGAGGCTGGTAAGGTCGTCGAGTCTTGGACCTCGACCGATGAGCCTCATATGGTTCAGCTTGAGCCTGGTACCTACACCCTGACCGAGATTACCGCTCCTGACGGCTATGAGGTCGCAGAGACCATTACCTTCAAGGTTGACGAGAACGGTCTTGTTGACGGCGACAAGGTTGAAATGAAAGATGCTCCTACACCTGAGCCCGTAATTCCAGTGATTCCTGAGAACCCGACCGTTGAGATTTCCAAGACCGATGCCACCACTTCTGAGGAACTTCCTGGAGCTAAGCTCATTGTTACCAAGCTCGGTACTGAAGATGTTGTTGCTCAGCACACCTCTACCAGCGAGCCGTGGAAGATTACCCTTGAGCCTGGCGAGTACACCTTGACCGAGCTCACGGCACCGCAGGGCTACCTGGTTGCCGAGTCCATCGACTTTGTGGTTGATGAGAACGGTCTGGTAGGCTCCGAGAAGGTTGTGATGCAAGACGCACCTGAGGTTCCTGAGATTCCTGAGATTCCTGTTGAGACAACCGTTAAGGTTGCCAAGACTGACCTCGGCGGTGTTGAGGTTGAGCGCGCGGTTATTATGCTCACTGACGAGAATGGCCTCTCACGTGTCTGGCGTTCCACCGCTGAGCCTCATGAGGTTACCTTGAATCCTGGCATCTACCGCATGGTCGAGGTCTATGCTCCCGAAGGATTTGAGCAGATTACTACCACCATTGAGTTCTTCATTGACGACAACGGTGTAGTACAAGTCCTTACCACCGCAGTTGAGGGTGGCGAGATTGAGGTTGCTCCTGATGGCACCATCATTCTCAAGGACGCTCCATTGCCTGAGAATCCCGAGGTTGTCATTTCCAAGACCGATGCTACTACCAGCGCTGAGCTGCCTGGTGCGAAGCTCATCATCACCAACGATGCCAATGAGGTTGTTGAGTCCTGGACCTCTACTTCAACCCCGCACAAGGTCAAAC
>JAFUCQ010000096.1 GCA_017459605.1 Atopobiaceae bacterium
TAGCCAAAGCAGTCTCCCTGTATGGCCTCACCATCAATCTCAAGTGGCAACGGCGTCGATGAGCTCACACGGATATGCTTTCCTGAGAAATGCTCAATGTGAGGACGTCCCAGAATCTTTCCCGAACGATCCATAATTGCTGCTGCTATCGGTTTGAGCAAAAGCGCTGCTTCTCCTGTCTCGATAACCGCAAGGTCGAGAACTCCGTCGTCCATACGACAATCGGGGATTATCTCAATCTCTGCCTGAATCATAGCGTTGTTAGAAACTACACAGCTAATGGCGTCTCGTTGGTAGTGCTGACCATCAATTTCAATGTCAAAAGAATAAACTGGTGGCTTGGGGCTTGTCAGGGCAGCAGCAAAGTAAGACATCTGTCCCATGGCTTGCTTGTTGGGGATGGCAGCCCGCATAATCTCGGCATCAAAGCCCGTACCTGCCATAACAGAAAAGCCCTTGTAGTAGCGCTTACCCGAGCTGTCTTGCCAGCGCATCTCGACAAGATCGCACAGCGCATAGCGCCCTGATCGACACGCCCGAGCAATGGCAGCAGGCTCACTTGCACATCCCAAACTGGCAAAGAGAAGATTGGCTGTTCCTGATGGAAAAACGCAGGTCAAGACATCGCGGTACTTGAGCGCATAGAGCAGACTCGATACCGTGCCATCGCCACCCGAGATAACCACGCAGTCAAAACTCTCTGCATCGGCAAGTGCTGCTTTAGAGTCTCGCTCGTGGGCAAGCGAACGAAACACGCACTCATCTCCTTGGTGTACGAGTGCTCGCTCAAAGGCAAAAATTGCATCTGAGCCAAAACCAGCTTTTGGATTGTGCACAATGAGCGTACGCACAGCTACTCCTTGACCGTAGGTATCGTCACACACACGAACATGCGCTCTTGGTTATTATGACTAGTTGCTCAAGAACTTTCACGTTTTGAGCAACGTACAATCTATACCACGATGTTAGCCCAATTTGTGTGGAAGAAAGATGAGAGGCGAGGTCTTGTACATCAGTGATTCTGAGAACCTAGCACGTTTTTGCGAGCTTGCGCGCCAGCAAAAACTCTTAGCCGTCGACACCGAGTTTTTACGTGAAAAAACCTATTACCCCAAACTCTGTCTTATTCAGCTTGCTGTTGATGATGAGGTTGCCATAGTAGATCCTTTGGTTATCGATTCTTTAGAACCATTGGCTGCTTTGTTTGCAGACGAAGATATCACCAAGGTGTTTCATGCGTGCACACAAGATCTCGAGGTTATCGAACATGAATTAGGTGTGGTTCCGGTTGGCATCTTTGATACGCAGGTAGCTGCAGCTTTTTTGGGTAAGCGCATGCAAATGGGCTATGGTGCTCTGGTGTACGCCTATCTCACCATTGATTTGGAGAAGAGCCAATCGCTTACCGATTGGTCAAAGCGACCCCTTGACGATGATCAGCTTGCGTATGCTGCAGACGATGTGCGCTATTTGTGCCAGATATATCGCATGATGCACGATGAGTTGGTCAAGTTAGGAAGACTGTCATGGCTCTATTCTGAAGAGCAACCCATGCTTGACCCTGCGCGTTTTGCTCATATACCTGAGCAGGCATACTTGTCCTTGAGAAGGAGCGGATCGCTTACCCGTCGGCAACTTGCCATTGCTCGAGAGCTCTGTGCTTGGCGCGAAAGAACAGCACAGAAACGAAACATTCCTCGAAAGTGGGTGGCATCAGACGAGGTCATCGTTGAGTTGTGCCGTGCGATTCCCAAAAACATCGAGAAACTCAAACGTATTCGAGGAACAGAACATATCTCGAGAAGAGATGCTCATGACATGGTCTATGCGATTGGCCTTGGTCTTGGCTCTCCTCAAGATCAGTATCCTCGCGCGCAAAAAGCTGCTCACTCAACTCCCGACTTAGAGAGTGTTGTTGATTTGATGTATGCCCTCTTGCGCCTCATATCCGAGGAAAGCGGCCTTGCTTCTCAGCTCATCGCCAACAGACAAGACCTGCTCGAATATGTGGTTGATAAGAGTCGTTCACGCATCAATCACGGCTGGAGAAAAGAACTCGTGGGTTCCAAGCTTGATTTGTTGCTCGAGGGGCATACCGCACTTACCGTAAAAGACGGAAAGGTCGAGCTATTTTGAGATGATGGCGAATTGTTGTCGACTTGACATGTCATACTACAAGGGTCAGAACTGAGCGAGAGTGGGTACAAAGTAGATGGTTTCATACGCTCAACGTGATTGAAGTAGTTAGCGCGAGATTAGGAGCACTCCATGTTTTATTTCGACACAGGCTATCTCCTCATAATGGTTATCTCTATGGCCTTAGGTGCAATCACGCAAGGCTATATCAAAAGTCAGTATTCTCGCTGGTCGCAGGTTCCGCTCTCAACAGGAGAGACGGGAGCAGATGTAGCTCGCAGGATGCTGCGCGATGAGGGCGCCTCAGAGGTGGGCATTACGCGTGTCGCAGGTGAGCTCACAGACTTTTATGACCCCAGAGACAATCAGCTTCACTTGAGTGATGCAAATCTTTCGGGTGGTTCTGTTGCAAGCGCTGCAGTTGCCTGTCATGAGGCGGGTCATGCCGTACAAACCGCTCGTGGTTACATGCCCATCAAGATTAGGTCTGCCCTTGTTCCGGTTGTGAACATCACATCAAATACATGGATGATCCTGTTTTTCATCGGCATCTTTTTGAGAATGACAGGGCTTATCAACTTGGCACTTGTTTTGTTTGCCTTCTCCGTGTTGTTCCATCTGGTAACTCTGCCGGTTGAGATTGATGCTTCACGGCGTGCCGTGAAATACATCTCGTCTGCAGGACTTACGGCAGAGGCAGAGCAAGGTGCACGCTCAGTACTTACAGCTGCTGCACTTACCTA
>JAFUCQ010000013.1 GCA_017459605.1 Atopobiaceae bacterium
AAAGTGAAGTCATGGGACTACTTTACCTAGGCAGACGATGCGCTCTACGAGGTGAAATCGAAGTACTACGCCCCCGGTGATTATTCCTATATCCACATCGTAAAACAGCAAGAGAGCGAGAAGGACAGCTGATAAGCTCACAAACGACCAAGTTGTCTCATGCGATAGTTTGCCATCTCAACAGGAGAACAAACAGCCAAACGCCTTGATTGAAAAACATAGCGCAACACTCTTTGCATTTAGTTCTTCGAGAGTTTCTTACCAAAACTCTCAGAGGCTGAAAAACTCTGTATACCACACAGTACACACCCTCACGTACTTCTGAGTTGTCCGAGAAACTCTGTATACCCACTGGTATACAGAGTTTACTCATATTATCCTGAGCATTTAATAAAACCCCAGGTAGTCTCGGTGTATCTTGATAAGTCACGTGAGACTCTGTCTACCCATAGGTATACAGAGTCATCTACTCATGAGCCACCCGTGGGACTCTGTCTACCTATGGGTATACACTCTCGACTACTAGTGCTTCGGCTGAGTATTGGACGGGACATCAATCACGCTTGCGCTCATCACGTGCTCGCTTTAGTGCGGGTTTTGTTATGCACTCTTGCTGATTTGCTCGATCGTGAGATAGAGTCAGGCATTGATACGCCTTCGTTGAACTTTGCCCCATTCCTTGATATAAGCCCTTGTAAACAGGCAAACGTCCGAGACTCACATCTTGCATTTATGCGTTCGCATAAGGTAACATTTCTCACGGAGAAATTGATGCGTTCGCATTAGTAACCGGAACTACAGCTTTGGTTATGCGTTCGCATAAGTTGGAGGATTATGATGCAGTACATCTTCTCAATGGGTGATATTGGAGCAGCAATACGCGCACGGCGACGGGAGCTTGGTTACACGCAGACTGAGCTTGCAGACCGAGTTGGGGTTGGCGTTACATTTCTCTCACAGGTTGAAAATGGGAAAGAGACGGCTGAGGCTGGCAAGATTCTTCATGTACTTCAAATGCTCGGAATGAACGTCTATCTTGAGAAGAGACGCTAATCGAGTTAAGGAGGATAATGTGGCATTGGGTGAGGATTATCTTGAGTACCGCAGAAACACCAACAGCTTTGCTCGCTTTTTGGGGCTTGAAATGACTGGTATGCAGGAAGGTTATGCAACGGGTACACTCAAGATTCGAGATGAGTTTCGCAACAGCCATGGGACGGTTCATGGAGGCTGTCTCTTTACAGTTGCAGATACCATTGGCGGAAATGTTGCTGCCTCACACGGTCTTGCCATGACAACTTTGTCCAGTGACTTTCATTATTTGAAGCCCTGCAAGGACGTCTCGACTATCTACATTGTTGGACGCGAGATAAAAAATGGACGAACAGTTTGTCTCATCGATGTTGAAGTGAGTGATGGGGCAGATGTCGTTTTTGCAAAAGGAACCTTTACCTTCTTCAACCTTGGAAAACCACTCATATCAGATAAAGCAGGTGACAGTAATTAAGCGCTTTCCATCAAGGGGGTCTCACCATGGCTTTTGATTACAAGAAAGAATACAAAGAGTTCTATATGCCGCCTGCCAAGCCAAGCATTGTAACGGTGCCTTCTATGAACTTCATTGCTGTGCGTGGTTCAGGAGATCCCAATGATAGCAGCGGGCGCTATCAAGAAGCACTCGACATGCTGTATGGCATTGCCTATACCATCAAAATGTCCAAAAAGACTGACTACAGAATTGAGGGTTACTTTGATTATGTGGTGCCGCCGCTTGAGGGTTTTTGGTGGCAGGAGGGAATTGCGGGGGTTGATTACGCACACAAAGAGCTCTTTGAGTGGATTTCTGTCATTCGTCTGCCTGAGTTTGTCACGCAAGATGACTTTGAGTGGGCTCGCCACGAGGCGAGTGTCAAGAAAAAGAAGGACTTCACGGCTGCTGGGTTTTTAACCCTTGACGAGGGGTTGTGCGTCCAATGCATGCACATTGGTCCATACGATGATGAGCCACAAACCGTCAATCTCATGCATGAGTTTATGGAGGAGCAAGGCTATAGACTCGACATTACCGATACCCGCCATCACCACGAGATTTATCTCAGCGATGCTCGTCGTGTTGCTCCCGAGAAACTCAAAACGGTCATTCGACATCCCATCAGATAGATAAGGCTTTTGAGCGCCTACCAGCTTCATTTCGTGTTATAGTATGTGTATATACAGTATATACACCAGGGGAAAATAATGGCAGATACCTACAGCACACAGCTCAATGTTCGGATGGATGTCCAAACAAAAGAACAAGGTGATGCAGGGCTTGCTTCTATCGGGCTTACTGCCTCTGAGGCTGTGCGTTCGTTGTGGAAGCTTGCTGCCTCCGGGACACAAGGGTTGATGGCGATTAAGAAATTGTTGTCGCAAGGACATGCTCGGAGTCAAGGTGAGGACGCCTCCTTGGATGATAGTCCCATTACTGAAGCAAAAAACTTGTATGTCAATGCCTTGGCATGTTGCGGTCTAGAGACTTCGGAAATCCTCGCATCCCCACTATCTCGATCCGACAAAGAACTGCTTGAGCAAGCGCTTCTTGAGAAATATGTCGATGAGGAGTTCGCATGAGCGTGACTCCTACGAGCTTTTTCATTGATACGTGCATTTGGCTTGATTATTTCTTTCCAACGCGTAAAGGATATGGTGATGCAACCGCATTAATTTCATTTTTGTATGAGCATCAACTTTCAATCTATTATTCGAGTGGTGTTCTTCAAAACTTATCACATATTGCGCGAGCGCAAATGAGAAGTGAACTGCAGGCATTGGGCGAGCAAAATGACACAAAAGCAGCGTTGGTGGCACAGCAATTCGCATGGTCGTGTATTGAGAACTCTCGCAAGATTGCAACGGTTGTTGGTAGCGATGAGTCAGCTGTTTGGTTGGCAGAAAAGTTCTATGAGATACATTCAGATTTTGAGGATTGTCTCGTGATGGCTGCTGTGAAGCGCAGTAACTCTGATTACCTTGTTACCAACGACAAGGCATTACTCAGATGTGGAGTTGTACCAGCAATTTCGTCACATGATGCTTGGAGGCTTGTTGCCTCCTTGTATGAGCCAGGAGATTCTGAGTTCTGAGTAGGCGATTAATCAAGAATCGAGTTAACAAACGATGCAAAGCTCTGAGTTGTTGTGCCATTTGGTGGCGAAGCGTGCATAATGTTTGTGTTACTTTTCAGCGTGTTGAAAAGATATGACTGACATGCAGATGCGAAAGGAAGAGACCGTGCCACTCACACGAAACGATGTTGCAGCAATTGCTGATTATGCCCGCATCGCACTCGATGATGACGAGCTGACAGCAATGTGCGACTACATGAATGAAGCAGTTGATTTGCTCGAACCGATTCTCGAATACGAGCTTGGTGCTATTGAGCCTACGTATCACCCCATCGGTGGCTTGTCTAACGTTATGTCGGCAGATGAAGTAGATAGCGATGTGCGGGCACTTTCCCTCGATGACGCACTGAAAAATGCGGGCGCTCGTGAGGGACGAAACTTCCGCGTGCCGTCTATTTTGGGTGATGATGGAGGCGATCGCTAATGGCATGGCTTGATGAACTATCCGCTGGCGATATTGCAGCAGGCGTGGCAGCAGGCGATTTCAGTGCCGTTGAGGTTACCCAGGCATCACTCTCAGCAATTGATGCACGCGATGGTGAGATAGCAGCTCTCATCGAGAGCTGCCCTGAACTTGCGCTTGACTACGCTCGACGAATTGATGAGCGAAAAGCTCAAGGACAAGAGCTCGGTTGCCTTGCGGGAGTGCCAGTATCTTTCAAAGACAACATGCAACTGATTGGCACTCACACGACTTGTGCCTCGCGCATGCTCGAGGGTTATGAAAGCGTCTACACGGCTACCTGTGTTCAGCGCATGCTTGATGCGGGTGCAATTCCTGTAGCTAAGGCAAATATGGACGAGTTTGCCTTTGGTTCAAGTACCGAGACAAGCGCATTTCATCCAACCAGAAATCCTTGGGATACTGAGCGTGTTCCGGGGGGCTCATCAGGTGGATCTGCGGTATCGGTTGCTGCAGGAGAAGTCACGCTGTCGCTGGGATCTGATACGGGAGGCTCAATTAGACAGCCTGCAAGTTTTTGTGGGGTGGTGGGTCTTAAACCCAGTTACGGAGCGGTTTCTCGTTATGGCGTGGTAGCCTTTGGTTCGTCGCTCGATCAAGTGGGACCGTTGGGACGCAGTGTGTCTGATGTTGTTCTTGCCATGCAAGCCCTCACACAGGCAGGGCGCGATCGCCTCGACTCAACGAGCCAAGATTGTCAGTCTGATTTTTGCGGAACACTCAATCAAGGTGTTGCGGGTGGGCGCGTGGGAGTGATGCGTGAGCTCATTGAAGCAGAGGGACTGAGCGATGAGGTACGCGATGGTCTCAAGCGCTCTATTGCTACGTTTGAATCTGCAGGCGCTGAGATTGTTGATGTAGAGCTCGAACACCTAACATCTGCTATTGCCGCTTACTACGTGATTGGACCTGCTGAGGCATTTTCCAATCTTGCTCGCTTCGATGGGGTGCGTTACGGCTACCAGGAACCTGATTGTGAAACTCTAGCTGAGCAAACCGCAAAAAGTAGGGCTCATGGCTTTGGTATTGAGGCAAAACGCCGCCAAATGTTGGGGGCGTATTTGTTGGCAAGTGGTGTGTATGACAAGTATTACTATCCCGCACAAAAGCTGCGTACGCTCATCACCGATGACTACAATAAAGCCTATGAGAGATGTGATGTGATTTTGCTGCCCGTGGCTCCCACTTGTGCGTGGAAGCTGGGCGAGATTACCAATGCGCGTCAAATGTATCTCAGTGATATGTTTACGATTTCTAATAACATTGCAGGTAACTGTGGCATTTCAGTGCCAGTTGGTTTGGGAAGCGCCAGTGGTATGCCGCTTGCAGCACAACTACAAGGACCTGCGTTTGGAGATGCAACGTTGCTCCGTTATGCCCATGCGCTCGAATCTGAAGTAGGAGCGCTTGGTGTCGCGCCTGCTTTTTTCGGGAAGGGAGGTGAGCTCTAAATGAAGACACTCGAAGAGGTACTCGTAGATTGGGAAGCTGTTATTGGCCTTGAGGTTCATACTGAGCTCACAACGCTTCAGACAAAAATGTTTTGTAATTGCAAGTTGTCACATGATGACGAGCCAAACGCAAATGTGTGTCCTGTCTGCTTGGGTTTGCCGGGTGCTTTGCCCGTACCAAATGAAGAGGCCATACGCTCAATTGTGATGGCTGGTCTTGCAACCAACTGTGACATCATGCCCCGCTCGATGTTTTATCGTAAGCATTACTTTTATCCCGATATGGCTAAGAATTTCCAGACCACCCAAGGCCCCGTTGCCTTTTGCATGCACGGTCATCTTGATCTTGAGGTTGTAGGACAAGGTGCGGCGGAGCGTCCTGATGCCAGCATTGATAAAAAAGATGACGGTTCGTACGTAACGCCTGTACGAATCTTGCGCATTCACATGGAAGAAGATGCTGCAAAGATGGTGCACGTGGGAGGCAAAGAAGGCAGAATTGGAGGCGCTGCAGAGTCGTTTGTTGACTACAACCGTTGCGGCACCCCTTTGATTGAGCTTGTTACCGAGCCAGACCTGCGCACTCCTGAAGAAGCTCGCCTGTTTATGGAAAAGCTTCGCGAGACATTCTTAGCATTGGGCATCTCAGATTGCTCGATGGAAAAGGGATCGATGCGCTGTGATGGCAATGTGTCATTGAGGCGCCGCGGTGCCCAAGAGTTTGGCACGAAGACCGAGATGAAAAACATCAACTCATTCAAGAATCTCCATGATGCGCTTGAGTATGAGATTTGTCGTCAAGCAGAGGTGCTCGAAGAAGGCGGAGTTGTCCAACAAGAGACGCGTCACTTCGAGCCAAGTAAGCGTCGAACTATGGTCATGCGTGTTAAAGAAACAGCTGATGACTATCGTTTGTTCCCTGACCCAGATTTGGCTCCCTTTGATTTAAGCGACGAATTTGTTGAAGAGTGCCGCGCACGCATCCCCGAGCTTCCTGATGCTAAGCGGGAGCGCTATATGAATGACTTAGGCATCAAGAGCTCTGACGCGGCCCTCCTTGCAGGAACGCCTGCAACAGCTGCCCTTTTTGAGGAGGCAGTAGCTGTAACTGATGGCAAACATGCTCCTGTTATAGCTAACGTGATGGTTAATCTTTTGCCTGGGTATAGTTGTTCTGCTGCACAAATTGCAGCGCTTGCAGGACTGCTCGCAGAAGATGCCATTACGAGCGCTCAAGCTCGTGAGGTACTCGAGCTGGTAAGTGGAAGCGATGCGGATCCTGTTGCTGTGGTAGATGAGCGCGGTATGCGCCAAACTACCGACACTTCAACACTTGAGCCCATTGTTGATGCCGTGCTTGCTCGTTGTGGAGAGCAAGTGCAGCAGTATCGCGATGGCAACAAGAAGGTTCTTGGCTTCTTGGTTGGTCAATGCATGAAAGAGGCACAAGGTTCGGGTAACCCCAAGCTCTTTAATCAGCTGCTTGCTTCAAAGCTTAACTAACAGCTCAACCTCAACGAGAAGTCCTATGAATGAGCTCGTGAGTATCTCTGGTGACTCACGAGCTCATTGTGTTGGTGCCTTTTGCTCGTTGCCCTTTATAGCCCAATCTGTTCTGTGGCCCGAGCTGTTCAAGTAGCGTTCGTCGCTCTTTGTAGCTCTAGCTGTTCTTCACTCCGTACCAGCCAATACCTTCTGCTTTCCAACCCACGCGAACCAGCATATCGTTTTCTGCCTTGTTAGTGGTGTAGTTGTGAGAGCCTGCACGGGCATTGGGATTGTATTGACGATAGAGAGCCACTCCCTTGGCATCATCAGAATACCAGCCAATACCCTCATAGCGCCAACCAACCTTGATGAGCATATCTCGTTCTGCTGCACTCATGGTGTAGTGGTGATCTCCGGCGTTGGCGTTATAGAGGCGATAAACCGGGTTGTGACTCCACTCAGGGGCGTACCAACCAATGCCCTCATAGCGCCAGCCCACCTTAACAAGATGGTCTCGCTCACCCGCTGATGCGGTATAGAAGTGCTCACCTGAATTGGGGTTATAGAGGCGATACATGGGAAGAATCTTGCAACGTATCTCGAAGCTTTGCGTGAGCGTTCCAGAATAGTTGCCTTTGCCAATAATAGTGACGGTGGCTTGTCCCGGCTCGATGTTTTTTGAGTAGGAGAGTGTATAGTCTGTTCCCTCTACAAGGGTGGTCTTTCCCTGTTTGACAACGACAGATGGCTTGACTTCTTTTCCTGTCCAAGCCTGAACAGGAATCTCGTCGATAGTAGCACCGGTTAAAGTAAGGGGATTAATCTTAAACGTTGCTCGTGCGCTGTCGGTGTAGTGGCCTTTGCCAGTAATAGTGACGGTTGCGGTTCCTGCATTCAGGTTGTTTTTGTAGGACACAGTATAGTCAGACTTCGCAACAAGCGTTACTCCATCGAGCTTAACAACAGGAGTTGGCTTAAGCGCAGAACCTGTGTACGTCTTGGTTGAAAGACCTGAAATACTTGCTTTGCTCAGGCTCTTAGGCTTGATAGAAAACGTAGTTTTCGCCGTTCCTGTGTAGTTGCCTTTACCAGTTACGGTAATGCTGGCCGTTCCAACTTCTGTGTTAGAAGCATACGAGACACTGTACTCAGTTCCTGATTTGAGAGTCTTTGAGTTGAGCGAAACGGTAGGTGCTGGTTTTAAAGCTGAGCCCGTCCAAATCTGGTCTTGTGCAGTGACTGTCGCTTTTGCAATGCTGGCACGTTTGATGGTAAAGCTGCCCGTTGCTGTGCCCGTGTAGTTTCCTTTGCCTGTGACCGTAATGGTAGCGCTTCCTGCGTTGATGTTGTTTGTATAGGCGCTCGTAAAATCTGTTCCTGACGTGAGCGTTACACCATCAAGGCTTACATTTGGCTTGGGCTTGAGGGCTGAACCAGTATAGGTCTGTGCAGCGGCACTGACAGAAGCCTTACTAATACTCTTAGGATTGATTTTGAACGTAATTGATTTAGACCCTTTGTAAAGACCTTTTCCTGTCACGGTAACGGTGGCAGTACCTGCGTTGACATTGTTTTTGTAAGACACGGTGTAATCGGTGTTTGCGCTGAGGCTTGTTCCTGCAAAACTCACTTTTGGTGCAGGCTTGTGCTGAGATCCAGTGTAGGTACGGGCAGCCATAGAAGCAATTGCTGCGTGAGAGCTCGCAAGGTCGCCCACAATGGTAAAAGTCGTGCTGACAGAGCCAGTAAAGTTGCCTTTGCCTGTGAGTTTGACGGTAGCCGTACCTACTTTTGTGTTGTTGGTATAGCTCGTTGTGAAGTCTGTGTTGTGGGTAAGCTTCGTGCCGTTATAGCTCACTGTGGGGACGGGTGTGAGTGCACTGCCTGTGTAAGTAAGTTTGGCGATGGTTCCCACGTTTGTCTCGGATAGGTTTCTGCGCTTAATGGTGAAGTTTATGGTGCGTGTCCCTTTGAAGCGCTTCTGATTGGGAGCTGCGCTCAGCACAATTTTGGCTGTTCCTGCATTCACGTTGTTTTGATATGAGCTGATGGTGTAATAGCTACCTTCTGCAAGGGTGGTGCCTTGGAAAGAAAGCGAAGGCTTAGGAGTGTGCGCTTTATAGTCAAAGGTCTCAGCTGGAATCGCGGCAACATCGACCTCTGAGAGAGGCACTTGTGAAAGAATCTCTAACTGCTCTGAAGATGTACCAATTCCGTAATAGATAGGTCGATTGTTGTCATCAAAATCAGGGGTATACCACGCAACATAATCGCCAACAACAACAGGCTCTACCTCAGAGAGCATGGCATCTGCCTCATAGGTTTGACTTGTTGGATTGCCGTTACCATCCACAAAGACATAGCCAATACGCCCACTTGCCTTAAAGTTTGAGTACCAAGAGCTGCTATCGGTTTCAAGAATGCCCCATGCGACAAGGAAGCGGTCTTCTCCAATCTTGACGAGCTTGGCGTTGCCAGCTGCTCGATTTGAGTTTGAGGCATAACTGGTGAGATAGCGAACGGTGGAAGAGCTCGATGCATTGAAGTTTGCTGGCGTGACACTGACATAGGCATTTCGCGCTTTCGAAGCGAGCCAGCCTTCAATCTCATAGTTGTCTAAACCTACAAAGACACCTGAGGTAAGCAAGGTATTGCGAGCCGAGGATGACTCAAATCCGCCCATGTTAAGACCCGTATAGTTCTCACCGATAGTGCCGGGGAATGTAATGATGTCATGCACGCTGTTATGGGTTCCATAATACGGATCAATTGAGCCATAACGCTTGAGAGTGATGGCACGGGGATGAGCATCTCCGTGGTCAAGAGCATATAGTGTTGAGTTGAGCATGGTGAGGCGCTGACCAAACGAGTGTGAAACATAGCCATGAGAGTTCTGGTACTGGTTAGAGACATCGGTTTGAGCAGTTCCTGCAAAGCTCGAGAGGTTGATGGTAATATGCACGTTCGCTTGGTGGTTGAGACCGTCATCAGATGTGTACATCTCGTGGCTGGTACGGATATGAAGTGTACTGTTCGACTCAGCAAAATCACAGCTACCTGCATCAAAGGGAACGGTTGTGTTGTGGCCTCTAAACTCAGTTGAGGCTACATAGTTCCATGATTTGTCATAAATGCTGACACGAAAAACCACGCAGTTGTTGTCCTCGTTTGGGTTGTCTTGTCCAGTAACTACAAAGTTATATTGAGAGCCAGAGAAAAAGCCGCCCCACGAAAACGCGCTATCACTGGCGAGATTTGAAGGCACATAGGTATTCCTGTCAATAACGCGTTTTAGCATGATGCGGTGAAAATCACTCGAGAGAGTCTCGACGATGAGTTTTGAGTTGAGATACTCCACGCGCTCGGGGTTTCCACTTGAGTTGAGGTAGAGATACGAGGTTGAGGGACTCTCCCAGCGAGCATACGGACTTGTGTTGTAGCTACCCGTTGGGGCAGGCTCTCCCAAAGCATTGTTGGGGTAGTTGCTGGGTAGTGTGACAGACATGGCTTGAGGAGCGAGCGCCAGCTCACGAGCAAGTGCACCTGCCGAAAAGGTGGGATTCTCATCAAGAGGCGTTGGTTGAGGATCCTCAGCGAGATTCATTTCGGACTCTCCCTCAGTATCACGCGGAATCGATGCTTCGGCAAGCGCATCATCTGGGTTGGTTTGCTGTGAAGTGTCGACCTCTATGGCGTCATGTTGTGCGAGTTCAACTTCGCCTACCATGACGTCTGCTTCTTGCATGAGACCTTCATCAAGCACGTCTGTTGGGGCTGACTCACTGTTTTGTGGGGCTTCAGCTTGTGTGCTGACAACTTGAGAAACAGGGCCATCTCCAGCTTCTTCTGCTCGAGCTACTGGTCCTGCAAAGCAAGCAACACTCAGCAAAAGCACGAGGGCAAATACAAGGCGGGCCGGTAAAGCAGAGCTGCGTCTTTTCATATCAACCTCCAGTAGTATGTCCGTGTCCCTATAGGATAACCTCTCAAGTCGACAACAATTCGCACACATGTCTTATCTGGTAGCATTAACGACTTTTTTGTCACCTGTTAGCAGACAAGCATCTTCTGGCAGTGTTTATAGAAAAGTAAGACTGGTAAAATAACGGTATATCCGTAAGTTCGGATAGGAAATGTATAAGGGGAGGGGTAATGAAAAAACTCAAGTTTGCATCTGTCCTTGCCGTTGTCCTTGTGGCGTTGGTTTGTGTGGTTGGATGTTCGGCTGCACCCGTATCGCCATCTGCTACCGTGACTAAGGCGCTCAATGCGGTAAAGGGAAAAGACTTTGACAAGCTCAAGGAGTGCTTTGTATCGTCGGAGAACTCAGATAGTGTTATCGATTCCGTTAAGAATAGCGCTCCAGGATTGAGCACCTCGTATGAGGATCCAGACATTCAAAAGATAGTTAATGGGCTTCTCGACAAGCTGCTTTCTTTTGATTACGAGCTTGGCTCAGAGAGCGTTGATGGCGATCATGCAACAGTCGACGTGACCATTAAAACCTATGATATGGGAACAGCTTTTACCGATGCGTTTAAAGATTACATTGGTAAGGGTATCGGAGCGGCTTTGTCAGGGGCAAGCCAAGAAGAAATGACAAAGATGTTTGCCGAGTCAATCGAGCAGGCTCTTAATTCTCAGGGAGCCATGAACTATAGCGCCAAGACACAGGTGAACCTTACCAAGGTTGAGAATGATTGGAAGATTGATGATGTGAGCGAGGACAACCTCGATGCACTCTTTGGTGGTGTTATGTCCAACCTCAAGAGCTTTGCAAGCAATCTTCAGTTGGATGACGCTGCATAAAATATAGTCGGAAACTGACGGAGTTCCTGAGACCTTTTAGGTTTCAGATGAGATGAGCGCGTGATGTGCCTGTTTTTGTGCATACATGCGCTCATCTGCTCTTTTAAAGAGATTATCCCAGTTCCAATCGCCTGTCTCGGTGGTTGATGCAAAACCAATGGACATACTGAATGGAATGAAGGAACCTTCTCCCAGATAGCTCGTTTTTCTCATGCGCTCATACCAACCTTCGACGTTTTTCTGGAAATCTTCGAAGGTGTTTTTGCAGTCGATTGCAATAAATTCATCTCCGCCATAGCGCACGATAACACGTTCTTCGTTCTTTGACCGACTATCAAACTTACGTTTCCAAAAGCCACCGACGTCTGATAGAACAACATCACCGGCGTTGTGTCCGTAGGTATCGTTTATACTTTTGAACTCATCTAAATCGATGAGAGCAATGTGTACGGGGATGTTGTGGGTTTGCCTGAACTCGAGTGATGGAATAAAAACTTTGTCGAGATAGTTTCTGTTGAGGGCTCCCGTGAGCGCGTCGGTTATGAGCTGATGGTTGTATCCCTCAATAACCTTTCCCACCTCTTCGAGTTGGGTCGATTCAATGATGAAATAATCGGTGGTATCTGCAACAACTTCCAATATGCAGGGATGGCCCTCAACAATTACAAAGCGAGAGGTAATCCAGTATACGCGGTCACGGTTGAACTCCATCTTATAGATGGTTTCTTCTGTTTGTAAGGCACGTAGACTCGAGCAGTTTTCACAGCGATGTCCATGTCCCCAGACGTTATTACATAAAGCTCCTTGTATGGGGATGCCATTGCTGTCGAGCACAAGCTCACTCATGGGATCAACGAGTCGTACGACATTTTTGCCCGTGCTCAAAAACTTCATGACATATTCGATGTCTTCTCGACTGTATTCTCTCTGCATGACCTGCCCCTTTGCTGAATACTCGTCGGTGGGTTCCAGTATGAAAGCTTATTTTCAATCTTTTTTGATAAAAGGGCTTTCAAAAGTCGAGTACGGGTACAGTTTGCACCGCGAACGGTTAGAATGATAGTCACCTAGTATTTATGCTACGTTCACCCCTCAGCTTATGGGACTTTTGTTTCGAGTGGGCTAGGATAGTGAAGTACGTTTTAAAAGAGAGGGGAGTTAATCGATGGATGTTGAGGAGCAGGGCAGACTCGAAGACTCGAAAAGTCAGTCAGGAAGTCCTGAACCGGGGTCAGCTCTTCTGGAAACAATTCGGCGTTGGGATGAAGAGCGTGCACGAGAGGCGGCTCAAGCAGCTGCCGTTGAAGCCGAGTCTGTTGAGGAGCCCGAGTCAGAGCCTGCAGATGAGTCACAACCGGTTGTTGCAGCGGAGTCTGTGGAGGAGCCAGCAGCTGAGCTTGTCGATGAGACTGAGCCAGCAGTAGAGCCAGTGTCTGCAGAGCAAGAGCCTGAATCTTCTGTTGAGCTTGAAGTCGTTAGTGAGTCTGAACCAGAGGCTGAAGTTGAGACTGGGCAGCTTGGTGAGGCGCAGGATGTTTCTGAGGCAGAGCCAGTGCTTGAGTCCGTGCCCGAAGAGCCCGAGGTAGCGGTTGAAGCTGTGTCTGAGCCTGAGGCAGAACCCGAACCTGAGGCAGAGACAGAACCTGAGCTGGATTCTATGCCCGAGCCAGAGCCCACGCCAGAACCCGAGCCCGCGAAGTCCTCGCCACTCTCGGCCCCTCTTTCCGATGACCCTGTTGAAGATAGAGCAATGCGAGACGCTCTCACCATGCGTCTTAACATCTGCCATAAAGCAGAGCTTGCAGCCCGATATGCCAACAGCAAGCGTGACGATATGCCACGCCTTCGCAAAGAGTTTGAGGCTATCAAAAGCTATGGTCTTGAGCGCGAAGAGGAGCTCAAAGAGCGTTTTGAGCAAGCATGCACCGCCTACGAGCAACGTCGTGATGAACAAGGTCAGGCACGTGTTCTCAAAGAGGCAATCACGCGGCGTGCAGAAGAACTGAGAAACTCAGAAGAGTGGCGTACCACCAATGATGAGTTCCGCAAGCTCATGGATGACTGGAAGAAGGCAGGTTCGGCTGGGCGAGACGTCGACCGCGAGCTGTGGGCTCAGTTTAACGATTATCGCCAGCACTACTATGACCGCCGCGATAAGTTCTTTGAGGACTTGCGTGATCGACAAAAGCAGGCTGGTGTCATTAAGCGTGAGATTATCGAGGAAGCCCGCGGTATTCTCGACACTGAGGGAAGCTGGAAAGCAGCAGGAGATCGCCTGAACGAGTTGATGGATCGCTGGAAAGAGGCTGGTGGCACAACCAGAAGTGAAGAGCATACGCTGTGGGAAGAGTTTAACGGAATTCGTAAAGAATTCCGTAGTCGTCGCCGCCGTCACTTTGCTGAGCTTGACCAACAGCATAAAGAAAATGCTGAGGCTAAGAGCAGAATTGTTGATGAAGCCCAAGCAATTGCAGACAGTGCCGAGTACAGTCTTGAGCATGTCAATCGTATGAAAGAGCTCAACGACGAATGGAAGTCTGTGGGATATGCGGGTAAAGAGACTGGAGATGAGCTTTGGGCTCGCTTCCGTGCTGCTCAGGATAGCTTCTGGGAGGGCAACCGCGCTTATCGTGGAGAGCGCCAAGCTGAGCGTTCCGAGCGTATGCAAGCGGCTGTTGAGCGCAAACAAAAGCGTGTTCGTGATCTCACCGATCAAGTTGAGCGCCTCAAAGAGCGCCTCGAAGAGATGATTGGAGAAGAGCGCGAAGAAGAAATCAAGGGTTGGATTGCTGAGAAGGAAGAGCTTATTGCTGAGCTTACAAAAGATATTGAGCAGATTAGCGCTAAGCTCTCGTAGTATTTCTGCTTAAGCTTTCGCAGTCTTTTCTGTGTTAAGCAGCGTCAATAACAATGCTCCCAGCGATATGTTGGGAGCATTGTATGTTTTTAGGGCTTTAGGACGTGTGGCTTAGAGTGCGAGCTCAAACAGACTAAACGTCGAGAGCCCCTCAATGTCTCTGCCAAGGTCACTCTCACCGACTTTTTCAAAACCACAGGATAGATAGAGTGCATCTGCCGGAGCATTGTCTGGAGCGGTATCGGTGCGGAGTGCTTTGCAGCCTCGACGCATGGCTTCTTCAGCGCACCACGCAACCATTTCAGTTCCAATTCCTTTGCCCCACAGATCAGGATTGACTGCAAGGGCGTGTATAACAAGATACTCTCCCTGTTTTAAATCGAGGGGCCACGATGCTTGAAGATAGGTCTGCTCAGGGTCGTCATCGAGTACAAAGGCACCAACAATCCAGTCGTCATCTACGCACATATACTGAGCTTGTCTGCTTATTGCCTCAACGGCGCTATCCTCAGATGGATACCCACCAAGCACCCACTTGGGATAGTTGAGCTTACGCTCAATTAGGGTGAGTACCGTTTGGTTGTAAAACGCTCCAACATATCGAGCGTCTTCTTCTGAGCAGCAATACATATCCATGGTTGCTCCTTACGAGAAGCTCGGCGATTAGGAACTAAGAGCATAACACGACGGGTTCTTCTTATTATCACAAGGAAGCACAAGTCGTGAAAAGAAACGCTCGATACGTCCTGATTTTGGGTATGGTGTAGACGGTATCATCTCAAAGACAAGCTATGCTGACGCTGTGGCAAAACAGAAGGGAAGATAACGGTGAGCTCCAAAGGCACAACCGATATAGCTGCGCGCTTAGGGGCGAGGAGTGCGTCTCCTTTTCGGACAATCCTGTTTGTTTTGGTACAGATAAGCTGGGGATTCATTCAAAGCTTGATTGGCTTTACCATCTTTGTTGGAAACATTCGCTCGCCGCATACCCTGTTTCATGGGGCGCTTGTGACTGAATGGAAGCACAGCTCGGGTGTGTCGCTTGGTTTGTTTGTGTTTGTGCCCCAGGGCTGTCCTCGTCGGCTGGTAGTGCATGAGTATGGCCATTGTGTCCAGTCATTGGTGCTTGGTCCTTTATATGTTGTGGCAATCATGCTGCCATCGATGCTGTGGGCAGGGCTTCCTCAGATGAAAAAGCGCAGAGCAAGCAAGGATGTCTCTTATTACTCACTGTATACCGAGAAAAGCGCCGACTGGCTGGGAGTGCAGGTGTGTGGCGAGGACGCCATGGCGCGACGCTTTATGGTTTCCACTCAGGGGTGTAAAGATGAGAATATGACTACCTTTGCCGATAAAAGCGTGTAACACGATGAGGAATCATCAAAAACCGTATCATTTAGGAGATAGCTATGTCTTTTTCCGATAAGCACGAGGATGAGCCCTCGTTTTCTAAAACGTCTGGTGAAAACTACCACTATGTTGTGCTTCAAGTCACACTGAGAGAGAAGTTTTTGGGAAATGGAACAAACAACTTATACGAACTCGAGCAGGTCATCAACGAACAGGCTCAAAAGGGCTATCGTTTGCATACCATCACAACCTCAGGAAGCTTTGATCTAGTCAGCAGTCAGCGCATTCACGCAACTATGGTCTTTGAGCGGATAGTTTAGGCTTGTTCACTGGGAGAAGATTGAAGAGTGAAAAGAAAAAATGGGCACGTTTCACGAGCCAAATATCTTCAAGAAAGTATCTATGCCCTTCAGCTTTGCGATTAGGTCGATGTTCAAGCCGCTACCATCCTATGGAGTCGAGAATCTCGCAAACCGTTGCGCATGCTTGCGGGAGTGTTAGAGCGCCAACGTAGCTGTAGTCTTTTACATACGTTTCCCAGCGCTTGAGCATTGTCTCATCATTGGTGACTGCATCCATAGCATGGTGGTAATTGTCGATGGTTTCTCTACTGTTGCGCTTTGTTGAGGTTGCAACCAAGGCGTTCTTCAAATCAAGAGGGACAAGCTCATTGCGTCTGGTCATCCAGAGCGCATGTATATCGTAGTAGTCACGAGGACGCGTGCTTGCTCTGCCCCGAGAGACTGTTCATTTCCTCAACTCCTTCGTCAGGCGTCTCAGCTTCGAGGCATCGATCCACCCTTGCTCTTGAGCCTGCTTCGCAGCCCGGATCAGCCTCTCTCTCATGATCCGGCCCCTGCAGGCAAGTATCGCGTCGGCGACGTGCTGGCATGGAACCCCCATGTAGCTACGCGCTCTGCCGATGTCGTTCGTTTGCACGAGCTCAATCCAGTCCGGCAGCTCCCTGCGCACGCGCTTCGGGGTGGCCACGGTGATCGCACTGGGATTCACGGAGGCGAGCTCAAGCATGGCCAGCACTCCTTCGCCATACAGCACGGCGCCATCTCCCACCTGGGCGACAGCCTCTGCGAATCGGTCGTACTGTGTTGGCACAGATTAGAGATCCGTATGCGAAGCACGGACGCTGCTTCTCGGGCTTCACCGCCAGCGTATTCATGTCCGCCTCCTTCACCTGCTCACCGCTTCTTCCCGATCTTCGTGTAAAGCCAGCCGAGCGAGGCAATGTACGCCACGAGCATGACCAATACGAACACCGCAATACTCTAATCCGCCTATTGTCTTCCATTGTCGCCGCTCCCTGAAATACTCATCGCCCACCTGACTGCCCTGTGCCGAAGACGAACTCGGCCTTGTGCTGCAGGACGTAGTCGGCGAGCTTGGCTTCGGTTTCGGGGCGGCATTCGGTCAGACGCTCCTCCAGCTCGTGCAGCCGCTCCGTCTGAACCTCAGTAAAGGCGTATGGGTCGTCGAATTGCCCATCGAAGTCGAATGTGTCCAAGTCCTCGCCGTTGTCGAGGGCATCCCGCGCCGTACTGAAAGGCTCGAGCTCGGAGAAGAGTGTCCCGACCTCGCTCCACGCCTGCGCCTCGGTATCTGCGCCAATCACCTTGAAGTCTGCGATGGCATAATCCAACAGCTCGAGCTCACCTTCATGCAGTGTATGCAGGCCGTAGAGCTCTCCGTAAATGTTGTTCGTCGTCCACACGTTGAGGAAGACGTGCTTGGCTGGCGTGTAGATGTCGCCGGTCTCGCCGTGGATCTTGTCCTGCTCGCCCTCGCGCTCGAGCAGCTTGAACAGGTTGGGCAGCAGCTTCTCGGGCTCGCTCGCGTAGTTCCATACGTAGTTCTTGATGGCGTCCTCGCTGCTCGTGTCCAGCCCTGGGTAGGACTTCGCAAGTGCCGCTTTGTAGCGCGCATAGGGTTTCGACGTGCTGCTGCGGATGCCGAAGATGATGATGGCGCCAAACAGCACCACCATCGCGAGCAGCGCACCTCCCAATATCACGGCGAAGTCCCTGTCCACCTGCGATGAGCGAGGGTCGAGCAGCCGGAACACCACGTATAGGGCCACCGCGCCGAACACCACCGCAAGCACGGCGAGCGCGATCCTTTGCGTGCGCTTGCGCTTGGCTATCTCGGCCTCCATCCAGCGGCTCGCGTTGATGATGCCCGTGAGTGAGGCAGTACCCCGTTCGATGCTCTCTATCCATTTGAATTCGTTGTCCATGTGCGTCGCCCTTACCCTTCCTGTTCCGATGCAATCGCCCATAGGGGCACGTTTACTAGCCACCCCTCGTCACGGCGCCCCGAAAGAGAAGTTCGCATGCATCGCTTCAAGTCGAATCGATTCCGCGCAACTTTCAGGCTCTTGGATTGGAGGTTCTCAGCTGCCTTAACCTCGATGGGAACCGGCTCGCCACCAAGCTCGACCGCAAAGTCGATCTCTGCGCGTCCTGTATCGGACGACCAGTACATGGCCGAGATGTCCCGCGATGCCAGCTGCTGGCATACGTATTGTTCCGTGAGTGCTCCTTTGAACTCCGTAAAGAGGCGCGATCCCTCGAGTACCACCGAGGGCTGCAGGTGGGAGAGTGCTCCAAGCAACCCGACATCTACGCAGAACAACTTGAAGGCACCTTCGTCACGATAGGCTGGCAGCGGCACGCGCAATGCAGTTGCGCGGGAGATGCGGCGTACGGCGCCATAGTCGGCAAGCCACTGAATCGATTCCTCGAAGTCTCGAGCTCGAGCGCCCGGACGAACGGAACCGTAAACGAACTTCTTGTTCTCTTTGGAGAGTTGCGACGGAAGGCCCTCCCACACGAGCCGCATACGCTCCAAGATGCGTGCGGGAGCGTGCTTCGAGAAGTCGAGGTCGTACGCATCGAGAATCTCGTTTTGCACCTCACGTGCTGAATGGTAGTCACGCTCGGAGGTGAAGGTGGCAATCGCTTCGGGCATGCCTCCCACGAAGAGATACTCTTTGAGCAGTTGCTCCATCTTGGGAAAGAGCGCCGAATCGATTCCGGCAGCTCCCTGCTCATGCAGGGCTTCCGAAATGACTTCCTCGCCAAGCGCATCAAGGTATTCCAGAAAGTTCATCGGCTCGACTGAGACGGTATTCACCTTGCCAACGGGGAAGGAAGTCCCCTCGTGTTTGGCTATGCCGAGGTACGACCCGGCAGCAGCCACATGGTACGCGGGGGCGTCTTGGGCGAAGTACTTGAGCGCTGTGAGGGCGCGCGGAGCCTCTTGGACCTCATCGAGTACGATGAGCGTCTTCCCTGCGACGACCTTTGTGGCCGTCTCAGCGGAAAGAGCGGAGATGATTCTCTGGATGTCGAAGTCCTCATCGAAGATCTCTCGAGCCCGAGAGCTTGCAAGCAGATCGACGTAGGCGACAGAGTCGAACTCCGTGCGTCCAAATTCCTTGAGCAACCATGTTTTCCCTGTTTGCCGCGCTCCTCTCAGAAGCAGTGGTTTACGGCGTGTCTTGTCTTTCCAGCTTTTGAGCTCATTCATCGCGATACGACGCATTATGAACCTCCATTGCACAATAGACGTACAACTTTTGTGCAAGTATCACACATATAAAGCATTACTTGCAATGAGGAATCAGATCTTCCGTGGTCCTCGACCACGATTCAGTTGTCGGAGACGAGGAACAGGCCCGCGCGTCCCGCCTTCTGCAGGAAGCGGATGGGACGTTCGAAGTCCTCGGAAGCGATGGCGGCCTCGAGCTCCTTGTAACTCATCTTGCCCTTGACCATCTGCATCGACACGTGCTGCCCCGGCATGAGCGAGGCCACGACGATGAATCCGAACAGGGCGGTGCAGATACCCAATACCACCATGCCGACGACCTCGCCATGCGCGATGCTCAAACCCAGGAAGAAGAGCGATGTGGCTAGGAGGAGGATACTGACGACCAGTACCTTCCACCAGGCTTAGCCGCGTATGTTTGGCTCGACATGCATCCGGTCTCGCTCACGTCGAGCTGTGCGTCGCGCTTGGATACGCATGGCGCACAGCTCTTATCTGCGAAAAGTCTTGAAAGGATAGTGTATCCCCCGAAGGAAAACGGCAATGGCTGGGGGCATGCGAACGATGCGAACTCTCTGCATGGTTTCGGTTTAGACTCGAGCGGACTTGGGAATGTGGCATCGCGGCGCCAAGCTAGGAGAAAGCGTCGGAGGCAGGTGACTCCGCACTGTTCGGGTGTCTCTCGACTGAGAGTACACTCAACTTACCTAATCGTAATCACTTCGCCTTTTCAGTTCACAAAAAGAAGGCACCAAACACCGCGAGCACGATGAGCGCAATCCTTTGCGTGCGCTTTCGCTTGGCAATCTTGGCCTCCATCCAGCGGCTCGCGTCGATGATGCCATTCAGCGAGGCCGTGCCCCGCTCTATGCCCTCTATGAATTTGAACACGTTGTCTATGGGTTACTACCTCTCGAGGAAGTTCGTTACAAGGGCAACCATGGCGTCTTTTTCTTCTGGTTTCGATTCGGCAATCATGATGGTTACGGCAACCAAGGTGCTATCGTGGATGCTCTTCTTTCCATTTTCGAAAAGCACACCATTGCGGTCGAGGAAATAGAGGAACATAGTTGCTGCTATTCGCTTGTTACCATCAAGGAACGAATGGTTCTTCACAATGAAGTACAGCAAGTGAGCAGCCTTTTCCTGCAGGCTGGGATAGATTTCTTCTCCGCTAAAGCTCTGGTAAATGTTGCCAATAGTACCTTTGAAGGAATCGTCTTTCTCCACACCAAAAGGTCACTTTCGTTTCCGAAGCGCATGCCGTCTATGACTGCACGGCATTCTTCGTAGTCGAGGACATATGTAGTAGGGCTCCCTTTAGGTGCCTGTAAGCGCTGGTGATCATAATCATCGAGCAGGTCAAGTGCCGCAGTGTAGCTTTGAACAATGTCAAGCACTTGGCGTGTTTCCAGGTCTTCGGGAAATCGAGCCATAACGCGAGCAACTTGCCCTAGCTGATCTAAACGCTTCCCATTTTCAGCATAGCCGTCAATAATACAGCGATGCAGTACGTCGGTCGCCCAACGGCGGAACTCCACACCTCGTTGCGATTTCACGCGATAGCCAACCGAAATAACCACATCAAGATCGTAGAATATAACCGGGCGGTCTGAACTGCTAATATGCATTTTTTGCATATTGCTTTCTCGGGTGATTTCGCCTTCTTTAACGGCATTGGAGATGTGTCTCGATATAACAGACTGGTCTTTGTCAAACAGTTTGGCTAGTTGCGCTTGGCTGAGCCAAACCGTCGTGCCAGCCATCTCAACGTCAAGCCTTATCTCGTGGTCTTTCGATTCAAATAGAACTATGTTGTTGCTCATATAAACCCTTTAAAACATCCTTTGCAGCAATTCTAACTGACTTCTCGCGATGTCAGTCAGACGTACAGTGTGGATGCCGTCGGCGGGATGGCAAGCGCAAGGAAAGCCCGATGAGGTCTAAGACCTCGAGGATACCGATTCTCCCAAACCCCTAGGAGTTCCTCCCTTGGTCACGCCACCCGTGCGCATGATGGTCGTGATGACGCTCCTGAGGATGACGCCCATGGGGATGACACCCATGAGGATGATGCCCATGCGGATGATGTCCGTGAGGGCGGGGAGGGCGAGCATGCGGATTGATGCCCATATCCTCAAGACGCCCCTCAATAGACGCCGTGATTTTGTCGAGAAGTGCCTCAAGCTGCTTTTGTTCGTCCTCATCAAGACAATCGAGAGGATCGTCAATCTCAGGAGATGCGGTGAGGTCAGGTGCTGCACGGAGCCCTTCATCGGTGAGGCGAACCACCAAAACTCGTCCATCTTCTACAGAGCGTTCGCGCGTGATGTAACCCTTATCTTCAAGCTTTACGAGAAGCTCAGAGAGAGATTGCTGACGCATATCGAGAAGATACGAGAGCTCGCGCTGGCTAATCTCAGATGTGCTTGCCAAAAGCGCAAGGACCCGGCCTTGACCTCTCAAAGCGTCGCCAACAGCTCCTTGAGCGCGTGCGCTTTCGTGATAATAGCGGTGAGTAAGCCGACCTGCTCGTCCAAGTTTTCGTGCTAAAGAGGGATGCTCGGCAAATTCGGGAGAATAAAATGAATGCTTGTCCATGTGCTGTTCCTTTCTATGGACTTATGGGAAGAGCTCCATAAAGGTTGGTGAGCCCTGGGGCAGATAATAACAGGTACCTGATAAATGTGAATCAAGCAGAGGCTTCTCCACAGCCTCTCCATAATTAACAGGTACCTGATGAAATAGCTTCTCGACATGTCGCGGGAACAATTCATTCTGAAACAAGTGCTTCAAGTTTTGTTGTTACGCGCTATCATCGTATCGAGACATGAATTGTGGTTCAACGCTGAGGAATTGCAAGATAGGCGCCGTGAGACAATTGTTGAGGAGGGGTTTTTGTGAAACGCACGCGTATTACACAGCTCTTTGAGCAGGCACAAGAGCTCGGGGGAAGCGAGCAGGTAGTTTGTGGTTGGGTTCGCTCTATTCGAGATATGAAAAACTTTGGCTTTATCATGCTCAATGATGGCAGCTGTTTTAATGACCTACAAGTGGTTGTCAATCGCGATGATTTTGCCAACTACGATGATATAACTGCTCTTGGAGTAGGTACTGCCCTTATCATTACGGGCACAGTTGAGCTAACACCAGACAGACCTCAACCTCTTGAACTCAAAGCTCAATCAGTTGAGGTAGAGGGGAGTTGTGCTCCAGACTATCCACTCCAAAAGAAACGCACCTCGGTGGAGCATTTGCGCACTATTCAGCATTTGCGTCCGCGTACAAATTTGCTTCGTGCCGTGTTTCGGGTGCGCTCGGTAGCCGCTCAGGCGCTCCATGACTTTTTCCAAAGCCGCGGCTTTGTATATGTTCACACACCTATCATCACATCATCTGATGCCGAAGGTGCAGGAGAGATGTTCCGCGTGACCACGCTCGACGCGCTCAACCCACCGCTCACCGACTCAGGAGCGGTTGATTTTTCTCAAGACTTCTTTGGTTCAGAGACAAATCTTACGGTGTCGGGTCAGCTGCAGGCAGAAAACTTTGCCCTCGCCTTTGGTGATGTTTATACCTTTGGACCAACTTTTAGAGCTGAAAATTCTAATACAAAACGTCATGCTGCTGAGTTTTGGATGCTCGAGCCCGAGATTGCTTTTGCCGACCTCAACGATGACATGGAGCTTGCAGAAAGCATGCTCAAACATGCCATTTCTACCGTTATGAAGAGTTGTCCCGATGAAATGGACTTCTTTAATAAGTTTGTCGATAAGGGACTGCTTGACCGGCTTGATCACGTGGTATCGAGTGACTTTGAGCGCATGACCTACACCGAGGCCATAGATGTTCTCAAAGCTTCTGGTGAGAGCTTTAACTATCCGGTGGAATGGGGAAGCGACTTACAAACTGAGCACGAACGCTATATTACCGAGAAACACGTGGGGCGCCCGACCTTTGTTATTGATTATCCAGCAGAGATTAAAGCCTTCTACATGCGCCTGAACGATGACGGTAAAACTGTTGCAGCTATGGATTGCTTGGTGCCTGCAATTGGCGAGATTATCGGAGGATCCCAGCGTGAAGAGCGCCTAGACGTGCTTGAGCGCCGTATTGGCGAGCTTGGAATGAATCCTGATGATTACCGCTATTACCTTGATTTGCGCCGCTTTGGAGGATGTCGCCATGCGGGCTTTGGTTTGGGCTTTGAACGTCTCGTGATGTATGTGACTGGTGTTGCCAATATCCGCGACGTAATCGCCCATCCGCGCACGGTAGGCAATGCTGACTTCTAATGTGATAATGTTTGCATTAATTGCGTGTAGTGGCTAACATGCAAGTGCCCTTTGTTGATGTGTAGAAAGGAGGGGAGTGTATGAAGATAGCAAAAGGATTGTTGCTGTTGTTCTCGGCCACACTTCTTGTGTTGTCGATGGTCTTGGCGAGTCTGAGCGCTCTTGATAACAGTCTGTCTTCGCACGACCCCTCTCAGCTCAGTGTACATACAGCATCAGCACCGCATTTGCCTCATACCAGCTCGGCAGTTGGTGCAGCGCTTACTCAAGAATCAGCTGAAGCGCGAGAAATGACACTCACCTTGAGTTATTGCAGTGCGGTTGTCATTATCACGTTGGTGTTTTCATCAACCTTACGCGCGCGAGATGAGCGACTCAAACATGGCTTGAGCGATGCTTCTTCTGACAACGAGGTCTGATAAGTGACAATTTGTCACAGTTGCCATCGTGTAACACCATGTGCAGAAGACTTGTCTGGTTTTGGGTCGAGACGTACAGTAGAAACAGATAGAGGCGCGGATACGATGAGTTGTGGGTGAGCTGGCGAGCTATGACCCTGCAAGGAGGCAAATTCCGCCGAACTCCTGTTGAGGGCACGAGGCAGGGGTGGGCCTGTGGGAAATACCTACAGGACTGTCTGCAAGCATTTGCAGGAGGGCTATCCTAAGCGCTGTATTCGCCAGCAGGAAACTCTCCTCGCTGGCGTTTTTTGTTACGCTAGCTCGAGGAGAACTCAAATCCGAAGGCGAGCTTCCTGTGATGTGCTTGTGCTGGAATCGGACAGCTCAGAGAGGGGATTCACATGGATATGACCGGACTGACAGGCTCAATTGTTGCACTCGTTACTCCCTTTAAAGAGGACAAATCAATCGACTGGGAAGGTCTTGAGCGCCTTGTCGATTTTCAGTTAGAAGGACAAACCGACGCCATCTTGGTACTTGGCACCACAGGCGAAAGCTCAACGATGACAGACCGCGAAGACTTTGAAGTGGCAGAGTTTGTTGTGGACAGAGTTGCAGGTCGTGTGCCGGTAATTGGTGGCGCAGGCTCAAACTCAACGGCTGAAAGCCTCAACAAGAGCTTGGGTCTTATCAAGCGAGGAATTGATGGCTTGCTGCTCATTACGCCGTACTACAACAAGTCCAACGAAGAGGGTATATATCACCACTTCAAAACGGTTCTCGATCAAGTCAATGTTCCGTGCATCTTGTATAACATTCCAGGAAGAACGGGCTGTGCCATCTCGATTGCTAATCTCGAGCGCCTGAGTGCTCATCCCAACGCTTGGGGTCTCAAGGAGGCGTCGGGTGACATATCGTATGCAGCGAATGCAGCCCAGTTTGTATCAGATGACTTCAAAATGTTCTCGGGAAATGACGATATTATCGTACCTATTATGTCTTTGGGTGGCTCTGGTGTTATTTCGGTGTGGGCAAACATTGCACCAAAGACAGTCCACGATATGTGTGCTCAGTGGCTCAATGGCAATCACGAGGAGGCGCTTGCAACTCAGCTCGAGAATCTCGAGCTTATTCACTCCTTGTTCTGCGAGGTAAATCCCATTCCGGTGAAGGCAGCGCTTGCCAAGATGGGGCTTATCGATGCGATTTATCGTCAACCGCTGTGGCCCATGGCTGCGGCAGGAGATGCCCGTGTTGAGCGTGCGCTCAAGGAGGCTGGTCTCATTGGATAAGTACGATCAACCAACTTCTCAGAATGTGCGCGTACTGGTATCTGGTAATGGACGTATGGGTGCGCTGGTAGCTCAAGCTGTCGAGCAGAGCGAGGGCTTTGAGCTTGCGGGTCAGGTAGGCATTGAGCATGTGGCAGTGCTTGATGGTACAGAAGGCACTCTCGATGGGGTGGACTTGGTTATCGACTTTACCAACAAAGACATGCTGCCCCATCTTGCTCGATATTTGAGGCGGCATCCTGCAGCTTTAGTATGCGGTACTACAGGCTTTGACGAGGATGATTTTGCAGATCTTGATGAGCTTGCAGAGCAAATGCCCGTGTTGTGGAGCTCAAACTACTCTGTTGGTGTGGCTTTGCTCAAACGCTTGGCTCGTGAAGCTTCGGGTGTTTTGGGAGCATGGGATATCGAGATTGTCGAGACGCATCACAACAAAAAGGCGGATGCGCCGAGCGGCACGGCACTTTCGTTGCTTGAGGCGGTGGATGAACAAGGGAGCTGCGAGCACATATTTGGCCGAGAAGGCATGTTGGGTGAGCGTCCTCAAAAACAGATTGCCGTACATGCACTCAGAGGGGGGACAGTAGCCGGTACACATACCGTTCACTTCTTTGGACCAGATGAAGAGGTAGCGCTCACGCATCGTGCAACGAGTCGTCAGATATTTGTGTCAGGCGCTCTTGCGGCTGCTCTGAAACTTGTGGGAAAGCCAGCTGGTCGCTATAGCTTTGACGAATTGATGTTTGGGTGACATATTGTCGCTTAAATATCATAGCCGTGATTACAAATCAAATATTGCTGCAAGTGCATCGAGCACCTGAGACATAGTTTCTTGGTCAGCACACACTTCAAGGGAACGAGCATTTCTCCTTGGGTCGCTGAGATCAACTGCGCGTATTGCCTCAATACATATACAACCGCTTACAGGGCTATTATCTGGCAGTTCAATATGGAGAGGATGTCCATTAACGCGAGATGTGATTGGGCAAACCACTGTCAGACTCGAAACAACATTGTTAAAGTAGCCCGTGCTTACAACAAGTGCTGGTCGTAACTTTTGCGGTTCATGTCCCACAGTTGGATCAAAATTCATTTCAATGAAATCACCTTGCTCAAGCAGCATTATGAAATAACCTCCGCTCCAACATCAGGACCTCCCCATTCCTCACCAATCTTGCCACCTTGCCAGTTGGCACAGAGTTCTTCTATGGAGACCTTGCGGGAGCGGTGGTACTTCCTCTTTGGCTGCTCAAATGAAAGTGTCACTTTGGAAGCGATGGTATCAACAGAAACCTCGGCTTCAGCGCCAAGTCCTATACCTAAAAGATCGCAGACTTCCTTTGGCAAGCGAAACCCTTGGCTGTTACCCCATTTAGAAAGCGTTGTTGTTATGGTTGCAGACATTCGTACCCCCTTTATGTTTATCCGCGGCTATCCAATAGTATATCCACGGATAAACTTTGTCAAATGGGGGTGGCAATACTGCTGGGAAGCTAGTCGAGCAATACGCCAGTAACCGCTCCAACAATCGAAATGATGATTGAGCCAATAAGGGCAGCCGAGAAGTTTTCAATCTCAATACCAGTATGGAGATAGTGTCTTGCAAGAAAACTCGCAAGAATGAGCATGAGCGCATTGATGACAAAACCAAAAAGGCCCAAAGTTAAAAAGTTAAGCGGGAGGCTCAAAAGCTTGGCAATAGGTTTGACCACAAGGTTGACAAGGGCCAAACACAAAGCGGTTGCAGCAGCACCACCAGCAGTGGAGCCTGATGGTGTAATACCAGGGACAAAATAGATAGCAGCACCGACGGATGCAATGCTTGCGAGAGCGCGTAATAACAAATGCATGAGTTCTCCTTGTTTGATGAATCTATAGGCCACAAAGAGTATACCCAGCTGCTAGCGTTCTCATGTGTGTTACAGAGACATGCCGCCAACCGTTTGAGACGAATTGTTGTCGACTTCATGCGTTACCCTGTGTAGGGAGAATCTGATGCGTGGTTGAAAAGGAGGTTATGTGGATACAAACAGCCTGTTTGAAAAAGCTGATGTCCAGCGTTTACTTGATGCATTTGCTGGTCTTGAATCAGCTGCTGAAGCACGCCTGTTCATGCTTGATCTTTGTACACCGGGAGAGATTGAGGATTTGGCACAGCGACTTGATGTTGCACGACGTCTATCTGAGGGTCAATCGTATGTGTTGGTGCAGCAAGAAACTGGTGCATCGTCTACAACCGTCAGTCGCGTCTCAAAATGCCTGAACGGTCCGGTTGGTGGATATCGGCAAATACTGAGCAAGGGGTAAACGTTGAGTCTTTGTGTTATTAACAACCAAAGTGAAGAGCTTTGCAACACTGCTGTTGTCAGGTTTGTACAAGACAGTCTTGAGCAACAGGGTAGATGCGTTGTTGTGGTGCCTCGTCACAAACTTGCAAGGCAGCTCCTTCGTGAGCTGGCACAACACAAAAACTGTTCAGTTGGTGTGCAGGTAGAAACGCCTCTGTCGTATGCTCGCTCATTATGGGAGCTGTGGGGTGATGGTCGCCGGCTCATCAGTGCAGACGTACGAATCGTTTTGATGTCTCGATGTCTTGCTGCATCGCAAGAACAAGGATTGAGTGTTGCCACCGATAAGGGAACTGCTCGGTTTCTAGCGCGTCTCGCACAGCATCACCTGCCATGGCTTGGCATTACAGACCAAGGTGAGCTCGATGGTACTCTTATGGCCTCGGCTGGCCTGAGTGCATGTGAGACCGAGGCGTTTCGAGTTATTGCAAGCTATAAGTCTGAAATCAAAGCTCGGGGCTTCATTGAAGAATCTGAGCTTATGGCAGAGGTGGCAAAACTCAGCTCATCTGCTTCTTTGGTGCTTCCACCTCGTGTCTTAGCTACGGGGTTTACCTCGTTACCGCGTGCTCAGCGCAGTTTCTTTGAGGGGCTTGCAGAGGCATCACAATTGCATATCATGACGCGTTCAGAGAGTGGCCCTGCGTTTGAGCGTATGCAACAAGACTTGACACTTCTGACAGCTGCTGTTGCAGAGTCTAAAATAGACATAGAAGAGCTTCACGTTGCAGCTGATATCTGTGAGCGAGCCCCTGAGTTAGAGCAGCTGCTCAGCAGTATTTTCTACCAAGGTAGGACGTGCGAAAGTACCGGAGCTGTGCGTCTTCTTATCGCATCTGGACCACTTGCAGAAGCAGAGCTTATCGCCAGAAAAATCGATCAGCTGCCCGCTGCAGACATAAAGCAGATAGTTCTTGCAACGCCTGATCCCATTCGCATGTGGCATGAGCTTGGACCAAAGCTGTATCAGTCTCATATTTCGGTGAGCGCAGACCTCTCGCAAGCATTTTTTGATACAGAGGCTGGGCGTGCTTTGTATGAGTATCTCACGGTCATTGTTCAGCTTGCTCTTCTCGATGAGACATGGCCAAGCCCTCTTGAAAGTACCGAAGGAGCACTCATTCAGTTGGGAGATATGCAATGGTGGCCCCCACAACAGCTCACAGATTTCTTGTTAAGCCCACTTTCGGGCGTGAGTTCTGAGACGGCATATCGGCTCGATAAGGAATGGAGAGCAAATCGTTTGCTCACGCCCCGTGCTGTACTCAATACGCTCATGAGCTCACGTCATGGTTCTCCTGCACTCGAACAAGCAACGAGGGAGCTTTTGAAAAACCGACCGACGAGCGCTGGGTCACGCTTGCTTCGACAGTTTCTTGAGCGTGTGAGAGAACAGTACGAGACGGATAGTTCTCACAACGCAGACACAGCACAAAGCGAGAGTTCCATCTACGTGGGAGAGATGACAATTGCTCAAGTAGAAGCTGTACTTAGCGCTCTCATGAAAATCAATACAAAGCTCAAAGAGCCCGACTTTACGTATGATGGACTAACACAAGCCCAAAAGCTTAACTTGTCTGTCCAAGAGCTTACCTTGGCGCTCGAACAATCACGTATTTCTATGAGACCTCAACTCATTGTTGATGATGCAGAGCAAGAGCTGCGCATTATGTCGTATGCAGACGCCGCTCAACTCAATCCCGCCTCACAAGACTGTCTTATTGTAAGCGGAGCTACCTCAGGAGAAGATCCTATTGGTGTTGGCGATGAACTCACACAATCGTTGCTGTGTCGATTAGGAGCAGAGCGAGAAGACAATCGCTTGGCAGCAGCTCGAGAGCAGTTCCTCGCTTTGTTAGCTGTTCCAAGTAAGCTCATTATTTGTGAGCGCACGTTGTTTACAGCTGATTCAAAACCAGCGTACCCTTCAGTTATGCTCACTGAGCTTTTGGGTTGCTATAACGTTGATGCACAAAACTACGACGAGTTAAAGGGGTTTGTCGATCTGCAGCTCGGCGAGTAAGACACTGTGTCGCTTATAAGTCCGCAGAGACTAGCTCCCCAACCCTGTGGCTCTGAGGACCTTGATCTGAAGAATGGCCTTCCTCAAGATATACGAAACCTCGTGGTTGTTCCTCCTGAGGGTGTTGTGGAGTTTTCGGAGGCAAAGCCACTGCTCAGTGCCTCTCAAATCGAGAGTTATCTTGAGTGTCCCTGTAAGTGGTTTAGTTTGCGGCGCTTGCGCTTGAGTGATAATGATGCAGGCTTTAGCCCACTTGAGATGGGGACATTTGCACATAGGGTGCTTGAGCTCACGCATACTCGACTGTTTGAAGAGGCTCTGAGCTCGGCTGGATGCTCTTGGGAGGAATTTGAGAAAGATCCCACACAAACGCTTAACGGATCAGCTCTTATCTACTCTGACAAAGATAGTATGCGCCATGCCCATGATGTACTCGACGATGCTTTCATTGAGCATCTCAGACACCAACGCCTCCTATCAGGCAAAAAACCTGCTTATCAGGCTCTTGTTCCTCATTCCAACTATGATGATTATCGTATCCGCGAGCTTCATTCCGATCTTTCGGGATTACTTGATTATGAAGCACAACTTTTTTCTGGCTTTGAACCTCGTTTCTTTGAGTGGAGTTTTGGACGTTCTGGTGAGCAGGTAGAATATGCTCACGTTCACTTAACTGGAACGGTTGATCGCATTGATGTTGACCCTCAGGGAAACGCCATCATCATCGACTATAAACATAAACCCGCATCGAGTTTTTTTGATGAGTATGCGTGGCGTCCAAAAGATGCGTCAGTATATGGTCTTGACCAGCTTCCCCGGCGCGTGCAATCACTCGTATATGCTCAGGTTGTACGAAGGGCGTTTCCCCAGCTCAAGCTTGTGGGGGCTGTGTATTTGGCAAGTAAGGCACCGTATGAGATATCAGGCGTCGTTCAGAGCGACTACCTTGCACGTGTGGCGCCTCAGAAGCTCGATAGTTCACAAGGTTTTCGTCTAACGGTGAGCCTCAATGAGGACTTTGGCGTTGAAGGTGCAGCTGGTATGGAAGCTCTGCTTGATCGGGTTGAGGCAGAGATTGCTGTAAAACTTGATGGCCTACAACTCGGGGAGGTGGCACCACAGCCACGAGATGCTCGAGCATGTGAGTATTGTCCTGTCCTGAACTGCCCCGAGAGGAGGACTTCATGAGTTCAGTAGACCTCTCTTCACTTAATGAAGCGCAATACCGTATAGCAACAGATTTTGACCAAGACCTCTTTGTTGAAGCAGGGGCGGGTTCGGGAAAGACGTTTACGCTTACCCAGCGCATTGCATGGGCATTGAGTCCGGGTTCTGGCGCTCAAGGAAAGCCCTTCATAGATGACTTACAACAGCTGCTCGTGATTACCTTTACTGATGCCGCTGCGCGTGAGATTAAAGAGCGCGTGCGTTCTACACTGCGAAAGTCTGGCTTATATGAGGCAGCTCTTGGCGTGGATGAGTCATGGATAAGTACCATTCATGGGATGTGTGCACGGCTCATCAAACGTCATGCTCTTGACTTAGGTGTTGACCCTTCATTTAGCATCTGCACTCCTAATGAGGCAGAAAATCTGTTCAATAGGGCCATTGATCGGATTGTTGGAAGCCGTATGAAGCAGGCTTCAACTGAGCTCGAGAGAGAATGCTTTGAAGACTTAGGCTACATGGGAATTGTTGATAGAGTCGAAGGACTTATCAAGGTTGCCACATCGAGTGAACGTGGCTTTGAGTCGATCAGCTTTCCTCGGGCAGAATCACTCGAAGAGGCGCTAATAGCACTTGAAGCTGATTTTGTTTCGTTTGCAGAACTCGACCTCACCGAAGCGGCGCAAGCCTCCATAAACCAATGTCTCAATGCTTTTAAGCTTTTTCATGAAGAGCTTCAGGCTATGGGGCTAGCAGACTTATCTGGAGATAGAAAAGTCTACGAGCACAACCGTGCTTTCTTTGACAGTGCAGATAAACTCATAGCTGGATGCAAGCTCCCTCGAGCAAGCAAGGCAACCGCAGAGAGCCTGAGTGAGCTACGAAATAATCTCGAGCACTGTCGCTTGCTTGTTGGGTTAGCACGCTATCGCAGGTATGCACCAATTCTGCTCGAAATGGCCCAAGAAATTGACAGAGCTAATTTGGCAGAAAAGCTTGCAGTATCAAAACTTGACAATGATGACCTTATTAGTCTTGCCCTGAAACTGCTTGAAACACCTGATGTTGCCCGTGCTTATCAGGGAAGATTTCGTCTTGTTATGGTTGATGAGTTTCAAGATACCGATATTCGTCAGCTTCGATTGGTTCGACTCTTAAGCAGTGACCCTCAAACCGTGTTAGTAACGGTGGGAGATTCACAGCAGTCGATTTATCGTTTCCGCGGGGCAGATGTTGAATTATTTCAGCAGCATGGAGCAAGTATTGATAAAGCTGGCCACATTCAGCTGAATACAAATTATCGAAGCCCTGCAGATATTCTCTCGTTTGTTGAGTGCGTTTGTTCCCATCCCTCCGTGAGATTGCAGCACTTTA
>JAFUCQ010000097.1 GCA_017459605.1 Atopobiaceae bacterium
GGGACTGACAAGGCCACATATAAAGGAAAACACGAACATGAAAACCAAGCTGACCAGTCCCACCATAGCCACGCGATTGCGGAAGAAGCGCTTTCTTACCAAGGCTCCCGGCGACAGTGTTTTTACGCGCCTATCATCGTTGAGCGAATAGTCTTCATCTGCACCTATGTTTTGTTCTGCTTCTGTTGCCCGCGCGAGTTCTCGCTCGAGCTTCTCTTCTTGCTCAGAGCGATTACGTTCGTGAGTTTTCAGTGCTGACGAAGGAACGTTTTGCATGTGCAGTGGTCGAGACTGATCGTCATGCTCATCAAGAATGCTCATGGTCAACCTCCCCTACGCAATACGAACGCGTGGGTCTACCACGGCATATAAGATGTCTGATATGAGGTTACCCAAAAGGGTGAGAATTGCCATGAACACGAGGTAGAACATGGAAAATGGAATGTCTCCTGCAACCATCGATTGGAATGAGGTGTAGCCGATTCCTGGAATCGAGTAGAGCGTTTCGGTAATCAGTGCTCCTGCAAAAAGACCCGGCAACGAACCGCCCAGCATGGTTACCAAAGGAATCAGGGTGTTTCTAAAAGCATGGTGATAAATGACCTTATTCTCAGAAAGACCCTTGGCTCGCGCTGTCCTAATGTAGTCAGCGTTGAGCACCTCAAGCATGTTGGTTCGCGTATAGCGCATCAGAGAGCCGATGGAGATGACCACCAACGTCACAATAGGAAGTACCAAGTGCTGTGCCTTATCAAAAAACTGACCAGCAGCCGATAGCTGTTCGAAGTTTCGCCCGATAAGACCTCCTAAGTCAAACCAGCCCAAGTTGACACAAAACACCAGCTTGAGAAGGGACGCAAAGAAAAAGGTTGGGAGCGAAAAACAGGCAAGCGCAATAATAGTAATCGCGTAGTCGGTTTTGCTGTATTGTCGCGTTGCCGCAATGATGCCCAAGGGAATGGCAATAATAATCTCAAAGATAAAGGCAATGGCTCCCATGACAAACGAGATCCACACTGAGTCGGCAAACTTATCAACCACGGGAACTGTCCAGCGCCAACTATCGCCAAAATCACCGCGTAAGGCACGCCCACACCACGAGAAAAAGCCGGGAATGATGCCTTTGTCCATGCCGTACGTGGCGCTCAGTTGCTGCATCCACTCTTCAAAACTCTTTGATCCTGGCTGCATCGACTTAGAACGAGCCACCTGCTCAAGATACGAGGTAGGAAGCGATCTCATGAGCAAATAGATGATAAAAGCTACAAACACAAGAATGACAAGCGAGATGAGCACTCGCTTAAGTATGTACTTCCACACGAATGGTCACCTGACCTCACAACAACAGGCAGGGCTGTCGCCTGTTTACAGACGACAGCTAACCTGTTTACGTATCTACAGTTGCAAACGAAAGATAAGCTTGAGGCTACTTCATCTCGGTAGCTTCAATCTCCTTCATCCAGCCATAGAACGTTGTGATGTCAGGGGTAACCGTTTCAGTGTTAACGCGCTCAGTTGAGAAGATGATGGCGTTCTGACGCTGATAGGTAGGAATCTCGCATGCCCAATCAATGATGGCGTCGAGGCATGCCTTGTACACCTGCTTACGATACGCCTGGTCGGTGCTTGCGCGAGCATCAAGAATGAGCTGGTCAAGCTCGGGATCTTCAATCTGATACATGTAGTTGGAACCACCTGCGTTAGCTCCACCATTAGCAATGTCAGAGTAGTAAACCTGATACATATCAGGATCGATGGTGGCGCCCCATGCAGCGCACCACATCTCGCCCTGCTGTGCCTCAAGCTTAGTCCAGAGGTCTGCAGAGTTCGAAAGGTCGGAGACAACCAGCTTCATGCCAATCTCTTCAAAGGCAGTGCGAGCCTCAGTGAGAATCATGAATGCGGGGTGATCACCGGTGCCGTCTGCAGGAATCATAACCTCATACTCCATCTTGGCACCCTCAGGAGCAGCGGTAATCTTGCCGTCTGCTACGGTGTAGCCAGCTGCCTCAAAGAAGCCAAGAGCTGCGGTCTTTGCTGCTGCATAGCGATCATCTGCACTCATGCCCGAGGTGTAAATGTCGTTGCCATCCTTGTCCACCGAGAAAGCCACACGATAATCGCTGTCGGTAGGCTGAGGAGCAGCCCAGCTGGTGTTAGAAATGGGATAGTTGATAACCTCAGCGGCATCGCTGTAATACGAGTCAATTGCCACGTCACGATAGACTGCCAAGATGGTGGCAAGAGCCTTACGCAGGTTCTTCGAGGCATCACTTGCAGGATCACCTGCTACGCTGACGTTGTGGGTGTTGATACCAATGTAGCCATAGCCAAGATTGTCTACGGTGTCAGTAGTTACCACATCACCCGTGGTCTCTCCACCGTTAGCGTCTGCAATTGCGGTAGCCGTATCCTTGGAGTAGGACGGATCGGTAACGTCGATGGTGCCGGTGAGCACGCCATTGAGCTTATCGACACCCTGAACCTCACGGAAATTAATGTACTTAATCTTAGGCTCACCCTTGTAGTAGTTCTCGTTGGCTTCGTAGTTAATAACGCCATTCTCAAACTTGATGAACTTATAGACGCCTGCACCCATGGGCTCAGAAATCTTTGCACGTACACTTGAGAGGTCGCCCTTCTCAAAGCCAAACTTGTTGTTATCAAAGTCATAGAGTGACTTGTCGCCATAGTAGTGAAGCGGCGTGATATAGCTATCGAGCTGATAAATCATGGGAGCAGAGACCTCAGTTGCAACAATGCGCATGGAGTAGTCACCAGTCTTTTGGATACCCGTGATGTTTGCAGCAGACTCGCCCGTCTCAACACCTACCAGATAGTCATCATAGTTGTCGAGCATAGTATCGATGGTGGTACCTGCGTTTTCAGTGCCAATCATGCCAACAAAGTCAAAGGTGCCCTCTTCGTCGGTGTAGCCCTCTTTGAGTGCATTGGCAAAGTCGTCGATGGTGCCGCCTTCTGCAACCTCAAATCCCCAGTTAGCTGCAGCGCCTGCAATGTCGCCCTCTTCGTTCATCTCATTAGCAACGCAGTAGTCAACAATCTCTTGTGCGATTGTCTTGGGCGCACTCTCAGCAAGAGCGAATACTGCCTTTTGCTGATCTTCAGTCCAGTTCGCGAAATCGGTATTCTCAGCACCTGCAGCGATAATCGCGTCAAGGCGTGTTGCCATACCGCTTCTGTATTCCTCGATACCCTCAATGGGCTGCGAGAACAAGGTAGCCGATCCATCATAGGTAGGATCGCACACAACATACATCGAGAAGATGAGGTCATCGATGGTAACGGGCTCGCCATCAGAGAACTTGAGGTCATCACGAATGGTAATGTCGTAATTGACGGTACCATTATCGTTTTCTGTTACCTCGATGTCAGCGGGGCCGGTGTATTTGTACTCAGTGCCGTTGTACTCGGCGGTCTCACCATCAATTGCCTTGTAGATGACCTGACCAAGACGGTCGGTCGTGAGCACCGAAATCTGTGTCAAAGCACAGGCTTCCTGGTCATAAGCAGTTTCTGCAAAGAAGGGTGAGAACTTACTGGAGAATGGCGAATAGCCAACGACCATTGGAGTATCAGCACCACTTGCGCTCGTGCTTGTCTCAACCTGAGAAGCAGATGATTCTGAAGCAGAAGCCTCAGAAGCGCTTGATTCTTGGGCGGGGGGGGGTTGCACCTCCCGAGCATGCTGCCAAAGCCAAGCTCGCAAGCGAGGTCGATCCAACAATAAAGTTTCTCCTCGTAAGTTTGCTGTCCATTGAAGTTCCATCCTTCCTATAGTTGACGCACTTCATCTCGTTGTCCTATATAGACGGTCTTGATGTTACCACGCATACACCAAATATACATAGTTCAGCTGAAAGTGTTTGGCAGACTCCTGCTCCTGCTCTTCTTTTGGCTCTCTTCTTTTGACGCGAGCACCGATATCAGTTCCTCACTGAGCTTTGTCAGGCACAAACGTGAGCTTGCGCACGCGTGAGCGCACGACAAACAAACTCACCGAACTGATGAGAAGAGCAAGGGCAAAGAAAACTGAGAGCATGTCGAGTGCAGACAAAAACACCATGGCATGAACCACAGCTGCGAGCGCAGCAAAAGCCGCAGATGCTCCAGCAAAGAACAACTTTGCTGGAAGCATGGCGCCACTTTTTTGATAGATGTGATCGCGCATGGGCTGCGCCTCACCAGTGAGTTGGATGAGGGCGATGACACACAGCACCGCGCCAACAACGCTGGCAGCATAGGGAATCACCACATAAAACGCGCCTAAGCTTCCCGGTGCAGGGACAAAACCAGCTACCACAATCCCCAAGAGCGCCACCGCAACACACATCCATGCAATCTTTAAAAAACCCGCTCGTGCCTCAGAGCTTGGCCATGACCAGCGAACACCAACATAGGTATAGCCTCCGTCATCTGAGGCAACATAGTCGTTGAGGTGTTCTCGTTTTGCCATGATTTTCTCTGCCGTCTTCTCTACCCTACCTGCCGAAATACTCTACCCATGGAGCATCGCTATTCAATGCCCGACAAATCGTAGCCTTCAAGCCACTCATGAGCTTTCAGACAGGCATCTTGCAGGCACTTCTCATCGAAAGGACTGGGAAGGCCCGCTTCTTCTAACAACTCGGTAAAGGTACGGGTACCACCAAGTCGAGTGTATGCCATGTAGTGCTCCCACGCGTCATCTCGGTCTTCTTGTATCATCGCCCAAAAAACAAGTGCCACCGTTTGAGCAAGGCAGTAATCGATGTAGTAGAACGGCGTGTCATAGATGTGGCTTTGGCGCTGCCAGCCCTGCCCCTCTGCATAAACGGGGATATCACCATCAAGGCGCATCCACGGCATATAGGTTCCCAGAAGCTCTTTCCACACATCGTGGCGCTCCTGAGGCGTGAGCTCGGGTTTTTCGTAAACGATGTGTTGGAAATGGTCAACCATAGTGCCGTAGGGAATAAAAACAACTTCGTCTGCCAAGTGACTATAGAGATACTTTCGCGTGTCAGAGCCAAAGAAACACTCACACCACGGCCATGCAAAGAACTCCATACTCATGGAGTGAACTTCACACGCTTCCATGCTCGGCCATACATACGAGCTGGGAATCCGGTCACGATTCATCCATGAGGCAAAAGCGTGTCCGGCCTCGTGGGTCATGACTTTGATGTCTGCCTGTGTTCCGTTGAAGTTAGCAAAGATGAAGGGCAGGCCATATTCAAAGAGGGTTGTGCAGTAGCCACCTCCCTCTTTGCCCTCAGTCGAGAGCAAGTCCATGAGGTCATAGTCGAGCATCGTATTGAAAAACGCACTCGTCTCAGGTGAGAGCTCATCGTAGAAGCGCTTTACGTTCGTAATAATCTCGTCTGGGGTCCCCTGAGGACGCGGATTTCCCGAGCGAAACATAAGCGCTGCATCTGCAAACGACAAGGGATACGAAACACCAAGGCGCTCTGCTTGGGCTCGATAGATACTATCCGCCAGAGGAACAAGGTACTTCA
>JAFUCQ010000098.1 GCA_017459605.1 Atopobiaceae bacterium
ACGAATGAATATCAGACCAAATATAGTTACCAAGGGGCAACACCATCTAAACCAAACTGTTTGTCTGTCCCAATCCTTTGAAATATTTCTATCGATAACACCAACGAGAGCAATCGCTACGAATGAAGCTGCGTGGTACCAAGCGAATCCCAGTCGATAGAACCATATGGCATATCCAATCAAACCTATAATCAAAGAGTAGCCAATGAAGCCACCAACTCCAATTGTCGATACTCCACTGCTTGAGTAGGTGCCTCCGTAGTAACCCCCTCCATAATACCCACCAATTCCAGTCGCTCCGCTTTTTTGCGACTCAATTATTGGATTGTTTCCCAGAGCACCCCCAAATGAAAAAGGAGAAGCAGTCCCTGAATGATACGTTGTAAAGCCGTCACCAAGAAAGTCTTTGTAGGTGTGAGAGGTTCCTCCGTCACTATGATAGGTGGTGTAGCCTTCTCCGAGAAAATCCTTATAGGTATGGGAGGTGCTTCCATCTGAATGGTATGTAGTGCTACCGTTACCGAGGAAGTCTTTACGCGTGTGAGACGTTGTTCCATCTGAGTGATGTGTGGTGAAACCATCGCCAAAGAAATCCTTGAAAGTATGAGATGTGCTACCATCTGCGTGATGAGTGGTATAGCCATCGCCGAAAAAATCTTTAGAGGTCCAATCAGCCATGGTACAATCTCCTCCCCGTCAGATAGCATCCTCGAAGTTACAGCAATGACCCGTCTTTATTGGTCTGACTGCTCTGTCTGGTTCCAAATCGGAATCGTACCAAGAAAACACTCGCGATAAGGCATCCTGAGTTTCAAGAATACCTTATCGCCTTGCGATTGAAGGTCATTATCTTCGTGTCATTACTGTGTCAGTTTGAAGGGGAAACCTATAAAACTAAGCTCGCGCCGTGCGGTCACTCCAACGAGCTGAGATATTCTGCAAGGTATGGCACGGCAAATCTGACATAACCACGCCTGTGTGACTCAATTACGCCCGAATCAATCAGGCGAATACGATACTTTTGGGCATAATCGGGAGTGGTTCCTAAGCGCTCAGCAATCTCTGATGTTTTGCTCTCAGCACTATCGAGTGCCATCGCTTTCAAAAAAGAAATATCCCTATCAGAGAGGCTTACCAGTATTGTTTTACAGACATCGTTTACAAAATCACTTTGTGCTCGTTGTATGGCTACATCTATAGCGTCATTTGCAATAAAGCCATTATCCTCAGTTGCTGCAACAATGTTATGACCCACAAGCTGAAGTAAATACGGAGATCCCTCAGTTGCTTGGGCTAGATTGTAAATCTGCTGCTCCGTGAGTATTACTCCAAGCTTTCTAAACACTGTGCTCAGATAGGTCTCAACGTCATGAATAGGAAGAGGCGGTAGCGTCTTTTTTCTCGCCCTATTCAGAAATGTCATAACACGATCATTGAGCGTTGCTGACATCGCTCCAGGTAAACCAGCCATTACCAATGCTATATTAGCGCCTTCACCAACGAGCTCTTGATATGCAACTGCAAGCTGTCGCAAAGGGTCAGAGCTCGCTTGCACTTCATCAACAAAGATGGCAAGTCCATGCCCTCTATCATTGAGACGCCTGCACAGCTTGGTTAGCTTGAATTGAAAACTCTTAGCATCCTGCACCTCTTGAGTGAACTGAAGCCCCATGGAAAAACCAAGTGCTCCTACACTGCCGCCCGATACCCGCCTCTCTTTTTCACTGATATAGCGTTGCCCGTCATCTTGAATCTTTTCGATAATGCGTTGGGTCATGTCAAAGGAAGCTGTGGTTGGTGAGGCAACCACAAAGCCTGTATCTCGCGCGCAGTCGGCAAGCTCCCAGAGAAGTACAGTTTTGCCATAACCTCTTTGCCCTAATAGCAACAATGCCCTATCCCGACTACCCGGTTGAGCGGCAAGAGCCTGTTGAAACAGGTTAAGGATGTCTTCACGACCAACGAGCTGGCTTGGTCTATTTCCAAAAGATGGGGAGAAAACGTTGTCTATCATCTTCCTGCCTCAATATACTTTATTGCCTCGTAACGTTACATTAGTCACTATAACAAGTTGCTTGCTATCCATTTTTCCTTTATTTCCTAATTTTTCCTGTTTTTCTCTTTGTCAAAGACGCGAACAATACGAAGGGCATCTGCCATTTCTCGTGTTGACGGCAACGCATAATACCCGTCAATTCCAGTCGATTCGCTATTTCTGGATAATGTTGGTGCGATAAGCTCCCTCCACTTCCTGATAAGATATGGGATGAGAAGAAAGGGGTGAGGTATGGCACGCACAGTGAGCATCGGAGCACAAGGCTTTGAAGAGCTCCGCACACACAATGCTTTTTATGTCGACAAAACAGCATTCATTTCTGAGTGGTGGTCGACACTTGACAAAATCACCCTCATTACCCGTCCTCGTCGCTTTGGCAAGACCTTACTCTTAGATACTGTTCGTTGCTTCTTCTCAACTGAGTTTGCCGAACGTGGAGAAGAGCTCTTTGGGGGCTTGGATGTGTGGAGCGTCGCAGAGCTGAGAGAGCTCCAAGGACGAGTACCCGTTGTCTTTTTGAGTTTTGCTGATATCAAACATACAAACTATGCCGACACGATGTATAGCATCAAGGAGCTTGTGAGAGAGGTAGCCAAAACTCATGCGTATCTCCTTGATTCAGAATCAGTTGATGAAGGGGACAAGACAGCACTTCGCTCAATGAGCTCTTCCATGTCTGATGCGGCTGCATCCAAGAGTGCCAAGGTACTCTGCCAAGCCCTTGAAGCCCACTGGGGCGTAAAACCCGTCGTACTCCTCGACGAGTATGACACTCCCATGCAAGCAGCTTGGCTCGGAGGTTACTGGGATGAGCTTTCTGCCTTTATGCGAGTCTTTATGGACTCAACCTTTAAGACCAATCCAAGCCTGGATCGTGGTCTTATGACCGGCATCACCCGAGTTTCTCGAGAGTCCATCTTTTCTGGCCTTAATAATCTACGTGTATGTAGTGTTACCTCTTCTGCCTATGCAACATCGTTTGGCTTTACAGAACATGAGGTCTTTTCAGCTCTTGATGAGTTTGACATGCAAGACAGAAAGGCCAAAGTCAAAGAATGGTATGACGGCTTTTGCTTTGGGGAGATAGAGTCAATCTACAACCCCTGGTCAATTACCTTGTATCTTGAAGAGAAGGTCTTAGTTCCCTATTGGATGAACACCTCAGATAACGCCCTTGTCGCAGATCTGGTGCGACGAGGAGACACACAACTCAAGCAAGACTTTGAAGATTTGCTCGATGGTCGTAGCACCACTCACAAGATAGACGACCAGTTGGTATTTTCAGATCTTGAAGCTGATACAGATGCTGTATGGTCTTTGCTTTTATCCTCAGGATATATCACGCCTGTCAACGACAAAGACAAAGAACCCTTAGACCCAAAAGAGCTCAGGCTTACCAACAAAGAGGTCTTTATAGGTTTTGACAGTGTGATTGAGCGCTGGTTTGGAAGATCTCGACAAGACTACAACGGCTTTATCAAAGCAATCCTTACAGGAGATGAGCGCTTTGCCACGCGCTATCTGCAAGAAGTAACCCTGAGCTGTATGTCTTACTTCGATGGCGCCACGCGTAGTGCTCAATCGGAACCCGAGCGCTTCTACCATGGGCTCGTACTCGGTCTTCTCGCAAGCCTCCGAGGTCACTACACCGTAGAGTCCAACCGAGAAAGCGGGTGGGGACGCTACGACATAATGCTTGTTCCCACCAAAGATGCCCAAGCTACCGATAAAGCTATCATCATAGAATTCAAAGTGTTTGACAAAGACGACGGAGAGACAGCCCTTGAAGACACCGCCACCCGCGCCCTTGCCCAGATTGAAGAGCGTGCCTATGCCACTGCCCTTATCGAGCGAGGCTTCTCGTCCGAGAACATCCTCTCATACGGCATCGCCTTTCGTGGCAAAGAGGTACTTGTGGTTCAGACTTGAATCGAAGACGAACAAGTACAAACCGTTTATGCTAGATGTCCTACTCCCAAAGCCGTAAGGAAGAAACATGCTTGATTCTGCCCCGCTTCAGTAAGAATGACGATCTGCTCGTCATCCGTAGTTTTGAGGATACCTTGCTCTTTCAGGTTTTCAAGCGCTGTATGATTCATGCTGACAGAAGCCCTGAGTTCTCCATCTTGCTCAAACGCACCCAAATACAAAAGTAGTGCAGTTAAATCATCTATGACATCTTGACGTGAAGGAGCATCTTCTTCTTCATCTTCATCATAGTCAAGCGAGTTGTTTTCAAGAGGTTCGCGTCCGTCGAGTAGATGGTCTAAGCCAAGACTTCTGGCCACCAGGTCATAGGTCATGTGAAACAGATCGCTGTCAAAATCATCTGAGGGGGTGTTAAACTCTTCGCAATCCTCAACCCACAAGGGCATCGATTCTTTGATAGTAGCAAGCATACAATCGTAGGCATCTTGGCTTACGTGTCCGTGCTTTACCATGCATTTATAGAACTTCTTAAACGAAGCCGCGTTTTGTCGTATCGTGTTCGGTGTTGACCACATACATTTTCTGATAAAGAAGTACCCTAAAAAATCATCAAGTCGATAACACCCCTCCTCAATACCAAGAGCCTCCTCACGCTGGAGATATGTGTTAATAAAAAAGTCAACGTTGGAGAGGTGTCGCCCAATTGTCTTGTCGGCAAGCCCTGCTGCCTCGAGCTCCTCTTCAAACTCAGCAAGGTAGACAGCGTTTTCTTTTTCCCGCTCCTTGACAGCCCTTTCGTAAGCTTCGTAATCGAACTCATCGTCGGCGAAGGAGTCATCAGACTCATTCTCATCGAAACCGTTGAACACATCTATGGGTGCATCGTCGGGTCTATAGAAAAAACCAGCCTGGCTTTGACTCGCGTCTGAATGAGCTTTGCTTGAAGATGAAGTCTTGTTATCCATGAGATTTATCCAATCTTGTCATGAATTGATGCATTACAATTACGGGACCTTCTTTTCTTGGCATCGAGATGTGAACAACGCGACACAAAGCTTACTTCTAACGCCAGCTTATGCCAAGTGCCCAATCTCGAGCGCCTCGAGAAGGTCTTGTGCTGCCGCGCGGCCCTCCTCGCTCAGGACCACCTGCTGTCCGATTTCGTCCACGCTGAGCAGTCCCATATCCTGTAAGTTTCTAATCGCTGCCAGATTGACAGATACGGGAGCTTTGAGCGAGCCATTCTCGTCATGAGCACTGAGATAGAACAGCAAGAACGTAAAATCATCTATCACGTCTTGGCGAGAAGGGAGGTCATCGGCGACTTCGCTCTCAGCTTCAGACTCATCGCTCGCGTTCAATGGCTCGCGCTTCTCAACAAAACTACCAAAGCCGAGATTGCGCGCAACAAGCTCATAGGTCATGTTGTACAGGTCACTGTCGGAGTCTTCGGGGCCATATCCTTCAGGGGTGTTAAACTCCTCGCAATCCTCAAGCCAACGCGACAGACCATTCTCGATGCTTGCAAGCAACGCGTCGTAGCTGGTCTGACTCACATGTCCCCGCTCGACCATATACTTGTAGAAACGCTTGAACGATGAAGCGTTTTGCTTGATGGTCGTCGGAGTTGACCACATGCATTCACGGATGAAATAGTCTCCTAAAAAGTCTCCAACACGCAGGCATCCCTCTTCGATGCTTGCAGCACCTTCACGCACCAAATAGGTATTGATGTAAAAGTCGATATTCTCAAGGTGTCGCTTTGTTGCCTTCTCTGGCATGCCCGACGCTACGAGGTCTTTCTCAAACTCGCGAAGGTAGCCTTCATTGTGCTGCTGAAACGCATCTGGAGCATTTTCGCTGCGGGTGGAATTGTTTGTCTCGTAGGGGTTATGCGTATTCGAGCTTGCGTTGTCCATGCTTTCCTCCGACTTCTGTAATTATCAGGCCCTCACAGGTGGAGGGTTGTTTTTCTCGTCCTGTTTAGTTTGACACAGTTGAAAAGGACAGACCACACAAACTTGGGTGGGCTTGGATGGGGGATTTGCTTTGGACAAGAAAGCGTCGATTTGAACTTCGGTGCTAAGTTTAATGAGAAGGCGCTGATGTGATAACGATATCGTCTTTCGCGCCCGCGAGCAAGCGCGACTGCGAGCAGCCATGCCCGTAGCTGCTCACCTGTGGCGCACCTGCAGTCACTTGCGCCCGGGGCGCGTCAGCAGCCCCGGACCTGAAAGCCTCCTGCGAAACTACTGTGCCACCGCAGCCGTGCTAGTACCCACAATGGGCTGCGAGCCCTCGGGGACAACTACCAAGTTGCCAGACGCGCCAATTTCGCGCAGGGCGTCGATGTAGTGCTGCTGCAACACCTGATCGGACAACGACTCGGTGAGAACCTTGTTTGCCTCGGCCTCTGCCTGTGCCTCGATAATCTTGGTTTCGGCCTTTACCTTGGCGGTTTCCTGCTCGTTTTGAGCTCGCTGACGCTCAATTTCTGCGCTCTGAGCCTTGGCATACGCAGAGGTAATCTCTTCAGGGTAGCGAACATCCTGTACACTGACCTGCTCAATGTTGAGTCCGAGCGGTTCCCACTTTGCCTCGAGCGATTCACGGAGCGCTTTGGTAAACTCGCCTCGGTTGGTGAGCAGGGTAATGGTGTCAAAGCGTCCCGCTACCTCGCGCGCTGTTGCTCGAACATCGTTTTGCACATAGGTAGACGTGAAGTGCTCTTGGGTGCCGTAGTCGCGGTAGAGGTCAAGTGCGGCATCACCGTCAAATGAGTAAATAACTTGCAGGTCAACGTCTGCCGACGCGCCGCCCTTGTCGTTAATAGTTACGCATGCGCCCTCTGCTGCACCACCGTTGTAAACATACGGCGCATCACGATACAGGTTGATAATGTTGTTGCGCATGTCGTAGTACAAAACGTTTTGCCACGGCATCTTGATGTGAAAGCCTGCCTCTTCAGTGTAGCCAGCAAGCGAGCCGCCCCAGTTTCTAAGAACAGCAACCTCGCCTGGATCTTGCGAATAAATGGACCTCAAACCCACCAACACCAAGACGAGAATAACTACAACAACGATTCCAAACTTTGACGCGATACCCTTTGCCTTTTTCACAGCCTGCGGATCGACATTGATGTGGTCTGCCATCATTTTCCTTTCTTGACCTCGGCTGGCGCAGGTCTTTAGTGCGCACGGTCAGCCGCAGCCCCTTGTAAGTACGAGATGATATGTACCCACTTGGGACTGCAAACTGAATATGTTTTCACCTGCAAGCCACGAGAACCGCAAACCGACCACAAATCCCGCTACAGCTGTGCGAGAACAGCAGGTAAAACCTTGTCCACGTCGCTCACAACGCCATAATCTGAGAAGCCAAAGATAGCGGCTTGCGGATCCTTGTTGATGCTGATGACGGTCTTGCTCTTGTTGATGCCGCACACGTATTGTGTTGCACCAGAAACACCTGCATTGATGAGCAGTTGCGGCTGCATCGACTTGCCGCTGGTGCCAATCATGGCCGTCTCGGAAGCCACATGACCGGTATCTATAAAGCTCCTCGTGTAGGCAACAGCTCCACCGAGTTTGTCTGCAAGTGCTTGCACCGCTGCCCATGCAGTGTCAGACGAAGCACCTCTGCGGTCTCGATGTCACCCTCTTGTGCGGACTTCTCCTCAAAGCCGAGAAACTCCTCGCCAGAGACAAACCCGTCGAGAAACGCTGTGTCAACCGAGACCACCTCAGGCTCATGAGCCACAACCCCAGCAAGCTCGAGAATTCCCGGGTGTACTGACGCCATAACAGGCCGTGCGGCAGGAACGTAAATCTCGCTTACTACCTTGCCACCAAAAGCAGGAACCATGCAGTTGAGGCGCTCGCCGTTGTAGCGCAAATCAATGCAGTGAGCAGCGAGTCCCGTCTTGACGAGCGCAGCAACGGTTGGAGCCAGCTCAGAGCCTATCGCTGTGGCACCAAAGAAAAAGTAGTCAGGTTGATGCTGGGTTATCAGTGTGCTTATGGCATGTCCAAAGACGTCTGCACGATAGACCTCAAGTGAGCTGTGGTTGAGTGCGTAGATTTTCTCGGCACCCAGAGCGCCAAGTGCCTCAGACAAAGAATCAACATCCTGACCAGCTACAACAGCGGCTACCTGATATTGCCCATGTCGCTGGCAAGTGCCTGTGCTTTTGCGAGAAGCTCGGCGGTAACGGTGGCGATAGTGCCCTTGGTCTGCTCGGCATAGACCCAGATTTCCTTCATGATTATGCCTCCTCTGCACCAGTGTTAATTGAGCGAATAATGGATACGACCTGCTCGGCAATCGCTGCGTCGTCTCCGGTGAGTATGACGCATTCCTTGTCGCCTGTGAGAGCCTCGACTTTGCCGTTTTGCGAAGGAGAGCCAGCCAAACCAATGAACGTCTCGTCTAAGTCGTTGAGGTCATCTGCCGAGAGAATCTCGAGTGGCTTGTTCTTGGCTGCAAGAATGGTGCGAACATCACAAAAGCGCACCTCGTTGGCTTGAGCAGTGACGCCAACAACACAGGGGGTATTCAGGCGATAACGCCCCCGACCGCCTTCAACCTGCTTACTTACCACCACGCCATTGTCCCATGAGACATCAACAATACCGGTTGCGTGCGTGGCACCAAGCCATACGCCCAGCTGAGAGGGGACATGTGCCGTCGCACCGTCGGCGCTTTCGTTGGCGCACAATACGAGGCCGTAGTTGCCAGTGGTCTCAATGAGCTTTGCCAAGGTATACGACGTGGCCAGTGAATCCGCACCGCCAAGCTTGCGGTCGCTCACAAGAAACGCGCGGTCTGCTTCTGCGGCAAGTGCTTCCATGAGCTGAGCGCGAGCGGCGGGAGGCCCCATCGACACAACGCTTATCTCGCCCCCACAGGCTTCCTTGAGCTGAAGTGCTGCCTCGTGAGCGTGCTTGTCGGCGTCGTTGATAACTGCAGGGATTCCGTCTCTGACCAGTCGCTTCGATTCTGGATCAATGGTGATTTGCTCGTAGTAGGCAGGATCGGGAACTGACTTGATACATACTGCAATATTCATCAGAAAACTCCTCTCTTACAGTGAATTGGCAACGTTGTCGACAAAGGTCTTATCGCTAAAGCAGGCAATCTCGAGTGCCTTGGCGTCGCGGTAGTATTGCTCGATACCCGTTTCGTGAATGACGCCTGTTCCGCCCATGAGCATCATGCACTCGCCAGCGACGCTCGTATAGCTCGCTTGGTCAGCTGGCTCGATTGAACCGCTTGATTAGCTCACTCGATTAGCTGGCTTGGTCAGCCCGCTTGGTTAGCTTGCTCGATTGACTCGTTTGGCCAGCTTGGTCAGCTGGCTTGGTCAGTCCGCTCGATTAGCCTGCTCGCGAGATGAGAAAACCAGTGATAATCTGCGACGCCTTCTTGAATGCCTTGTTGGTAAATCCATGACCCTCACCCGACAATTCATACAGCTCACAGTCATGGTAGACATCAGCTGCGCGGCGAGAATACGAGACGTCAACGATGGGGTCGTCAACTCCATGGATGATAAGGGTGGGTCCCTCGTAGCCATCTAAGTGCTCAAATGGCTCATAATGCCACATGTCGGTGACATAGCGTTTGCCCACCGGCATCCAGCCGAGAAGGTCAAACTCATCAGGTACCGTGCTGGGATCAGGACAAAGGCGGCGCATGCCGTCGCTCACAGAAAATGCGGGATACAACAAAACGAGAGCTGCAACTTGCTCGGGGTGTGCATGAGCGGTGAGTGCTGCCACAATCCCGCCTTGGCTGGCTCCCATGAGCACAATACGGTTCGTGTCAACAAAGTCCCACGTAGCAGCCTCAGACGACACGGCCTCAAGATCTGCAACCTCGGTCATGACTGACATATTGCGGGAACTACCATCGCTTTTGTTTGGCTTGATGCTTCCTCCGCAAAAGTCAAAGGATGCAACTGCCCAGCCGTGTGCCACCAATTGGCGTGCCCAAGGAGCAGCTGAGCGATGGTCGAGCCCAAGTTCGTGACAGAAAATGACGAGGGGAGGTTTGGTGTCATGAAATGAGGGCTTGGCGCCATCGAGAGCTGCTGCGGCGACATCAGCTAGTGCGTCATTGCTTGCTGCTGCCGTGTCAGCGGGTGCCTCTGCCGTGCCATGAGCCGACGCCTCTGCCGTGACATGGGTCGGTGCTTCTGCCGAGACGTCAGTCAATGCCGTCTCACCATGAGCCGACCCTGCCTCTCCACTACCATTAGTCGGCGCCGTCTCACCACGAGCCGACACTGCCTTTCCGTGGGACGTCTCACCAGTCAAATCAGCTGCATCTGGAAGCCAGACCGTGGTGTAAATAGCTCCCTGTTCGGAGTGACACGTCAGTTCTCGATCATGTGAAAAGAGCTCTTCTGCCTGCATCGTGTTCCTCGATATTCAGATAGTCTCGTTGGTAAACATGACAACCATAGCGGAGCTCGCTCGAGCAGACACACACAGGTGCTCATCTGTTGCCACATAGACACAATTGCTGGCACTGATGCTGTGCGTCGGGGAGCTTCGCGTGGCTTCACGCATTGCTGATGTTGTGATTCTTGCGATGCTGTGCTGGGCCGCTTCGACTTGCCAGTACTGGGACTATGCACTGGGCCGCTTCGACTTGCCAGTACTGGGACTATGCACTGGGCCGCTTCGTTTCTTGAGCGTTTCGTTTGCCAAGGGGTGCTTGACAGGTTTGCTACCCACGCGCTAAAGTTCACTCAACCGAATAGCGTTGCCAAACCGATGAAGCGGAAGTAAAACCGTCAAAGGTACCTACAGAGAGTCTGGGCAGCTGAGATCCAGATGGTGGCCGGGCGGCATAATGGACCCGCTGAGGGCGCGGAGAAGCTCGTAAATGAGTGGAAGCCGCGACGGAAGCCTCCGTTATCAGGCAGGACGTGATAGCGTCCACGAGAGGTCGCTCGCAAGAGGCGACAATCAAGGTGGCACCGCAGGCGTGATTTTGACGCTTGTCCTTGAGACCATTGGCCAAGGACGGGCGTTTTTCTTTTTGACCGCACCCGTCCACAGAAGCGGGAGGTGGTGCTCCCGTTTCGCAACGGACGCAGCTGCGTCCAGAAAGGGGAGAACCCCATGAAAACCAGCACGAACAGCAACCCCATGAACGACGCCCGCGTATCCAGCAACCCCATGAACGGCGCCCCCGTATCCAGCAACTCCATGTTTGCATCTGCCTCAAAAGCCTGCATGTCTCGTCGCGCCTTTGCAACGAGTGCTGCAGGAGCTGCCGTTGCAGCAGTGGCACTCCTGTCGGGCTGCGGCGGCGGTGGCGGTAGCACTCAGAACTCAGGCTCAGAGGCAAGCTCAAGCGCGAGTTCGGCCGCCAGCTCAACAGCTTCAGGGGATGCTCTCAAGATTTGCTTTGTCGAAATCGTTGAGAACGGCGCATTTACCCAGATGATGGAAGGCTTCAAAGAGACCATGGCAGATGCCGGTTACACCAACGTGAGCTACGACGTGGAAAACGCCCAGAGCGACACCGACGTCATGAACCAAATTGCTGCTCGCCTCAAAACGAGCGACTATGATCTCATCGCCGCCATTGCAACGCCGAGCGCGCAGGCGTGCGTTAACGCCGAGTTGGAGATTCCCATGGTGTTCATCTCGGTAACTGACCCGGTGGGAGCTGGTCTTCTTTCGAGTTTTGAGACCCCCGACAAAAACATCACGGGTACGTCGGACTACGTTGATGCGAGTGAGGTCTATGAGTACGGAATCGAGCTCATGCCCGCCGCTGCCGAGAAACCCGTGGGCATGCTCTACTGTTCAGCCTCTGACGCCGCAACCGACCCCATTAACAGCCTCAAGGACTATCTCGATGGCAAGGGAATCAGCTACGTTGAGCGCTCGGTTGCCAATTCAAGCGAGGTGCAGCAAGCAGCCAGCATGCTTTCCCAGAGCTGTGGCTGCATCTACGTGCCGCAGGACACGGTTATCCAAGACGCCATGCCAGCCTGTGTAGCTGCGGGACTTGAGACAGGCGTTCCTGTTTTTGGCTCGGATCCCGTTATGGTGCGAGACGGCGCGCTTGTCTCGATAGCCTGCGGAAACAAAGCGATTGGCTCTCGTTCTGCTGAGCTTGCCATTCAGCTGCTCGAAGGGGCGAGTGCTAAGGAAGTGCCTGCTCTTCGCGTCACCGATGTCGAAAAGCACGTGAGTCAGTCGACAGCAGACGCTCTTGGTGTTGAGATTCCCGACGACCCAAGTATCGTTCTCGAGTAGCATCGCTTGTAGGTTGGCTGCCGGCGTGGCGGTGCCTGCGTAGCTGCTGCCACGTAGCACCTCGCAGCTCCACGTAGCTGCAGCCACGTAGCACCTCGCAGCCCACGTAGCTGTCGCTACGAAATACCTGACAGCTACGCAAACTGAACTGGTATTTCCGAACGAAAGAGTCTCCTATGAACTTCGCAGCACTTGGTTTTGACGCCGTCATGATTGGCTTTGAGTACGCACTGCTCGCGGTGGGCGTCTATATTAGTTTTCGTATTCTCGACATGGCAGACCTCACCGTCGACGGAAGCTTTGGCTTGGGTCTTGCTATTTCTGCTCGCTTTGCGGTGGCAGGACATCCCGCTTTGGGTCTTGTGATGGGAATGCTCTGTGGAGCTCTGGCAGGAAGTGTGACCGGCCTGTTGATTACGCGGGCTCGTATCAATCCGCTGCTTGCAAGCATCATTACCATGACTGGGCTCTACAGCGTGAACATCTATGTACTCGGAGCTCCCAACGTGAGTCTGCTCGACTCACCGCGCATCTATGAGCCGCTGGGAGCCCTGCTTCCGATGCTGGCAAAGTCGCAGGTCAAGATGATTGTTATGATTGCAATTGTTGCTGTAATGGCAGCGCTTCTCATCGTGTATTTCCACACCGAGAGCGGCCTTTCTATGCGAGCCGTTGGAGACAATGAAGAGATGTGTCGCGCTAGTTCCATCAATACGGGGCTGTTTCGGATTGCGGGTCTTGCGCTGGCAAACGCCCTTGTGGGATTGACGGGAGGTCTTCTCGCTCAGTACCAAGGTTACGCCGACATCAATACTGGTACGGGCATGGTTATTGTGGGACTTGCTTCGGTCATTATCGGTGAGCTTCTGGGAGGTCGACGCTCGGTTACAGCAGGTATCATCACCTCTATTGTTGGTTCAATTATTTATCGTGTGGTGTTGCAGACGGCGCTTGCTCTCGACATTCTCGATTCCAATGCGTTGAAGCTTATTACCGCAACGCTCGTTGCTCTGTTCATGTCCCTACCTGCACTGCGTGACAACTTGGCGGGTGCTCGCGAACGACGTTTGGTGCGCGAGCGGGCGCACGCATTTGCTCAAGCAGCGCAGGCGGGCGAGGAACACGAAGGTATGCTCGACATCCGCGACCTCACCAAGACCTTTAATCAGGGAACTCCTATGGAGCATCGTGCCTTGTCAGACATCGATCTTGACATGGAGCGTGGTGAGTTTGCGTGCATCGTCGGGTCGAACGGAGCGGGTAAATCGACCCTGTTCAACGCTATTGCAGGTACCATCACCCCGGAAGCTGGCATGGTTCGCATTGCCGGCTCCGACGTAACCCTTACCCCCGACTACCAGCGGGCGCGGAGCCTGTCGCGCGTGTTCCAAGATCCGCTTAAGGGTACCGCTCCCAACCTAACCGTGGCAGAAAACGTGGCACTTGCGTATGGTCGCTCAAAGGCGTCGAGCTTGCACTTTGCGATGAGTGCCGAGCGGCGTGCGTTTATCCATAATGAGCTTGCAAAGCTTGGCTTTGGGTTGGAAGATCGCATGGATGTCAAGGTGGGGATGCTTTCGGGCGGTCAGCGACAAGCCGTAACCCTGCTCATGGCTACGATTGGCGAGCCTGATGTATTGTTGCTCGACGAACACACAGCAGCGCTTGACCCTGAGGCAACTGAGCGGATTCTTGATCTCACACAGCGCATAACCACAGAAAAAGGTACAACCACGCTCATGATTACGCATAATCTTAGCGATGCTCTTGAGCTGGGCAATCGCACGCTCGTAATGGACGAAGGCGCCATCGTGGCAGACATCTCGGGAGAGCAGCGCGAGCACATGGAGGTCTCGGATCTGCTTGCGCTTTATCGCGCACAAGCAGGGCGAGCTCTCGAAGATGACAAGCTTCTGCTTAACAAAGATGCTTCTGGCAAGCATGAATGATTTTGCGTTGTAAATTGGGCGTTTCATGTCTGAAAATCCCCTCCGTGGACGGTTTTTTGGTCTCAGATTTTACGGGGTCTGAAAGCGGTATCTATGACCTGCGCTTTTGAGGGGTGCTATATGGCGCTGGTGGTAAAAGTTGCCTCAAAAACCGTCCACGGAGGGGAATTTCGAACATGAAACTGAGTTTTTAGAACGCA
>JAFUCQ010000099.1 GCA_017459605.1 Atopobiaceae bacterium
ACAATTAGCTTGATGATTAGGTAGCCAGCCGCTGGGCAACCCGCCGCCTGTTGAGGGTCAGCGGAAGCACCACTCATCACGTACTACTCGTACGCACCTATGCCATCAGGATAGAGCCGCTGGTATTCTCCGTAGGATTCTTTGACGCGTTCAAGGTAATTGCGCGTCTCGCTGTACTCAATCGCATCTTCAAAACTTGAGCTATTTTGGGTGCTCCAACGACTCACAACTCCCATGCCTGCGTTGTAGGCTGCTATCGTCTTCTCAAGACTGCCAAAGTGTCGCTGCAAATACGCCAGATAAGCGCTTCCGTACTCAATGTTAACGTGGGCTGCATTGAGCTCAGCACTATTGTTGGTCCACGGATCTACCAGCCCCATATCTGCCATTTCTTGTGCTGTCGAGGGCAGTATCTGCATGAGTCCCACGGCTCCGGCCGACGACAACGCATACTCATCCCAACTCGACTCGCTTCGAATAACCGCGCACACCAAATAGGGATCGACCCCGTGGCGCTCTGCAGATTCCTCGATATACTCGGCATGCTTCACCGGATAGAAAAACTGCCTCATAAGCGAGGGCGAGACATAGGGTCGAGCGAGCGGCAAAAGCACAACCACCAGAGCCGCAATCAGCATGAGCATGGGAATAGTCCGCGACGCCCGCCAAAAGCGGGTAGCTTTACGTGCTTCTCTACTCGTCTGCATGGCGCTTCCAACCAGTAGTCGTCCGTTCATCCCACCACGCATCAATTTGTTGTTTGAGATAAGCCTCATCGCGTGAGTTGTCGAAAGCCGTTGTTGACTGCTCAACGTACCACGACTCAGGCAGCTGATGAGAAAGGCGTCGGTCAAAGTCTTCTGTGCTCAGTCCCCTATCCTTCACGCGCTGCCTGCGAATATCTACTGGGCAGGTCACCGTTACGATTTCGTCTGCCCACGTAAGTGCCTCTCCCATGTGGTCGAGCAAAGGCACCTCAACCACGCACAGCTCAGGCGCGTCGCTTGCTGTACGGAGCGCGTCAAGGCGTGATTTGAGCTCAGCGAGAATGGCGGGGTGCTCGAGCGCTTCGAGACGAGTGGTCGACTCAGGCGTCGCGAAAGCACGGCTCGTAAGGAGTGCTCGGTCGAGCTCGCCCGAAGCATTGAGAATATCTGAGCCAAACTCATCGGCAAGTTGCGTGAGTAAATCAGAGGGCGGCGTGAGCAGTTCGTGCGACAGCTGATCAAGGTCGATACGGTGAGCCCCTCGCTCTTCTAAGAGAAGCGCTACGGTCGATTTTCCTGAGCCGATACCTGCAGCAAGATAGATAACATACATGAGCCAACCTCAAGCTAGGATTTCATGGTGAACTTCTCGCGGCAGCGAGGACAGGTTACTCGAATGGTTCCCTTGCCACGAGGTACACGGATTTGCTGCGAACACGAAGGACAGCGACTGTGCCGATAGTTGCGCGATTCGGTCATCATAGAGACGGGTGACTCAATCCATGCGCTTGCCGTAGAGCCAATAAGCTGCTTGAAACGGTCGTTTTCTTGTCTACGTGCTTGTACGTTTTTTGACATAACGCGCCACCACGCCAGCACCAATAAAACCAGCGAAAGCCAAATGGGCCACATCCAATGAAAGACAAGGTCGACAATGATGAGGATGAGCGCGAGGTAGCACAGGGCGCGCGCAAGTGCGTCAGAGCCGTTGCGACCTTTGAGCCACTGTGCAAGTTTTCGGTCGAAGTCTTGGCTGTTGAAGGCCATGTCCTTCCTTTCGGTTGAGGGTCTGTTCTACGTGGAGATATACCCAGTCTGACAATGCGAGGAGCAGTTGTCAGCGTATGTTTGCAAAGACTTATGGTAGCGCGATTGTGCCGCGCTGCGCGTGTAAATGTTGGAATAAGTGGAGGACTTGCATGAGCTCTGGAGCCGCATGAGCTCTGGAGCCGCACGAGCTCTGGGGTCGCACGGGGGGATTCTCGGCATCAGGAGGGCTCGCCTTCAAACGGAGCTCAGCGGAGTTCCGCACAAGCCAAGCTACCACCGAGGCGTAAGAATGTAGCGTATACGGCTTAAGTCAAAGCTTACGAAATAATTTCGCAATAGTATGAGATACTTTTAAGCATCGCCAAGGCAAGCTGTAGGAGGCGGCTCTTTGGCGGCATATCTGCAGGTACTGAGAGCCTGCATCACATGTAATGCATTGCGTTTCTGCTGCATTATCTAAATTAGGGGAGGTTACATGGCACGACTACATGTCATGGAACGAAGCGCTGCTCAAGCAGTCATGGATGACTTGCATACAGCTGTTGAGAAGCGCTTGGCCGTAAGTTCGCTGGCACCCTGTCCAGTTGAATTTACCGCCGCGTTCGTGGGGATGTGTGCAACACAGAGTTGCGGAAAATGCACACCCTGTCGTATTGGTCTTGGTGTTCTCAAAGAGCTCATGGACGATGTTCTCGAGGGGCGAGGTACAGAAAAGAGCCTTGAGCTTATCGAGAAAACCGCACGCACCATCTACCTGTCAAGCGACTGCGCGATAGGCTATGAAGCGGGAGAAATGGCGCTCACTGCAATTCGTGGTTTTCGCGATGACTTTGAGCACCACATCAACAAGCACACCTGCGGCTTTACTCAAAGCCAGCTCGTACCGTGTGTCTCGGGCTGCCCATCGGGCGTTGACATTCCGGGCTACATTAGCTTGGTCGAGGCGGGTCGCTACACCGACGCCGTTCGTCTCATCCGCAAAGACAATCCGCTGCCTATCGTATGCGGACTGGTATGCGAACATCCCTGTGAGATGTATTGTCGTCGCGGTATGGTCGACGACCCCATGAACATCCGCGGACTCAAGCGCTATGCCACCGAGCACATGGAAAGCGACTACACGCCTCACCACGAACCAGCAACAGGCAAGCGTGTTGCTGTCATTGGCGGAGGACCGGCGGGACTCTCGGCAGCTTACTATCTGGCGCTGATGGGTCACTCGCCTAAGATCTTCGAGGCACGAAAGCACCTCGGAGGCATGCTTCGCTACGGAATCCCTGCATACCGTTTGCCCCGTGAGCGTCTGGATGAGGAAATCAATTGGCTCATCAAGCAAGGTATTGAGGTTGAACTTGAGCACAAGGTTGAAGACTTGGCTTCACTGCGCTCCGAGTTTGATGCGGTCTACCTTGCCATTGGTGCGCACTCCGATAACAAGCTGGGCTTGGAGGGAGAAGACGCCGATGGTGTCATATCAGCTGTTGAGATGCTTCGCGCTATTGGCGATGACGAGCTCCCCGACTTTACGGGTGAGCGCGTGTGCATCGTAGGTGGCGGAAACGTTGCGATGGACTGCGCGCGCTCGGCGGTACGCTGCGGTGCCGAGAAGGTCACCATTGTATATCGTCGTCGTGTTGCCGACATGACCGCACAAGACGAAGAGATAGTTGGGGCCAAAGAAGAGGGCTGTGAGCTACTCGAGCTGCACGCGCCGCTGCGCATTGCCACGGAGGGTGGTAGGGTAAGCGGCTTGGTGGTTCAGCCGCAGATTATCGGTGGCCTTAAGTGGGGACGCCCCGCGCCTCGCGATGCCCAGGCAGACGAGGTGACCATCGAGTGCAACCGTGTCATTGTTGCCATTGGACAGGTCATCGAAAGCGAGCCCTTTGCTGCTCAAGGCGTCGCAACCAATCGCGGCAAGATTGTCACCAATCCTGATGGCGCTATCGAGGGCTTTGACGGGGTTTTCTCGGGCGGAGACTGCCAGAGCGGGCCTGCCACCGTTATTCGCGCCATCAATGCAGGTAAGGTTGCCGCCGCAAACATCGACCACTATCTCGGATTTGATCACCAAATCACGCTGGATGTTGAGCTTCCCCCCGTGCAGTTTAAAGGCAAGATTAGCTGCGCTCGCTGCGAAATGCCGTTCCGCGAGTCGATTGAGCGTATCCACGACTTCGACGACATTGAAAAAGGTTACACCGCAGAAGAGGCACTACAGGAGGCATCACGTTGTCTTCGTTGTGACCACTTTGGCTTTGGCGCATTCCGCGGAGGGAGGATTGAACAATGGTAAACGTTACTATCGACGGACGTAGCATCAGCGTTCCAGAACACACCACTATCCTCGAAGCAGCCCGCGAGGCAGGAATCCACATTCCAACCCTGTGCTACCTCAAAGAACTCAATGAGATTGGTGCTTGTCGTGTCTGCGTGGTCGAGATTGATGGGATTGATCAGCTCGTAGCTGCCTGCAACAATTACGTCCTTGACGGAATGGTTGTTCGCACTGCTACACCTAAGGTTCTCGAGGCTCGCAAAACCAACGTTGAGTTTATTCTCACCCAGCACGACTCACAGTGCACAAGCTGCGGCAGAAGTGGAAACTGTAACCTGCAAAGCGTGGCAAATGACCTCGGCGTTTTGGGTCTGCCTTACGAAAAACACCTCCCCGGATTGCCGTGGGATTTGAGCTTCCCGCTCATTCGTAACAACGACAAGTGCATCAACTGCCTGCGCTGCCTTCAGGTGTGTGACAAAGTCCAGGCATCCTACGTGTGGGATTTGGGCAATCGTGCAAGCCACACCAACGTTAACGTTGCAGGTGGCGCTCCCATACGTGAGAGCTCGTGTGCCTTGTGTGGTCAGTGCATCACCCACTGCCCCACCGCCGCCCTTCGCGAGCGAGACGACACCGATGCTGTATGGCAGGCACTGGCTGACCCCGAGGTTGTTACCATCGTGCAGATTGCACCGTCAGTACGCACCGCGTGGGGCGACCCATGGGGACTCACCGGTGACGAAGCAACTGTCGAGCGCTTGGTATCTGCATTGCGGCCACTCGGCTTTGACTACATCATCAACACGGACTTCTCGGCAGACCTCACGATTATGGAAGAGGGATCTGAACTCTTGCACCGCCTGAGCGAAGGTGGCGACGTTGCATGGCCCATGTTTACGAGCTGCTGTCCCGGTTGGGTGCGCTTTATCAAGGAACACTACCCCCAGCTCGTTGACCAAGTATCTACGAGCAAGAGCCCCCAGCAAATGTTTGGCGCCGTTGTCAAGAGCTACTACGCAGAGCAGCTGGGGGTAGACCCGCACAAGATTTTTTCGGTATCAATCATGCCATGCTTGGCAAAGAAGCACGAATGTGCTCTGCCTTCGATGCGCGATGCCTGCGGAGACCCCGATGTTGACGTGGTCTTGACCGTACGCGAGATGGATCGCATGATTCGTCGCGCTGGCGTTGATGTTCACGCACTTGAAGACGGTGCCTTTGACGAGCCGCTTGGCGTTGGTACCGGTGCGGGCATTATCTTTGGTGCTACCGGCGGCGTTATGGAGGCGGCGCTTCGTACGGCTTCGTATTTGGCAACAGGCTCAGCTCCTGAGGAGGATGTCTTTGCCGATGTCCGCGGTCTCGATGGTTGGAAAGAAGCAACCTACGATTTGGGCGGAACCAAGCTGCGCGTAGCGGTAGCCAGCGGCTTGGGCAATGCTGCTAAACTGTGCGATGCCCTGCTCGCTGGAGAGGTTGCCTACGACTTTGTCGAGGTCATGGCATGCCCTGGCGGCTGTGTTGGCGGAGGCGGTCAGCCTATCCACGACGGCATGGAGCGCCAGTACGAGCTGGGACAGGTACTCTATGGTTTGGATAAGGTTGCAACGTATCGTAACTCCTACGAGAACCCATCGATTGTAAAGGTGTACGACGAGTTCTTTGGCGAGCCTCTGAGTGAACGTGCCGAGAAACTCCTGCACACCGACCAACATGCGTGGATGATGCCTGCAGAACAACGTGCTGCAGTGGCAGCTGTCGAGACTGAGCTGTAGTTGCTTGCCGCCGCGGGATGGCACAACACGACGGTCTTGTGTTTGCTGTCCTGCGGCGGCGGGTTGGTGGAACCATGCAACGAGGGATGGTAGCTGGCGATAGTCTGCCTGCGGGCTGGTAGCTGGCGGTTGTCTGTCTGCGGGCTGGTAGCTGGCGGTGGTCTCCCTGCGGGCTGGTAGCTGGCGGTTGTCTCCCTGCGGGCTACTTTGGTTGCACTAGTTTCCCCACGAGCTGAGCAGCAAATCATACACAATAAAAAATCATTCGGACTTTCAAAATGAGAGTCCGAATGATTTATCTAAAGTGCATGCTTTCAATTTTCCTGTTCATACACTTTTTTGGTTTTACTCGCACTTTTAAAACAAAAGTGCGAGTAGTTTGTAAATAGTGTATGTTTCCGAGTGCGAGGTCGCAGGCTCAGCTGAGTTTCCGAACACAGACCTGCGCGTTCGGAAAGGGAGTCCCGAGGGAAGCTTCCTACTCGGCGTCAGCCTCGCTGGTCTCCTCGGCAGCGTCATCAGAGGCAGCCTCAGCGACGGTCTCCTCCGCAGCCTCTGGCTCGGCGGCAGCCTCTGGCTCGGCGGCTTCCTCTGACTCGGCAGCAGCTTCAACCTCAGCAGGCTCGTCGGCAGCAGCGTCCTCAGCAACCTCGGTAGCCTCAGTAACTTCAGCCTCCGCGACCTCGGTCTCAACCTGCTCGACGTCAGCCTCAGCCTCGTCCTCGTCCTTCTCGATAGGTTTGACATCAACCTCAACACCAAGGGTCTCAGCTGCAGCCTTCATCGACAGGGAGATGCGACGACGCTCGAGGTCGCTGTCCATGACCTTGACCTGAACCTTATCGCCCACAGCGCACACCTGACCGGGTGCCTCGACGTGCTGGCGAGCCATCTCGGAAATGTGAACGAGACCCTCGATACCCTCGCCCAAGTCGACGAATGCACCAAAGGGAACGAGCTTGGTAACGGTACCCTCGACCATTGCGGACACGGGATACTTCTTAACAAGGGAGCGCCAAGGATCCTCGGTGGTCTGCTTGAGACCAAGGGAGATGCGCTCGCGGCTCAAATCGACGTCGAGAACCTCGACCTCGACCTCTTGGCCAACCTTGACAACCTCGTTGGGGTGGTTGACGTGGTTCCAAGAGAGCTCGGAGATGTGGATGAGACCGTCGATGCCGCCAAGGTCGACGAATGCACCAAAGTCGACGATAGACGACACGTTGCCCTTGAGGCGCATGCCCTGCTTGAGCTTGCCGAGAATCTCGGAACGCTCGGCACGACGCTCCTCCTCGAGCACCACGCGACGGGAAAGAACAACGTTGTTGCGGTTGCGATCCATCTCGATGACGCGAGCCTCAATGCATGTACCCATGAATGCGGTGAGATCCTTCACGCGGCGCAGGTCAACGAGGGATGCCGGCAGGAAGCCACGCAGACCGATGTCGAGAATAAGACCGCCCTTGACGACCTCGATAACCTCGCCCTCGACATTCTCGCCACCGCTGAACTTCTCTTCGATACGATTCCATGCACGCTCGTACTCGGCACGCTTCTTGGAAAGGATGAGGCGACCGTCTTTATCTTCCTTCTGAAGGACAAGTGCCTCGATTTGGTCACCCGGGGAGACAATCTCTGCAGGGTTAGCATCCTTGCGGATGGACAGCTCGCGTACCGGAATGACGCCCTCGGACTTAAATCCGATGTCGAGCAGAACCTCGTCATGCTCGATTTTCACTACAGTACCGGTTACAAGATCACCATCGTCAAAGTTTGTGATGGTACCGTCGACGAGGCTTTCCATCTCCTCGTCTGTCACATCATCTAAAGAGAAGACGGACGTGTTTTGAAGCTCACTCAATTTGGACCCCTTTCAAGGGAACGGGGCCCCGGACGCCATGAAACCGCCTGCAGTCAGAAGGGTGAACCCTCCATACCGAATTTGGATAATACAGCTCGGGGGCCGACAGATACGTTTGTGCAACAATCAGAGTTACACAACTTGATAGAGTACGTTTTTGCGCCACTCTTTTCAAGCTGTTGGACTAGGATTGTGAGAAATGTTCGAAATAATGCGTAACGTCCACAATCGAGCATGAAACCAACACAGCTGGGAGCAATTATGGAACAGTACACAAGTGATTTTGATGTATGTAGCGCCATTCTAAACGAGGAGTTGGTGTGTGCCCTCGGCTGTACCGAGCCTATTGCACTTGCCTACGCTGCTGCCCTTGCACGCGCAGCCCTTGGGGAGGCGCCACAGAGTTTGGAAGTTGCCTGCAGTGGAAACGTTATCAAGAACGTGAAGAGCGTGACCGTTCCCAATTCTGGCGGGATGCGCGGCATTGAGGCTGCAGTAGCCCTTGGGTGGACTGCTGGCGACGAGACAAAAAACCTCGAGGTCCTTGAAGGCGCGGGCGATGCGGAGCGAGCAGCAGCACAAGCACTCATTGACTCGGGGATTTTCTCGGTGACACTTGCAGAAGGAGTGCCCAACCTGTTTGTCGAGGTTGTGGCTCACGGAGATGCGCACAGCTCGCTCGTGCGAATCGAAGACCGTCATACCCATGTTACGCGCCTTGAGCGAGACGGACAGCCACTGGCGGTGGGTGGTGTCAGTACAGACGGTGTGCTTGAAGAAAATCTCTTGCGAGACGACATGCGCTCGCGTTTGTCGCTTGAATTGATATGGGAGTTTGCCCACAAAGCTGAGCTCAATCAGTTTGCAGATGCTATTGAGCAGCAACTTGAACTCAATGGCGCCATTGCTCAAGAGGGACTGGGCGGCACGTGGGGTGCCCACATTGGTAAGACCTTGCTTGATACGCGGCCTGACGACGTGAGTTGTCGGGCTCGTGCCATGGCTGCGGCAGGCTCTGATGCGCGTATGAGCGGATGTTCGATGCCGGTGGTTATTTGCTGTGGGTCAGGCAATCAGGGAATCACCAGTTCGCTTCCCGTTCGTGAGTATGCCCACGACCTTGGATCGAGCCGAGAAGAACTCCTACGAGCGGTTGCCTTATCTGATTTGACGTCGGTCCACGTAAAGCGCTTTATTGGTGAGCTTTCCGCCTTTTGTGGAGCTGTGAGCGCTGCTGCGGGTGCTGCAGGTGCCATCTGCATGCTCAAGGGTGGAAGCTTTGAGCAGTACCAAGCAGCCGTGGTGAACACTCTGGCAAACGTGGGTGGCATTGTGTGTGACGGAGCCAAGCCAAGCTGTGCTGCCAAAATTGCATCAGCTGTTGACGCTGGTATTTTGGGTTGTGACATGGCGCTCGCCAATGCTGACTTCTTGCCGGGCGAAGGTCTTGTAGCAGAAAGTGCTGAGCGGACGATTCGCTCCATGGGTTATGTGGGTCGCGTTGGGATGCATCCCACCGATGTTGAGATACTGAACATCATGATTGGCAAAACGGATCCGGAGAATAGCTAGGTCGAACAGCACAAACCCATATGAGCAGTAGGTGGTCGGCTTGTCCTCGCTCCGCTGCGGAGGCCTGACCACCTACTGCTAACTGGTTTGTGCAACTCCAAGCTCTTCTCACTAACAGGCACATCTTTATGTAATCGTAGACTTACATCGCTGCGAATAGTTGCAGAGATTCCCCTCTGGCTCAAGTTTAATCAACGTATATTGCTATAAGCTCGCTTCTAAGTGAAGCGTTCGGGTATACACTGGAAAGTAGCGCCAGGATCGTTTCGGACGTAGGCCCAAGGGAACCATAATGGCTAGCCATGAGGCACCTGGCCTTTTCCTTGCTTGCATCGTTGTAGGGCTCGCCCTATACTGACCGTCTCATTACTGACACCTAAACATTCCACGGAGGAAAATGGTCGAGCTCAAGGCGATAACAGAGGATAACTTTGTTGACGCAATCAATCTTTCGCTTGGCGTCGCACAACAGGAGTTTGTCTCCCACCCAATACGAAGCCTTGCGCAAGCATACGTCTACCGCAACCAGTGCCAGCCGTTTGGCATCTACGCCAACGACAGGATGGTGGGCTATGTCATGGTGATTTATGACTATGATGTACCCGAATATGACATTTGGCACATGATGATTGATGAAGCAGAGCAAGGTCGTGGCTACGGAGCCCAAGCTCTTGACCATATCATCGAATACATTCGCACCAAGCCTTTTGGCAGCTCAGACAGAGTTGTACTGACCTGCCACAAGAAAAACGAAATAGCCAGAAGGCTCTATGAGCAAAAAGGCTTTGTACCAACAGGCACAGAGTACGACGACGAGGTTGAGCTTGTCATGACTCTCGCGTAATCCCTGCAAACACTCATAGACTCATTAACTTACGCTTGATAACCAACGTCATCGTGGAGGTCATTGCTATCGGCAGCAAGGGTAGCAAGCTCGTCTGCTCGCTCATTATCTACATCACCCGCATGACCTTTCACCCACAGCCAACTCACCGTATGCGGGGCAGCCGCCTCGACAAGACGCTTCCAGAGGTCAGGGTTTTTCACTGGCTGCTTGCTGGCATTTTTCCAGCCCTTAGCTTGCCAGCTGCCCACCCAGTTTTCATTAAACGCTCGCACAAGATACTGTGAGTCAGAATGAAGCTCGACTTCACAAGGAAACTTGAGTGCCTCAAAAGCAACTATGGCAGCGAGCAGCTCCATGCGATTGTTAGTAGTGAGTCGAAAACCACAGCTCAGCTCGCTTCGGTGTACAGTACCTGCCGGATCGGTGTAACTCAACACAACCCCATAGCCGCCCGGACCTGGATTTCCCCGAGAAGCACCGTCGGTATGAACCACAACCCGTGGCAGGGACTGGCTCTGTCCGCAAGCTGTTGCGTGCGTCGATTGCCCTTGTCCGCCAGCTACAGCTTGTATTGGTTGACCTTGTCCGCTGCTTGTTACCTCTGCTCCTATGCCCTGCCCCACTATTTTGCCTCCGCCCACGTAGGCCCATAAGAAACCTCAGCCGTCAGCGGCACTGAAAGCTCAACCACGCCTTGCATCTCCTCAGAAACCAACGCTGACATGTACTCAATCTCATCGGTTGGAACTTCAAAGTCGAGTTCGTCGTGAATCTGAAGCACCAGCTTGGATTGCAAGCCCTCAGCACGCATACGCTGTGACACCCGAATCATCGCCAGCTTGATAATGTCTGCCGCCGTACCTTGCATGGGGTGGTTCATAGCTGTACGCTCGCCAAAGGAACGCTGCTGGAAATTGGAGCTCTTAATCTCTTTGATGTGGCGTTTGCGCCCGTAAAGTGTTGCAACCCACCCATTTGCGCGGGCAAAGGCCACCTGCCGGTCGAGAAACTCGCGCACTCCGGGGTAAACCTCAAAGTAGCGGTCAATCATCTCTTGCGCTTCTTTGCGACTAATCTTGAGTGAGCTTGCCAAACCAAAGGCCTGCTGACCATAGACAATGCCAAAGTTCACCGCCTTGGCGCGACTTCTCATCTCGGGGTTTACCTCAGATGGGTCAACACCAAAAACACGCGCGGCGGTACTCGCATGAAAATCAGCACCTTCGTTAAACGCTGCAATAAGATGCTCGTCTGCACTCAAGTGCGCCAAAAGACGCAACTCAATCTGAGAATAGTCGCAGGCTAAAAACACATGACCCTCTGGCACGGTAAAGGCTGTTCGCACGCGGTGTCCCAGCGCTGATCGTGTGGGGATGTTTTGCAGGTTGGGCTCTGAGCTCGAGAGGCGACCCGTTGCTGCCACCGTTTGGTTGAAGCTCGTGTGAATGCGCCCGTCCTTGCGGATGAGCTGCGGCAATGCGTCTAAGTAGGTCGACTTGATTTTGGCGCGCTCACGATACTCAAGGACCTCAGCCACCAGATCGTTGTGCGCAGCAAGCTCACCCAAAACCTTTGCGTTCGTCGAGTAAAAACCAGTGCGCGTCTTTTTGAGGCCGTCGGTGGGAAGCTTAAGGACATCAAAGAGCACATGCGAAAGCTGCTGAGGCGAGTCAATGTTAAAGCTTTGACCTGCAACTTTGTGAATGTGTGCCACCATGGTATCGATTTCTGTGCCAAGCTCTGCTGACTGCTCAGCAAGGCGGGTGCTATCCGCATAGAGGCCCGTTCGCTCCATCTCGAGAAGGACCGCCAGCAAGGGCATCTCGACCGCCTCAAAAAGCTTGTCGGAGCCGTCTTGCTCAAGCGCTGTGGCAAGCGGCTCTCTCAGCGCACGCGTAATCGCCGCATGGATTGCATGCAGGGAATGTGTGTCGCTTGTCTCGGGCATGTCGGTGTCAAGATAGCGGCCGAGAAGCTCATCCGGCTCAAACGACGAACTGTCTGAATCGAGCAAATAAGCTGCAATCTTGAGGTCAAACATGCGCTCTGGGTCAAGCTGGTCCATGCTCACTAAGGCAGCCTCGGTCGAGTCGACGGGAACAACGTAGTGCAAAAGAGCCTTCATGTCGAAGGCAACAAGCTTGGCTTCGCGCACCAGCCTGGCGAGAAGCTCGAGCGTATGGTCGTCGTCAATGTGCAGGATGTCCGTATCGGTGCTCAGCCAAAGATGCGTGGTAAAGCCAAAGAAACCATCTGCACCCGTGTCATCGTCTACCACACAGCCAAGCCACTGGCCCTGCTCAAGGGCCTGTTCAAGGGCGTCGTAGGCCTCTTGTCCGCTCAGAACTTCAGGGATTTCGAATGCTGGCGACAGGGCTTGCGCGCCAGGTGTTTGAGCCGCAAGGGACGTGATACGGCGCTGCATGCTGGTAAAGCCTAAATCGGCCAGAGCCTGACGGGCACGCTCAGGGTCAAAGGTAGGAAAGTGGGCGTCTGCTAGGTCGAGCTCAATGGGGGCATCGCACATGATGGTTGCGATGGTTCTGCTCAGCAGCGCATCCTCAATGTGCTCGCGGAGGTTTTGACCCATCTTACCAGGGATTTCATCGGCATGCGCTATGACCTCATCGAGACTTCCGTACTGGGTGATAAGTGCGCTTGCCTTCTTTGGACCAATACCTGGAACGCCTGGAATGTTGTCTGACGAGTCGCCCTTGAGACCATAAAAATCAGGAACGAGCTCAGGCGTGATGCCGTGATAGAGGTCCTCGACCGACTCGGGCGTCATGATGGAAACCTCGGAGAGACCCTTTTTGGTGCCCACAATTTTGACGTGCTCAGTCGAGAGCTGATACATATCGCGGTCGCCGGTGATAAGCAGCATGTCGTAGCCTGCTGCTTCGCCACGTTTGGCGAGGGTACCCAAAATGTCGTCGCCCTCCCAGCCCTCAAGCTCAACAACCGGAACATCAAGGGCGCCCAGCAGCTCCTTAATCATGGGAAACTGCGTGCGCAGATCTTGGTCCATGGGTGGGCGCTGAGCCTTGTACTGGGGCAAAAGCTCCATGCGGCTCTTGGGTTTTCCTTTGTCAAAGGCGCAGATGATGCCGTTTGGCTCAAAGGTCTCAATCATTTTCATAAACATGTTGAGAAACCCAAAGATGGCGTTAGTTGGCCTGCCATCAGGTGCGTTCATGGTTGGCGGGATAGCGTGAAACGCACGGTGCATGAGTGAGTTTCCGTCTATAACGGCAATGGTTCTGCGCTCTGTTTGTTGTGTGTCGGGCATGACCGCCCCTCTCTCGTCACGGTGATACTTATACCGCGAACACCGCGGTCTGCTAGTGAGTTATCTCCGTATCGATTGTAGCGCCTTGAGTAGACAACAATTCGCTCGCAAAGCAGAAAGACCTTTGCAAGCGCAAAACGTTATGTTTTGATTCAGATTTGCTATTGACTAACATTAGCTAATATATTACGATTAGCCACCAATAACAGCAAGGCGAGTGGAGACAGTATGATTCAGGCAAATATGCTCGAGGCTAAAACTGAGCTCTCCAAGCTAGTTCAAAAGCTCGAATCTGGCCAAGAGGATGTCATCTATATCGCGCGCAACAATGTGCCTGTTGTACAGATGCAGTTAATCGATTTGGCCCCAAATCCTCAGCGCATTGGCGTTGCAGAAGGTAAGTTCGTTGTCCCTGATAGCTTTGACACATGGGATGATGAGCTTGAGGAACTTTTTGACGAGCTATAAAAGAGTCGTACCTCATGAGAATACTACTCGACACACACTTGCTCTTATGGGCACTTACGAATGACTCCCACCTACCAGAACAGGCACGACGACTCATTGAAGACCCATCAAACGACATCTACTACAGTGTTATTGGAGCATGGGAAGTACAAATCAAACACATGCTCCACCCTGATGAACTCATCGTAGGCGCCGAAGACATTACAGCTTTTTGCAATGATGCAGGGTATCGCGTGCTCCTACTCAAGCTGAACCACATATTCGCACTCAACAATCTAACGAGAAAGACTGATGCACCAACTCACAAAGACCCATTTGACCGCATGCTGATATGTCAAGCATCATCTGAAGGCATGTTATTCCTAACGCACGATAAACGTTTAAGGCATTATGACGATTCATGTATCTTTGTCGTATAAGCTCTCGTCGTAAAGTGCAGTGAGTACGATAGTGTGAGACGATACGAAAACCGTACGGTATTCACATGGCAGGGATTCGGCGCACAAGATGACAGATGCTTCGACGACATACAACCTAGCTGGTATGAACAGTGCAGCTTCTGCAACTGCAAGCCCCGCCCATCTCCATGTTCCAAAACACCTGAGTACGACGCACGAAACACAAGCAAGCTACGCCCTTGATGGCACAGAGATTACCTTTCGAGAAACAGAAGAACAGGCGATTGCTCGCCGCGTGGTAAGCGGAACCGTTCTTATTATTGGTGCTGCTATTACGTTGGCGGTCAGCACTTGGTCGCCACAATCAACACAGTCGGCAGCAGCAGTATCCCCTCCTACTGGAACAAGCGCCCAAATTGCTAGCCAAACAAGCCAAACTGGAACTCCTACCACCTCACCAACAGATGATTCGCTGACACTCCAACTCAGTACGTTAGTTGAAAACGTTGAAGAAGCCGTCTCGAGTGCCCAAGAGCTCGCCGAGACACCCGTTCGTCTCAAACAACAGGCAATCGAGGCAGGCATCCCTGAGAGTGTTGCTCAACAAGCAGCACTTGATACTCCTCATACACAAGCTCTCCCCAATGAGCCGCTCATCGAGATACGTCGTGCATCTGGCATCACCGCATGGGCTCCTGCCAGCTTTACCACAAGTGAGACTTTGAAACAGCTCGATGCTGCTGTTAGTACTTACACAGACAACGGACGATTCCTTTCGCTGTATCTACTCAATTTACGCAGTGGTCGCTCGATTTCTTATCAAGCTGACAAACCTCACTATCCTGCCAGTTCAATCAAGGCAGCGCTTGCCTGTATGGCTTTCCAGACAGATGCTGCCCAAGGGCTATTACTCCATGGACGTATAATCGAGTCAGTGAGCTGCTCATTGACTCTGACAACAAGGCGTTTACCTCACTTATCAATAGCTACGGCTCAAGCAACTTTGCCACATGGATGGGCAGCTTTGCTCCAGATGCTGCCTCGCGTATAAAGAGTTGGTGGAACTATCCTGACATCTCAGCACGGGAGATGGCATCGCTCTGGCAGGAGATTTATCGCTACGGCAAAAGTAGCGAGATTGGTGCTAATGAGCTCACAGAACTACTCAGCCAGACACACTACTCCGCACTCGGAAATCTACTCCGCACAAACTACGAAGTCTGGTCTAAGGCTGGTTGGTATCTCGAAGATCAGTACACAAGCTCAGCCACCAACGATGCAGGTATCGTTTTTTCTGATGTTGGTCCTTACATTGCAGTGGTTTTGAGCGATGCTCCCGAAGACTTTGAACCACTCATGCCTGTAATCGACGCTCTCAATGCAGCACACGGAGAGCTCTGCGGAGGCGCGAGTAAACTGCTTCTTACTGACGAGACACCTATCCCGCTGCAAGAGCGCTGATAAGCGCAGCGGAATTGAACAACCTCTTCAGTTCCATGTTGAAGCACATAGCAAGTTCGAATACATCGAGCGTTTCTACGCTGTCCTGCGTCATATCAGGGCATCAATCCTGTGGATGTCGATTCCTAAATTTTCGGAATTTTTGCTGCATGCATCATATATACCGATTATAATTACCCCAGTGACACAACCTCCGGAGAGACATTATGAGAATTAAACGCGACAAGTACCTGAATGACCTTATCATTCGTATGGGAAACGGAGCCATTAAAGTAATTACCGGAATACGTCGTTGCGGGAAGACCTATCTTGTTTTCGACCTGTTTCGTGAACACCTTCAAAACATCGGTGTCGCCGACGACCATATCATCGAAATCGCTCTCGATGCCAATTCGAATGCTCATTTGCGCGACGCACATGTCCTTGGCAGATATTTGGATGAACATATCGGCCAAGACGGCAACTACTTTATCCTGCTCGATGAGGTTCAGTATGCAATCACTGCCAAGGAGCTACGCAGTAAGGACGAGCCACCCGTGCTCTACGGCGTTCTAAACGGCCTTCTTCGCCACGGTAATGTTGACGTATATGTGACTGGCAGTAATTCGAAGCTGCTTTCAACCGACGTGATGACCGAATTCCGAGGACGTGGCGATGAGGTACGTGTCATGCCTCTCACGTTTGCTGAGTTCATGCAGGCGTTCAATGGCGACCGCTATGAAGGGTGGGCTGAATATGTGCTCTATGGAGGTATGCCGTTTCTTCGCACAATGAGCACGGATATCCAAAAGTCACGTTATCTCGAGGGCTTGCTCCGTGAGGTCTACCTGCAGGATGTTATCGCATTAAACCGTATTGACAAAACACGAGAGCTTGACAACCTCG
>JAFUCQ010000100.1 GCA_017459605.1 Atopobiaceae bacterium
CATCCTTGCACACACGCATCCTTGCACACACATCCTTACACACACGCATCCTTGCACACACACATCCTTGCACACACACATCCTTCACCCCTAACTCAAGGTTCAACTCGGCGCAAACTCGAATCGGTCAACTGTCCATTTGACACTTCGGAGCACATATTAAAATGTGTACGTTTGAAATCGCTATCCCGCGTTTTGCTAGAAGAAACCGCAGGAAAGCATTTTTGGACGTACGCTTTTCCACAAAACTTAAAACCATGAAGCAGGGTTCCTCTTGATGAGCACTGGGCAGACTCCCTCTCATAGATGCGCCTTGATTCCCACCCACGCACACCCTTCTCGCTCCTCAGCCACTGTCATCAACAGTCCGCTTACACTTCCAGCCGCTGTCATCAACTCTCCGCTTGCTATTTCAGCTGCTGTCATCAACTCTCCGCTTGCTATTTCAGCTGCTGTCATCAACTCTCCGCTTGCTGTAGACAAACCCCCTATACCAGACGAGACAAGCGATATACTGAACGTAAGTCGACTTGTAACAAGGACAACACATGACACGCAAACACAACCAATCGACAAAAACAAAAGCTCAAGCTCTCTCGTACCGCAACGTTGCTCGCGTGTTTCTTCTGGCGATTATATGTTTGGATATCGTAGGGTTCACGCTGTTTTCTCACGCGGTCTCACCTGCTCTGGCAGCATCCAGAGCTGCTGCAGCTTCGAAAAACAGTGCTGAAGCACAGACCACAGAAGAAGAGCCGATCCCTTTCAACGAGCCGAAAGGGCTTCTCGGCCATTTTGCTGATAGTTTTTTGGAGAACACCGTGTGTGTAGGCGACTTTTCCTTTCACTACTACACACAACTGCGCATCGAAGAGCTCGACCCAGCCTCGCTCACCAACACAGAGCCAATCCGCTTTGGACCGTGGACAGCTCTCGAGGACTACCATGCAGTCTCAGCGCGTGAGGACGGAAGTCTGAGCGAGTGGGAGACGGGCTACTACATCACCCATGATTGGTCTGCCTACGGACAAGACATTTTGAGCATGCTTCCCGGAGACAGCTTGAACATAAACGGACGAGACGCGCAGGTCGAGCGCATTTTTAACTATCCCAAAGCGAGCTATTACGAGGAGCTCGTAGAGATTTGTGGGGACAACGGCGTTATCTTGCAAACCTGCCTTCCAAACCGAGACATGAACCGTATCGTCTATGCTCGTTAGTGGGCTGGAGAGAGATTCAGTGAGCATGAGCTGTGCGGAACGCGGTCGTGGGCTGGAGAGAGATTCAGTGCGCACGTGAGCCCGCCAGGGCGTTTGCTCCATGCCAAATTTGTTTCATGCAGCCTACCCTCGCTAACACCCTTCTCCAATTGCAGTAGGATAGTTTGCGCGTGTTGTAGGTTTGCGTGTGTTGCAGGTTTGCGTGTGTTGCAGGTTTGCGCGTGTTGCAGGTTCGCGCGTATTGCAGGTTCGCGCGTACTGTGGCGCGTACGGCGCGTCGGCATGCGTGCGGCGCATACCCGTGCGTCGTGCACGTACTACGTGTTGCACGCACCCAAACGCAGCGCACACGCCACACATGAAAGCCCAACAAACACGAGCGCAGCTCATCGTGCTCGACACAGCCAAGATACGGAGGATAACACCATGAAGCAATCAACCAAGTGTATTCGTGCTGGCTATAGCCCTCAAAATGGCGAGCCTCGCCAAGTCCCTATCATCCAGTCAACCACGTTTCGCTACGAGACGGGCGAAGCCATGGGCAAGCTCTTTGACCTCGAGGCAGAGGGCTACTTTTATTCTCGTCTCCAAAATCCCACCTGCGACACCGTAGCCGCAAAGATTTGTGCACTTGAAGGCGGAAGCGCCGCCATGCTCACCTCGAGTGGACAAGCAGCGAGCTTCTTTGCCATCTTCAATATCGCAGGCGTCGGAGATCACGTTGTTTCGTCGAGCACCATCTACGGTGGCACCTACAACTTGTTTGCCGTTACGATGGCGCGTATGGGAATCGAGTTCACCTTTGTCGACCCCAACTGCTCAGACAAAGAACTCGAGGCAGCGTTCAAGCCCAACACCAAGGCCGTCTTTGGCGAGACAATCGCAAATCCTGCCCTTGTGGTTCTCGACATCGAGCGCTTTGCCAAAGCCGCTCATGCACACGGAGTTCCCCTGATTGTGGATAACACCTTCCCCACTCCCATCATGTGTCGTCCCTTTGAGTGGGGAGCAGACATCGTGACCCACTCGACCACCAAGTACATGGACGGGCATGGGTCTGCCGTTGGAGGAGCCATTGTTGATTCTGGCAACTTTGACTGGAGTGCTCATGCCGAGAAGTTCCCTGGCCTTACCACCCCTGATGAGTCCTACCACGGCATTACCTACACGGAGCAGTTTGGCCAAGGTGGTGCCTTTATCACCAAAGCAACCGCCCAGCTCATGCGCGACTTTGGTGCCGTTGCATCGCCGCAGGCAGCTTATGTGCTCAACTTGGGGCTTGAAAGCCTTGACGTTCGTATGCGCCGTCACTGTGAAAATGCTCAAGCCATCGCCGAGCACCTGAGCACACATCCGCTCGTGAGCTGGGTATCTTTCCCGGGTCTTCCCAGTGATGCCGAACATGAGCGTGCAAGCAAATATCTGCCCGACGGCAGCTGTGGCGTAGTGAGCTTTGGCGTCAACGGTGGACGAGCGGCGGCTGAGCAGTTCATGTGCGAACTCAAGATTGCCCACATTGCAACGCACGTGGCTGATGCAGCGAGCTGTTGTTTGCATCCGGCATCAACCACGCATCGCCAGATGAGTGATGCAGAGCTCGAGAGTGCAGGTGTGAAACCCGATTTGGTACGTTTCTCCTGCGGCCTTGAGGATGTAAGCGACCTCATTGCCGATATCGACCAAGCGCTTGAGGCAGCTGCAAAGTAGCAAGACGAAGCAGCCTTCATAACGAGACAATAACGAGACAAACACACAGCCTCTGAGCAACAACGCGGATCAGCAGGCTACATCACGCGGGGCGGCATGAAGTTGTCGCCCCGTTTTATGTGGGTAGTTGGGGCACCCATGCTAGAGACGGGGTGTCTCGTGCTAGAGCCGGGGCTCCCATGCTAGAGCCGGGGCACCCATGCTAGAGACGCTTTACATACTCGGTGAAGTATCCCGTAAAGCGCTCCTCAGTAACAACAAAGAGCATCTGCGGATCTGCCAGTCTCAAAACACAGACGCCGAGCCCCTCTTTTATCACCACGCAAAGCTTTGAGGGCAGCTTGTCTGGGGCTACCCAACGCACACTCTGCCAATCAGACGTGTCATCTGTAAATTCGATATCGAATCTCTTCAAGGTGTTGATATACTCAGCGGGCATAAGCTTTTTGATGCCATCTTTCAAGTCTTCACTCATGGCAATGATGAGCTCTTCTTTTGTGGACAAAAACGTATCGACAACCTGCACACACGACTCAAAATCATCGAGCATATAGCGCCGTACCAAAGGTTCACATAAATCTATCAAGCGCTTAAATTCAAGTTCCTGAGCTGCTACCGTCTGCGGATCGGCGTACACAAAACTAGCCATGCCCTCGGTTGTCTCCCCCATCGATGTTGCCGAAACAGCAGCAATGTCGGGAGCAACATACTGGGTTCGCTTGACAATTCCACCATTAAAACGGTCAGACCAAAACGAGTTCACATTCCCCATGATATAGAGGGGCAGCCAGCGCTGAATCTCTTGAAACATGGCATCCAAATCTCGAGATAAGCCATGTACCATCGTGATACATCCTCCGTGCGACAAAATGCGATAAAACTGGGCAAAGCGCTTTTGAACAAAGCCGGGATCTTCATGAGCCCATGTACGCGACTCTGAGCTATACATGTAAAGATGTACGGGATAATCGCGGGTAGCCAAATGCTCTAAAAAAGCGCTAATACAGCGTCGTTTGCCTTCGTTGCCATAGCACACACCAACACCGTCTGTGCCCACCAAGTCACAGAGGCTATGAGGGCTTGCCTGCATGCCAGCCTTATGTGAATAGTATTCAACGGGCGACTGAAGCGCCGACAAATCTGATCCCAAACCTAAGATGATGTCCTTAACATTGGCAAGGGTTGTGTCGTCTGCTCCAAGCCAGTTTTCTATCAAGCGACTAGCAGAATCAACAGATGCTGGCCACTCTTTTCCTGGGCAAACCAGCTCGGCAACTGCACGCGTGTTATATGAGTCAACAAGGCGCTCGGCAAAAAAGCTCGCCGCTGGCTTTATGAAGTATTGGTTGTTGGGAAAGCCGCGCTTGCCTGTGCGGATTCTGCTGATATACGACGTACTAAAAGAAAGCGCCTCGGCAAGCGAGTGATTCTTTGTGTCCGTCAAACGCATAAGAGCGTCTAGTTTTTCGGCAGTAAGCGCCACCAGCAACCCCCATTAATGCAGTACAACCAACCCTCAAACAGCTCACCAAACTGTAACTACAAAGCCCCAACAGCCAGCTCGTGATGTGCCTGTTTTTCTCGATACATAAGCTCATCGAGTTTGGCAACAAAGCTCTCTCTGTCTTTGTGGAGCTCAGGTCGATAAATGTCATAACCCATACTAAAGCTTAGTTCATAGGGGTTCCCAAAGTTGTTAAAACGATCCACCGCGTTGTGTATTCGCTCAACCACATGCTCAAGGTGGGAGGTTTCCTGAATCTCGAGAAGAACAAAGAACTCGTCACCACCAATGCGAGCAACAATATCGCCTAAGCGTGTACACGAACGCAAAATGTCTGCGGTTTGCGACAGAGCATCGTCGCCCACAATATGACCATAGTTGTCGTTGATGCTCTTGAAATCGTTAATGTCGAGGATGATGCCCGCAAACGTGGGCCCGGCTTGTGCGCGAGCTATGTGCTCATCGAGAACTTCTTCGACACGTTTTCGACTCAAAGCGCTGGTGAGATGGTCGGTGTCGAGGCTCGTGGTTTGCAAGGTGCTAAACAAAACAAGCATCGACAGTGACATACCCAGCAGCATCCATGGCAGGCCATAGAGCACCGCCGCAATAAATGCGCCGATAACGGGCGGAACCGGAAAAAACAACATCGCGGCACCTGTTGAATGCCCCAGCGATTTAATGATGCTCAGCAGGTAACCTTCCGAAAGAATGATGCACCAAAAAGCAGCACCAGCAGGGAAAAAGTAGAGTGGTCCGCGCTGATAGAGCCCTGAGTCGTCGAAGCTAAACACCATGTGCGTAAAGGGATTGAGCAAAAGCACCGCAAAGGCGAGTATCATCAGCACAATGATGATCTTGTCGGTAATCAGCGCAACTGGCTTGTCCTTGTCATCAACAAGTCGGCGTACATACCAGTACCACATGATGCCAATAGCAGGTATCGCGATGTAATTGAAGTAGGTTCCCGCTATAACGAGAAGTGCTGGAAAACCTTCAAATATGTAGCAGCGAGAGATGCCGTCTCCGATGATTGCTAAAGCGCAGACCGCCACCATGCTTATAAAAAGCTTATTCATCGTATTCTTTTGGAGATGCCGATGAGAATAAAACAGTAAGAAGGCGGGCAGCGTCACTGCATAGCCACTTGTTGGCAAAAACGCAAGTATATCCACTACTCCACCTCACTCTCACTCAATCAATGCATTAATGAAAAAATCTAACTGAAAACCTGCTGTATTACAAGACATTGACAGATTCTCAATCGATTCTTGAGGAGAAACGATATCCTGTTACATTGTGGTTTCAAGCTACTCGGGTGCTGAGTGGCAACTCGGACGCTACCAAGCTACTCGGGTGCTTCGAAGCAACTCGGGTGCTGAGTGGCAACTCGGGCGCTACCAAGCTATTCGGGCGCTTCGAAGCGATTCATCGACGTATAGCACGTATTCCACGCTTCAAACGCTTGCTTTTATGAGCTCTGAAGACAGGTTATAAGGAGTCCCATGCAACTCTCACAACGTCTTGACCAATTTGGCGATGAAGTATTTGCCGCACTTAATCTGAGGGCACAAGAGCTACGAGCTGCGGGTCGTCAGCTCTGGGACTTGTCGATTGGCACCCCTGACTTCTCTGTCTCAGAGCATGTTCGCCAAGCTGCTCACGCCGCACTCGACAAGCCCGCAAGCTGGAAATACAGCTTGCATGACTCAGCAGAGCTTACACAGGCCGTGTGTGATTACTACACCCGGCGCTTTGGTGTGAGCAATCTCACGCCTGACATGGTGTGCTCGGTGTATGGCACGCAGGAAGGTATGGGACACCTTGCCCTGACACTTGCAGATCCGGGTGACCTCGTGCTCTTGCCCGATCCCTGCTATCCCGTTTTTGCCGCAGCTGCCAAGCTCGCGGGAGCAGAAATTGCCTACTACCCCTTGGTCGAGGAACACGGTTTTGTCCCCTATGTCGAAGGAATCGACGAAGATATCGCACAGCGAGCGCGCTACATAGTTGTGTCGCTTCCTGCAAATCCGGTGGGCTCTGTTGCTCCGGACGGTTTTTACGAGCGCATTGTTGCTTTTGCCAAGCGCTACGACATCATTGTTGTGCACGACAACGCCTACCCCGATATCATCTTTGACGAGCACCACGGTGGCAGTTTTCTTGCCAGCGATGGAGCCCTTGATGTGGGAGTCGAATTTTTGAGCCTCTCAAAGTCGTTTAACGTCACGGGCATGCGCCTGTCGTTTTTGGTAGGAAATCCCCAGATTGTCGCAGGTCTACGCAAACTGAGAAGCCAGATTGACTTTGGAACGCCGCTCGTCGCGCAGGCAGCAGCCCTTGCTTGCTTAACGGGTCCGCTCGATATGGTTGAAGACCAGCGTCTCTTGTATCAAGAACGCCGTGACGCTTTATGTGAGGGGCTCGAAGCCTGCGGCTGGGAGCGCCCCCACGCTCATGGCACCATGTTTGTGTGGGCGCGTCTGCCTCACGGGCGAATGGATTCGTTTGATTTTTGCTCCGAGCTGATTGAGAAGGCCGGGGTTATCGCCACGCCCGGTGCCAGCTTTGGCCCTCATGGCGAGGGATACATTCGCTTTGCGTTGGTATTGCCACCAGCAGAGCTCAAGGCAGCAACCGAATCAAGAAAGGCTGCTGGCCTGTAACAACCAGCAGCCTCATCTCAAATTCGCAGGTATGCGGAGTGTTTAGCTTGTAGCTGAAACCTTGGAGTCAATGTGCATGCCCATACCAGCGGTGTGCGAAGAGACCTCAGATGCGAGATAGAGAACCGCATTTGCAACCTCTTCGGGCTTGGCATAGCGCTTGTCCATGGCGTAAGCACCAGCAAGTGCTGCCATTGCCTCTTCGTGAGTCATGGTATCGCCAAAGAAATCCTGCTCAATTCTGAGCATCATGGGTGTGTCAACGGGACCGGGGCACACATAGTTAACGTGTACGCCTACCGGACCAAGCTCCATAGCCACGCACTTGGTGAGACCAGCGACCGCATACTTAGACGACACATAGGCACTGTTGCCAGCGGTTGGCTCATAAGCAGCCGCAGAAGCAACGACAACCACCGAACCCGAGCCCTTCTCGATAAGGGTGGGAGCGGCATATTTCATGGTGAGCATAACGGCAAACACGTTGAGCATATAGGTCTGCTCAAAGAGCTCGAGCGTCATGTCTTGGACGGGATGAGCCTTGCCCTCATATCCTGCATTGGGAACAACAACATCAATCGTGCCAAAGGCAGCCTTGGCGCCCTCGACAAAAGCCTTGATTTCTTCCTCGTTGTTCATGTCGGCGACAAAGCCTTTGACATCGCCGTCAAGCTCGGGCAAGAGCTTGTCAATCTTTTCTTGGCTGGTCGAAGAAAAAGCAACCTTGGCTCCCTCTGCCAAGAAAGCCTTGACGATGGCAGTACCGATGCCACCTGTACCGCCCGTTACGAGCACAACCTTATCCTTGAGCTTCAGATCCATAACAAACCCCTTTTCACTATCCGCATGAGCCTGTCCCATGCCATAGCTATCCTAGCAGTATCTGCTCATGGTTCACTGAGAATAGTGGCTATCGGGTACAAAACAGAATACAAAACAGAATTACAGGTGCTCTTGTTGCTTGGTTTGTTTCTTCCGCAGAGTTGCAACCCCTTCGTGATTGTTCTTCAGATGAACTTCACCTCGCTCATTGGTGCTGTCGCTCCTCGCGCATCAGCGGCAGTGACCTACGCTGCCATCGAGTAGAAATACTCGTATATCTCGGCTCGATATGCAGCTATTGACTCATCCGGGTAGCTTGCGGGCAGCAGGCGGTAGAGTTCGTTGCGGATGATGGTATCCACTTCTGCCCGAGTCTCGGGCTTCTCGGTCCACCTCGTCATTTGTGCGAGTCGTTCCTGAATCTTGTCCACGAGCCCACGAGCAAGCTCCTTTACCTGCACTAACTCGTCCTTAGTGAGGGAGTCTTTGTACAACATGTCAAATACAGCGAGTTGTCGCTCGTTGATAAAGCCCTCACGCACAAAGCGCTGCTCCTCGTGCGATAAGTCCCCCGAGAGCTTCATCAGCTTCTCGAAGGTTGCCTCGATGCTCGCACGATCCTGTTCTTGGTTATATTCGTCGATGATTTTCTGGTAGCGCTCATAGAAGTCGGCACGGTGTGGGTTATCTCGCAGTGCCTTTACAAGACGGTTCTCAATTACGTCGCGAAGCTCCCCCATAAGGAGGTTCTTCTGCTTCGCCTTCTCGAACTCGAGGTGTAACAGATTCCAATCGATTTGCGATATATCAAATCGACTCTCGCCCTTATCCCCGGTCTCGCGAACATCAATATACTCGTCGATAATCTGCTGCAACTTCACCATGATGTCAGTCGTGTCGGCAGTGTCTCGCCGGCGAGTCAGCAGCTTGTAAATGGCGTCGATAGCGTCGTGCCTCGCCCACGCATTCCCGTCCACATCGCCTTTCTCTACGAACTTGAAGTATTTGAACAGCTCACGAGCCATAATCCCGTAGCGTTTGCGCGTCTCGTCGCTGCCGCTCACGGCATCGGCCCCGTCCTTCACGAGTGCCAGCCGCTCGAACTCGCCTGCGGCCATAAGCTCCTTGAGCGAGAAGCCACAGTCGTCAAGGAACGTCTCGGCGGCGGCAAGTAATTCGTATATACGTGCGAGGAGCTCGTCCTTGTCAAGTACCGGGTCGCCTCCGCGTCCCTCGTCAGGGTCGCGTGTGTAGTCTGAAAGAGCCTGCCGCAATGCCTTTACTACACCGATATAGTCAACGATGAGCCCGTTGCTCTTGCCCTCAGCAACACGATTGGCGCGGGCGATTGCCTGCATGAGTGTATGCGCCTTCATGGGCTTGTCAAAGTACATGGCAGCAAGCGGCTTCACGTCGAATCCGGTCAGCCACATCGCGCACACGAACACCACGCGGAAGGGGTTGTCCGCGTCGCGGAACTCCTTGTCCAGCTCCCGTGTGGCCATCTTCTTGCGGTGCGGCGCGATGTCGATGCCCCACTTCGCGAAGGTGGCTATCTCGTTCTGCTCCTCGCTCACAACCAGGCACATCTCAGTTTCGCGCATCCAGTCTATCTTGCGCTGGCGTTCTTGCGCCTCCTGTTGCGTGTCGTGCTTGAGTGCGGCCTCCTGTTCGGCAATCTCTTCAGCCCAGTACTTTTGCACGAGCTCGTGCATGCGGGCGGCAGTTACCTTGTCCACGCTGATGAACATCGCCTTGCCACACTCCCAGATGCCTGAGTAGTGCCTCACGAAGTCACGCGCAATCTTGTCCAAGCGCTTTTCGGAAGTTATTACGTGGTACTCACGAGCAAGGTCTCGCTCCAGCTTTTCACGCTGGTTCTCGTCCACGTCGGCAGCCTCCACTGCCTCGGCAAGCTCGTCGTTTATCTCGGGGTTGTCAATCTCCAGCAGGTCGCTTCGGTTCTCGTAGAACAGCGGCACCGTAGCACCGTCCTCCACTGCCGTGGCAAAGTCGTAAACCGACACGTAGCCGCCGAAGGTACGCTCGGTGATGTTGTCGTAGCTGAACAGCGGCGTCCCCGTAAATCCGAGACGCGATGCGGTAGGCAGCATACGCACCATGTTTTGCGCGAGCGTGCCGTTGTTGATGCGATGTGCCTCATCAGAGAGAATCACAATGTCGTGATCGGGAATAATCGGCTCGGCATGTGGATCGTTGAACTTGTGTATGAGCGTGAAGACGAAACTGGGGTTTCCCTCCAGCCGTGTATGGAGGTTCTTGCCGCTCGTGGCGATGTATTGCTTGGCATCGGTACCACCAAGCAAGCCACAGCCGGCGAACGTACCCGCAATCTGCTTGTTTCATATGTTCATCAGCGTGTCAAGTGAGAAAAATCCATCGGCCCAGCCGGCTGAGGCGGTTAGCTAGACCGCCATCGCCGGCCGGGCTGGAACAAAGACCAGCCGCCTTCCCGCACGGGTGCCGCCACCCGGCTGAAC
>JAFUCQ010000014.1 GCA_017459605.1 Atopobiaceae bacterium
AAAGTACGACAAGACAATTACGCTTTCTGTAGGGCAGCTCACAACTGGTATTACGGTACCTGAGTGGTCTGCTGTTCTTATGCTGTCAAACATGAAGTCACCGGCTTTGTACATGCAGGCGGCATTTCGTGCACAAAATCCCTGCTTGTTTGAGCAGGCGGGGCAGTTTTACCGTAAAGAAAATGCGTACGTATTTGACTTTGACCCAGCGCGTACTCTGACCATCTTTGAGGAGTTTGCTAACGATTTGTACTCAGACACATCGGGTGGTCGCGGTGACATGGATGCCCGAAAGAATCGCATTCGAACGCTGCTCAACTTCTTCCCGATATTGGGCGAAGACCAAGACGGTGAAATGATTGAGCTCGATGCAGAAAAGGTATTGAGCATTCCTCGAAAGATTCGCTCGGTAGAGGTAGTTCGACGTGGGTTTATGTGTGATTTCTTGTTCCAAAACATCAGCAACATTTTCCGCGCTCCTGCCGAGGTGGTTGAACTTATCAGCAGTCTGCCTGAGTTCAAGGAAAAAGAACCCGTTAAAGTTCCTATTGATGAGAACACGGCTCAAGAGCTGAGCATCAACGAAGAGGGTGAAGTTGATGTGCCAGAAGATCTGGTAGTTGGTACTGCAGCAGATGTTTTTGGTAAGAAGGTCTACGGAGATATAGCCAAAGACTTGGGCGAGGTAATATATGCGCTTGTCGAAATCGAGGGTCCAGCAAGTGAAGAAGACAAAGCCCTTGAGAAGCTTACACAGACGTTTAGTGATACCGTTTCGAAGCCTTTGGTAGAAGCCGCACAAGAGCACTTTGGAGATGACCTCAAGCCGTCTCACAAAAAGCATATTGAGCGAAAAATTGTAGCCGATGCTCAGGTCACTCTGAATCGAGCAGTTGGCGATTACAAGATTCAGCGGGCGCAGCTCGAGCGCGAGCGAGACGAGGCTATTGCAGAGGCAGAGACAGATGAACAAGAGATAGCTGCTGAAAAGGAGTTCGAACAAAAGCGCACAGAGGCATTTGAACAGCTCAAGGAAAGGATTAACGATTCGAAGCAAGAGCTCATCGAGAGTGCTGGCAACGATATTGTCAGAACGGTTGAGACCGCAAAGAGAGACAACAAAAAGCAAAGCATTGAAAACACAGTGCGCGACCACCTGCGCGGTTTTTCTCGGACTATCCCTTCGTTTTTGATGGCATACGGAGACGACACCACCACGTTGGCCAACTTCGATGCCGTCATCCCCGATGACGTGTTCTTAGAGGTCACCAGTATTACGGTTGAGCAATTTAGGCTGCTGCGAGATGGGGGAGATGTAACCGTGGAATCAGGAGAAAAGGTGCATTTTGATGGACATCTGTTTGACCCGGTTGTTTTTGACGACTCGGTCAAAGAGTTCTTGCGCCTGAGGTCTGAGCTGGCAAATTACTTTGACGAGGAGCAAAAACAGGACATTTTCGACTACATTCCTCCTCAAAAGACTAACCAGATTTACACCCCAAAGCGCGTGGTCAAGCAGATGGTAGACCTGTTTGAACAAGAAAACCCAGGGTGTTTTGACAACCCTGAGCACACCTTTGCCGATCTGTATATGAAGTCAGGTCTGTTTATTACCGAGATAGTCAAGCGCATCTTTAACAGCGATGAGATGAGAAGGGTCTTTCCAAACGACACCGAGCGACTTGCTCACATCTTTGCAAACCAGGTATTTGGAGTGGCTCCTACAGAGATTATCTATCGCATTGCCACGCATTTCATACTTGGGTTTGAAGGGGAGTGCACAGAGCAGTTTGAAACCAACTTTGTCATGGCAGACACAGCTGAGCTGGCAAAGGAAGGCAAGCTTGCTGAATTTGTTCAGAGTGAATTTGGCAACAAGCTCAAGATTGATGACGGAGACAAGGCACAAGAGGGTACTCAGTAGTTGATTTGATATCGGATGGCTTGCCGTAATACGGGTGCGGTCACCGTGTTTGTCACTAGCTCTGCTGATAAACATACACATTTTGTAGATTATTCGTGTTTCTCTAGGAAAAGTGAGCCTTCGGTAGTTTCTGTGGGTAGGGAACTCGACTAAGCAGCCTTCTTTCTGGCCGGCATCTCCGGCCTACCTGGCAACCGGGGCCTGCAATCCGAGCATCTAAGCATCAGCAGGCCCACGAGGTTGTCGGTGTTGCGAAAGCCGTAGCCCATCTTCACTGTCACCTTGATCTTGTTATTAATCGCCTCGACCCGTCCGTTTCCGATGCCGAGCTCGACCGCTGCGACGATGTCGTCTTTGCGCCTGCGTACCTTCTTCTCGACATCTACGACCGGCTTTATCTTGCAGTATGCTGCGTCGTGCAGCCACGCATCCAGCAACCTCGCGGCCTCCTCGGCAGAGCCCGCCTTGAACACCGCCCTTAAGTCTTCTTTGAGCTCCCACGCCCTGAACAGGCGAGAGCCAGCTCTCTTCTTAAGCGAATCGAGCTTGTCGCGCTGGGCGACGGTGAGATTCTCCGGGTTTTTCACCAGTGCGAAGCGGACGCCCTTGATTGCATCCGCGACCTCCTTGAGCGCCCTTGCCTCCGGCGGGGTCTCCTCACCCTTGCGCGGTCTGCCAGGTCCGTCGTGTTTCGGCATCGCGTCGCGTGCGGCCTTCTTGGCGACCTGCCACTCTTCGCGCCTCACGCCGTCGAGCGCGTCGTGCATCCACTGCACGACGTGGAAGGGATCCATCACCCACTTTGCATTCGGACATCTGCGCTTGACCAGTGACCTTATCCACCTCGCACCGTCGGCCGTGACGACCTCGATACCGCGCCGCTGCTCGCGTGTCAGCTCGTCGAGGAACAGGTTGAGCACCGCCTTGCCGTAGCCTTCGTGGGCCCAGATCAGACAGCCACGATTGTGGTCGACGACGACGGTGAGGTACTTGTGGCCTTTCTTGTAGGAGGTCTCGTCGATACCGATGCGTCTCACACCGTCGAAGCGGTCACACCTGCGAGCCGCCTCCAGCTCGGCGTAGACGCGCTCGCAGATGCCACCGACCGTATGCCACTCGATGCGTGCCAGCTCGGTGACGGCACTCGCGGTGCAGCGCACCGCCAGACACGCCACCCAGTCCTCGAAGTCGCGTGTGAACCGCGCCTTATGCCTGGCCCACGGCACCGACTCCACCAGCACGCCGTGGTCCGGACACACGACGCGTCGCGTCCTGTACTCGAGGAAGCACATCGATCTCGCCAGATCCATTGCCCGCCAGGAGCGCGGGGACGGGGATCTGTCGTAACACTCGCATCTCCTGCCGCACACCGGGCAGCGCAGCCCGTGCCTCTTCCACGGCCTGACGCCTATGATTACCGCATCACCTTCGATGCGTACCGATCCCACGACGGTGTGTGTCAGTGCGAGCGCGTAGCGTAATATCCTATTCATGCGTCAGGGCCTTTCTCGTAGGTTGTTGTAGCAGACGAAATCCTACCTTGCCCGACGCGAAAACGGCCCCTCACGGAGCCGTTTTCTTCATATGCTTTGTTTTTACGCAATCACCTGGCTCTATGCCGAGATTTCACCCACAGAAACTACCGAAGAGCCGGAAAAGTACGAATAACAGACAAAGAGTGTATATTTGCTTTTTATCGATTCATACACATTTTGTAGGTTATTCGGTCTCAAAAAAATCGAGTGCGAATAGATGTCAAAATGTGTATGTTTCCGTTTGAGGATGTGCCGACACATGTCATTACGATGTGGGTGGAATCTCTACCGCCTTAATTTCCTCGGTTGACATCTGCTATCACTACCTCCTCTACCCCTCGAAGATATTCAGATGGGTTCATGTACAGGTTCTCTAAGATGTATGTGAGGTCGATGTATTCCTCGTATATGCCCTTTTGCTTTCCCAGACATTCGACAACGAGGTAACCCTCGTCCCACTCCTTGACGGATAGGTATTGGATAAGATCGTTGCCGTGCATGAATGTTATTGTGCGCCCGCCATACTCGAACTTGGTGTAGCGTCCCTCGCTCCTCAACGTTGCGCAACTGTTGCGAATCATGTGCGGCACCTCCCTTAAAAAGTCGGGCATCAAAAGCAATCCCATTCTACCCGAGGGCTAAGGCATATCTAGCGAATCATGAAGGGAGGAATGTGAACAGATTGCCGGTCAGTCGATGATGGCATCGGCTTGGCTGGTGAGATTCCAGCCGTCGACCTCCTGTTCTTCTTCAGGAAAACGGACGATTACCTGACAACCACATGCCTGTGCTATGGCTGTAAAGGTATCAATTTGTGGATAGCTTCCACCATGAAGAAGTGACGCAATGTAGGTGGGGTGCCGGCCAATTTCCACGCTTATGAGACGCTGGCTTTTATTGCTTGCCTCAATCATTTTCTTGAGAACTATTTTTGCATCCATGAAATTTCTCCTTGATGATAAATCACTCATTGTCATAATGGTACTTATGAATACCTCATAAGTATACGTAAAACAATAAAGTTTGACAATAACTAAGGAGGGAGATACCATGGAAGTGGAGTTGGTGGTGCATGAGCGGATAATGAGACGTCATCCAGAGCTATCTGAGGAAGATGTGAAACATGCGTGGCGCAACGCTTTTGTCATGCAGAGACGTTGGCAAACAGATCCCTCGGCAATTGCTGTGATGGGTCCTGATAACCGAGGTCGAGTGGTTGAGGCGGTTGGTCTTCTTTTGGAGAATGGGGGAGTGCTCATTTACCATGCTCAAACGCCTCCGACACAGAAGACACTTATAGAACTTGGAATGAGGTGATTATTGTGGAGTATAAGCTTTCGAATGGCACGGTACTAACTGACGAAGATATCGAGAGACTTGCTGAGGATATCGAGAAGAATGGACTTCCCGGAAAGCCGGGTAAGTTTATCATTGCTCCACCGGGTCGTCCTCGCCTTTCAGAGGAAGAGCTGGTAACAGTTGCATTCAAGATACCTCGATCTCAAAGAGACAAACTCGATGATGTTGTGGATGCTCTTGGAAAAAAGCGCTCAGAGTTTTTGCGAGATGCTTTGGAGGCTGCGCTCGAAAGGGAATTGGCAGCCCGCTCTATAGCCTGAAATTAAATTGAATGATTTTGAGTTAACTGCGGAAATAGGGTAAACCGACCAAGTCTAAACTGCGGAAATGGGGTAAATCGACCAAGTCTAAACTGCGGAAACTGGTATGCTAAACAGCAAGAGAAACAAAAACCTGTGTTTTAACTGCTATTGGAGTATCAGTGTTTAAACGAAAAATATATGATGACCTTCTAAAATGGAAAGAGCAGAGCAAGGGCAAAACGGCGCTGCTCGTGGAAGGCCCACGACGTGTGGGAAAATCTACTGTTGTAGAAGCGTTTGCAGCCAAAGAATACCGCAGCTACATCCTTGTTGACTTTTTAGATGCCCCTCCTGTAATACGGCAACTGTTTGACGACATTTCTGATCTCAATTATGTGTTTACTCAGCTTCAGTTGCAGTATGGGGTGCGTCTCTTTGAGCGTGAATCTCTCATTGTTTTTGATGAAGTTCAGCTGTGCCCTCCCGCACGGCAAGCTATAAAGAAGCTCGTTTTGGATGGACGCTACGATTACATAGAAACTGGCTCACTCATTTCCATTCGCAAAAACACTGCTGATATTCTTGTGCCGAGTGAAGAGCGAAAACTCCAAATGTATCCCATGGATTACGAGGAGTTTTGCTGGGCTCAAGGCACTCAGGATTCGCAGACCATTCTGAGACAAGTATTCGAGTCGCATACTCCCCTTGGCGACTCTATGAATCGTCAACTTATGCGCAACTATCGACTTTATATGCTCGTTGGAGGTATGCCTCAAGCTGTAGATGCTTATTTATCCAGCAACAATCTTGAACTCGTAGATCAGGTGAAACGGGATATTTTGAGCCTGTATAACGATGATTTTTACAAGATTAGCCCGAGTGGAACGCTGTCACGTCTATTTGAGGCTATACCCGCGCAACTTGCCAAGAAAGCCTCTCGTTACCATGTATCAAGCGTTCTTGCTAACAAGAGCGCCTCAGATGTACTCGAGGAAGTATCTGAGTTGGCTGCATCTAAAACAGTTCTTGTTGCTTACCATGCTGATGATCCAAATGTTGGTATGTCGGCCAGTATTAATCTGGAAAAATTCAAACTGTATCTTGCAGATACAGGGCTCTTCGTAACACTCATGTTTAAAGATTCTGCATTTGCCGAAAACGTAGTGTACGAAAAGCTGCTTGCAGACAGGCTGCCTGTCAACCTTGGAGCGGTATATGAGAACACGGTTGCTCAGACGCTTGCAGCAAAAGGTGACAGCCTCTTCTACCACACATGGTTGAACGAGCAATCAAAGCGAAACTATGAGATAGATTTCATTGTCTCTCGTCGGCAAAAGATTTGCCCTATCGAGGTAAAGTCATCGAGATACAAGCAGCACGCCTCCTTGGATAAGTTTGCAATTAAATATGCGGCACGTATAGATAGGCAGTATTTAATTCACACTAAGGACGTTCGCAAAGATGGTTCAATATATTGTCTGCCTACGTACATGACGCAATTCATATAGGAGAGAGCATGAGACAGATGAGCAATCGTGACAACTCAGATACGACAACATTTGATGACGCATTGGGCGATGAGCTCATCTTGGTTGATGTTCTCGATCGAGAAATTGGCACGCTCGATAAACTTGCCTGCCATCAACAAGGTCTTCTCCACAGGGCGTTTTCTGTTTTTCTCTATCAGGGCGACAAAATCCTGATTCAGCGACGGGCTCATGGTAAGTATCATTCGGGTGGGCTGTGGGCAAACGCCTGTTGCTCACATCCGCGAGCAGGTGAGACGCTCGAACAAGCAGTGCCACGACGCCTCCTTGATGAACTGGGAGCAACAGCGCGCGATATTCGTGAAGTTGGCTTCTATGTATATCGGCATGATTTTGACAACGGGCTTGTAGAGCACGAATACGACCATGTCTTTGTGGGGGAGCTTGAGGGTGAAGCCTCAGCAAATCCTGATGAGATAGATGAGCTTCGCTGGATAGGCTTCGACGAGCTCGTGGATGAGCTGCGCGAGAAGCCCGAGCAGTTTGCAGCGTGGTTTGAAGGGGTGTGCGCGATTGCGCTACCAGTCCTCGTTGATCTTTTGACGTAAGTTGAGTTTGTTGAGCGATTGCGTACATGAAAGAAAAAAGCTCTGTGGGTAAAAAATGCCTACGAAGCTTAGCTTTCGTAATCATCATAGTCCATTAATTACACTTTTTTGCAGTTTTGGGTTTCTAGGGGACTTGTAAACTCAATAATACATGAGATACTTGCCCTCTTGGAAATAGTGTACTCAGTTATAAGTGAGGTTTTCTCTTCAGATTGGTCTCTTAATAGAAGAAAGAGGTCCCTCGAAAACCCAAAGCTGCAAAATAGTGAAAACAAGGGACTCTCCGAGTCATAAAGACAAACGCAAAGGGTGCTGTCAAAGCGCACGTGAGGCAAACGCTGCAGGTTTTGTCGAGGTGCGCTTGAAGTGCATGTGCAGCGTATGCTGCAGGTTTTGTGGAGGTGCGCTTGAGGTGCATGTGCAGCACACGCTGCAGCGCGTGACCAAGCGCACGTGAGGCAAATACAACGAACGCCCGGTCTGAATAAATAACCTAAACAAGCCCATTAAGACGGATTCATAAATCCTCCATGAAGATTAATATCTAGGCGCAAAATAGTCCCTAAAAAGCTTATAAAAGCGCAGGTAGATTGAGCCATAGAATTACCTAAAAATCACCCTTGAATAATTAAAATCGTATAAATAAGATATTAACACAAGCTCTTATAGACGCTGTGTTTGAGTCCTTCGACTCGGCCGTTTGAAGGGTTCAAACAGGCGCTTATCAGAGGAGAGAGAAGAGAGATTGGAGAGCTCATGAACACCCGGACTTCACGAAGAACCTTGTTAGGTATATTCCTAGCAACCCTACTTGGTTTGGCGTTTGCTGTGCCAAGCCTTGCCCTAGCTGAGGACACGCCAACAACGGCTTTTGACAACGTTGTTATCACCAAGAACGTAAACGCTGAGTCTCAAGCGCAGATTGCTGGCGATAGCTTCACCATCAAGGTTGTAGAACTGGGACTTGAAAATGATGCCACTCAAAAGGTAAGGGTGGTAGACAACGGCAGTGGTACCTACGTTATCGAGGAACCATCGCCACAGATTGCTGACCTAACACTGACTGTTCCTGCTGGTGAATCGGGCAATCAGGTACTGACGGGTACACTGAATCCCGCTGGTGACTGGAAGCATGCTGGTGTGTGGCAGTACCTCGTCTACGAGGGTGGCGCTTTCAGCGAAAACGGTAGCCCCTACGTTAATCAGCAGACTCAGGAAGTGGTTGGGTACAGCACAACTGCCAACCAAGGAACTATCTGGCCGATGGAAAGCCGCACTATGTCGGTTAATAGCAACGTATATGTTCCCTCTCAGGGTGTCTACCTCATGCGCGTCTACGTGGTCAACGATGGCACCGGCCTCAAAGTTGATAAGGTGACCGTTGATAACGTAGTGCCAGATGTTCCTAAGGGCGATAATGCTGATGACTATGGTAAGACAAGCGCTACAACCCCTGAGGGCAAGGTTGACCCGGCAGATCCTGCTACGACAGATCCTACTAACGCTGGAAGCGATACCAAAGGTAGTGACTTCTCATTCACCAACCGTTTTTCAATGAAGGGTGACCTGACGCTTAAGAAGACGGTTACCGGTGATTACGGCGACAAAGAAAAAGAGTTTAGCTTTGATGTCACTCTTGTTATTCCTGAAGGCGCAGAGACAGATCTGACGCCATTAGAGGTTGGCGATAAGACCGTCTACACGGTTGCAGCTCACGGAGAGGCTGACCGAACCTTCTACTTTGGTTATGAGAAGGCAGTGGGCGCTCCAATAACATCGGCAACAACTATTGACAAGTACACTGCAACACTGAAGGGCATCCAGCTCAAGCATGGTGAGAGTTTTGTCTTTGCTTCATCCATTGCCAGTGGTACGACTAATCAGCTTCCAGTAGGAACCAAGTTCATCATTACCGAGCATGGCGAGGCAGGCTATCAGGCAGGCGCTATTGTGACGCTTAATAAGAACAGCTCACCGAGCGTTAGCTATCTCGGAGGGCTTACGTCGAGCAATACAACAAAGCCCAATACGACCGTTGCCGCCGATCTCACTGTTCAGGATGACACCTACCAAGTAACCCGCAACGGTGAAGAGGTTGAAATCGTCAACTTCTACGATACAACCAACGTTACTCCTACCGGTATTCTCATCAACAACCTTCCCTACATCCTGCTCATTGGTATTCCTATTGCAGCCTTCCTCATGTGGTTTGCTCGCAAGCATCAGCAGGTAAATGCTTAAAGACTACGCGCAACACAGTTTGCAGTAAGGCGGTATACGCCACACTGTAACTGCGCGAGTTGTATAAGCAAGCGCGAGGTTTTACGTACGTAACGGAGAAACGTTGAGCTCTCTCTCAGACACAGATAAGGAAGAAGCAGGCCACAGAGTGCTTGCGGTGGCCAACGGAATTGTTAATACGGTCATCGCTCTCATTCTGGGTCTCTTCTTCCTTATTGGGTGTTACGGATTGTGGGATTCGCACAACGTAGAAGTGCAGGCGAGTTCAACACGATGGCAGGCATACAAACCAGTCGAGCCTGAGCAGTTGTCGTTTAAAGAACTTCAAGCGCTCAACTCAGATGTGGTAGCGTGGCTGGACATTTACGGGACAGGAATCGATTATCCGGTTTGCTATAACGAGGACATCGAATACTACCTCGTACACAACCCAAAGAAAGAGTATTCGCTCACCGGCTCTTTGTTTCTTGATAATCGCAATGCACGAGATTTCAGTGACTTTTCTACCATCGTGTATGGTCATCACATGGAAGCGCAAGTGCAGTTTGGTCCGCTTTCTAACTTTGATGACGAGACGTACTTTCTCGAGCATGAGTATGGAAACCTCTACGCACAGGGTCGCAACTGGGGCCTTCACTTCTTTGCTTACCTCACCGCCGATGCCTATGATGCAACGATTTATCGGACTGAGTTTGCAAACGATGAGGCCAAACGTGACTACCTTAACCACCTGCTCGACACCGCACGTTATACCCGCACTGTCGAGCTTGCCACTACAGATCGCATCGTTGTACTTTCGACCTGTAGTTCAGAATCCACAAACGGACGAACGCTTCTTGTGGGAAAGATATGCGATGAGAGCTTTACCAATCGCTTTATCAAGTGGCCCAACACGGGCACCGGCATTGACGAGACCTTCAGTTTCTTAGGGATTCCCGTTGTTGGATGGCTGGTTTTCATTGCATGGATTATCCTGCTTCTTTTGTTGCTCTGGCTGCTCAGAAGGCGCAAGAAGCGCAAAAACCAAGACACAGATACCAAGGAAGACAAATGACCAAGCACAACTCCACACATACCCCCGAGCAGAGCCTTGGGACAGCTGCCGAGAAACCCGTAGTCGTTTCTCGCAAGGCTGCACCAAGCTTGGGCTATGAGCTGGCCATGCTTGGACTGAAGATTGCAGTGGTCATAGGAGCGCTTGTTGCTCTGTTTAGCTTTGTGTTTGGTCTGTACCGTGTCAATGATGCCACTATGGAACCCGTGTTTTTGAACGGAGACCTCGTGATGTATTACCGCCTCGATAGGCGCTGCTATGCAGGTGAGGTGGTTGTACTTCCGTATGAGGGAAGCCTGACGTCTGCTCGTGTTATTGCCGTTGCAGGAGACGAAGTAGACATCGATACACAGGGTCTCAAAGTCAATGGGAGTTATCAGCAAGAACAACGCATAAGTGGTGAAACTACTCAGGTTGCCGATGGCGTGACTTTTCCTCTCACCGTTCCCGACGGTTGCCTCTTTTTGTTGGGAGATAACCGCACCGAGGCAGTGGACAGCAGGATTTACGGTTGCGTTTCATCAGACGACATTAACGGAAAGGTGATTGGTCAGTTTAGACGGCGTGGCTTTTAAGCGCAGACTTGCGCTGTGAAGCAGCGACTACCCGCTACGGGTTGTGATATGACCACGATGAGATAACGAGCTATGGTACACGCAAGGAAACATACTCATCAGCGCGCTACGCTACAGGCACCGCATGTGATGCATGTGGCGCAGGTGGCTGTGCGGCTGTTGCTCGTTGTTTTTGCATGCGTTGCCTTTGTTTCTCCTCGTCAGGCATTAGCCGTAAGCGCTGATGCAACGCAGCTCGAGTTTTTCCAGCGCTATGAGAGCAAGTGGACCGGATTGCAGCGCAGTTTTGAGTATTGCATTGAGCCAGCACAGCCGGGCTATCCATTACCTGAGCCAACACAAGCAGGGGAGCGCCTCGAATACAACGACCAAGGTGTGGCAATCCGCTTTTTCTTTACGCTCGAAGGCAATGAACACCGTGAGGACAATCCCTTTGTCACTGCTTTGTCTGGACTATCAGGTTTTGCTCAGTACGAATACCTCGACTATCGGGTGTATCTGGTTGGTCAGCCAGCAGACGGTTTTGTGTACCATCGCTATTACAACAACAACGAAGAGCAGCCAACACCTGAGTACAACTTCAGGGCGGGCAACAGTGAAGCGCAAACAGAAACGCTTTGCCAAGCTACGGCTTATAGCTTGCGTGTGTGGCCTCAACACACAACTGATGAGGGAGCTCTTGTGAGCTTTAGTTTTGGGTCGAGTATTGGATTGTCGGGCAAAGTGGGCGATCCCGGCTGGACTATTCGCTATACCAATGAGCAGCTCCAACCACACACAGACACACCAACAGACAGCCAACCACATGACAACACAACACCGGGCGAGTTCTCATCAGGCAGCAGCAATCCAGATGGCAGCGTGGCAGGGATTTCGCAAACAAGTGGGAGTATTACAGCTGCCGCAAACAGCAATCAGCCTGTTTTACCTGCTGCTGCTCGTGTCATGAACACACATGCCTCGTCATTGCCAACAGCCAAGACGGGCGATAGCACACAGATGAGCGTGATTATCATGCTGTTGTGCATGGGTTGTGCAGTGAGTTGTGGCGCGTTTATCCTGTTCTTCTCACGGCGAGACGAGAAGGGCGGTGAGACGCGATGAGTCAGGTACGTCATACACATACGACGCTTCGAGCTGCCGTGATGAGCAAGGCACATCTGGTCATCCGTTTGATGGTAGCCCTCTCTTTGAGCTTGAGCACCTTTGTTGGGGGTTATTCTTCAGCGCGCGCAGATGAGTTGACAGCGCAGCAAGACCCCTTTATGGTGCGCATTTCTTCTGAGGAAGCGCAGACCTTTGCAACACTCAAAGATGCACTGGCAGCTGCACTCACCATGGACAAGCCAGCCATCGAGCTAACCCGTGACTATCAGTTGTCTGCAGAAGAGAGCGAGTTATGTGTTGTTGTGCCAGCTCAGGGGCTTACCATTGAGGGCAATGGTTATGCGCTGGACTTCTCGTCAGCGACGTTCGAGCAAGGTTTGCAGGTTCAAGCCATACAAGGGCATGGCGAGCAGAACACCAGCGCTCACAGTGATGCCTCAGTGCTTACCGACAACACACTTACCCTCAACAATCTTTCACTTATCAGAGGAAGCTTTGCCGGTAGCTTGCTTGTTGTGGGCTCCTCACAGAGCAGCCATAAAACGCAGGTAGTTTTGGAGTCCTGCGTGATTGACGGAAGTGCAAATCTTCAGGCAACTCAGCCACTTGTGAGTCTCAACAATGCGCAGGTGAGCTTGCATAACACAAGCATCCAAAACCACCGCGTGAAAACAGAGGGCGTCTACGCAGTTGAGGCAAGTAATGACGCTCAGTCAAGTGTTCAGCTCTTTGGAACAAGTTCTATCTATGACAACTTAAGCGCAGACCACCCAGCAAATCTGCGTGTGAGCAGTTCTGACCAGCTTGAGCTGGGAGGCGACTTTGTTGGCGCAGCTGGTGTTACCTACGCCACGCAGCTTGCAGATGTGCAAGATCAGCCATGCTGGATTGTCTCGGGCCAAGCGGGCGACGGCCTGATCATCAATGATGCCTATAGAGAGCAAGACGCTACGGATGAGAAAAACGCTGGCGATGATGAGACTGACCCCACACAGCAAGACGAGCAGGAGCAGCAAGGCGAGCAGGGCGAACAGGGCGAGCAAGGTGAGCAGGAGCAGCAAGACGAGCAGGGCGAGGGCTTCTCGGCTGACTTTAGCTCAAGCATTAGCCTTCCAGAGGACTGCTCGGATGACGAGGCTACGGCCGTTAGCAGCAGTGATGTCAAGCTTGACGTGGCAGATACGACTAAAACAGCTGACACGACAGATGACTCGGCAGACACCGCCACAGCTCCAGATACCACTCAAGACGACACGAGCCTTGAGGCAGGTGCTGATTCCACTCAGAAATCAGCAGTTGACTCAAGACTTGACGAGAACGAGAACACCGCAGATGCCCAAACAAGCTCAGCGAAGAGTGTCTCGGCAGGCACTACGCGCAGCTCAGCCAGCCCAGCTCGGCGCATGTTGGCGCTGCGTGGTCCTGCCCTGAGCGCCGCTGCAACCAGTGCAAACTTGAATACAACAACCATCGCTTTGAGCAAAACCCTCACATCAAACAAGAGCATCGAAGCAACAAGAAACGCGCTGAGTGATGCCAGCTTTAGCTTCCACGTTGAGCAAATCTCAGGTCCTTCAGAGGGACTCGTTGCTCCTGATGTATCCATCAGTGCAGCAGATGTTCTTGCGAGTACTGTCTCTAACAACAGCGATGAGGGTAGTTCGGTTGCCTACACGGATAACACCGCGCTCAGCCTCACGTTTACCAAAGAGGGCACCTACACCGTTCGAGTGAGTGAGCTGGCAGGCTCTGAGCAATCTGCGTATGACATGAGCTATGACAGCCAGACCTTTGATTTCACCTACTATGTGGTCGAAGAAGAGGGAGCTTTGCGCATTGCAGAGGCGTACAAGACCCCAGACTATGCAGCGGCTGCTACAACGGGCGGTACCGCTCAGGCAACCATCTCTGGCAGCGATCTTTTCACCATCAACCAGCGCAGCTCATGGGGACACACCGTAACGGTAGCTCAAGCAGGAACCAGCATTAGTGTTACGGGAGATTCAAACCTCGTCTTTACGGGAACATCGAACTTCAGCTTTGACTTTGGACGAAGCTTTGCGGTAACAGGCACCATGATTATGACGAGCGAAGATGGTCAAGCATTTGCGTTTACCAGCGCAGATGACGTTGCCATGCAGTGGGATTCGCTTTACGGCCTTGACGAGACGGACTTCTCGACAGGCACGAGCGTCACGTATCACACGAAATACTTCCAAGAGGGTTCGGATTCCACAAAATCGGGACGCACAACGGGTAAATATGTGACTGCATCAACCATGACCGATGGCTTCCTCTTTGTTATGGCAAATGAGCCGCTGAGCGGTATGGCAGCATTTAAGGTTGAGGGTCTCGACCGTATTCCGTATCCTGCTGCGAGTGGATTTGCTACCGGAAATAACACGAGCTATGAGATTATTGGAACTCATGTTGGCGTGAATGTTGGTGCCATTCAGGTTAACAACGGAACGGCATACGAATATCGCTCAGCACAGCCCTTCTCCATAAGCTTTGAGTGCACTGATTCGGAAACAGGAACGGGAACGCTCACGATCGTTGCCAATGGTAAAACTATCGTATTCTCAGATTTTGTAGCACAAGACATGCTCACGAACTGGCATGAAGCGCATTTGGCGCTTGGAATGAGCATTGACAATAACTTTACGGTAGACCCCAACTACACCATTTCATGTGCCTATACCGACGGTATCTCTGCTGCAACAACGCAGTTCTTGGCAGACCGCGATGGCGATGGCGAGTTTGAAACACCGGTGAACCTCACCGACAGCCCTGCTCTTCCGGGTGAGACCATCATGGTGCGCCACGACCTCACGGCGCTCAACGGAACTGGCTATGGTCACGATTACTATGTGAGTGGGCTTGTGACCCAACTCTTAAATAATAGTACGGGCGAGACTTTGGTGGGCACAGGTGCGCGTTCACGCATTCCTGGAGCAACAAGCTATACGCTTGTGCCCGACGAAACAGCGACAGGTGATGAGTACAACAGCTATGACCTCACGGATGCTATTCATGTGCCCGTGCTTGCAAACAGTGCCCACACCTACTTTGAGTATTTTGTAACGGCACCTGATGCAAACAATCAGCAGGTTGTTGAGTCAATTTTGTTTGGACAACCGCCGTTTGCCACAGTCGCAACAGACACCTATGGTTTTCGCACGCAAGCAGCACTTCCCAGCAATGCCGTTTCATTTGGCAATGCTGCTACGGTCTTTGATGCGCACAATCTCACCCTTACCAAGCAGGTAGAGGGAGCTTACGGAGACAGAAGCAAGCAGTTTGTCATCACAATTGAGGCTGCCGAGTTTGCGGGATTGTCTGGCATCAGCACAAGCATGGGTGATACAACCCTCAGCTTTGATGCGCAGGGACGCGCGGATGTGGCTCTTGCGCACGGACAAAGCATCACCCTCTATGGCCTGCCCAATGGTGCAGAGGTAAACATCGTTGAGCAGGAGCGTGCAGGCTCTACCTCGTATAGCTATGCGGTGGGCAACAATCAGCCGACAAGCTCAACAACAGGCTGCACGTTTACGTTGAGCGACGATGCCATCGTGACCATTACCAACAGCTACCTCGATGCGGTACCCACAGGAATAAGCAGCTCAGAGCTTCCGTGGATGTTCTTGGTTGCGACAACTGCGGGTTTGTCGGCAGTTATGTGGGCTGTCGGATACTACAAGCGCCGCCGTACCCACAACGAGACATCAGGGCTGCCAGCATGGGCACGAAACACAGAAAACTTTAAGCACGTGACAGAAAAGCCCAGCATGTGAGGCTTTCGTTTCAGTTGTGCTAAAAGCCCTTCTCTATAGACCGATAAAAGTCTGCACTGTTTTAAGGTAAAGCCATATCACTTCATATCTCGCAAAGGGCGAGGTGGTATGGAGAGAAAGGGAGGGTTTTTGATGAAAAAACTGACAGGCTTTTTGCTTGCCGCGTTTGTGGTGCTCACGCTTGTCGCCTGCGGCGGCGCGGGTGGTACTGCAACTGATTCGAGCTCAACGGATACGAGCTCTGAAGCCAGCGCAAGTGCAAGCGCAAGCAGCTCTGCCGCAACGAGCGAGACCAGCGGCAGCGCCACCACCGCAGACGGTAAGTATATTGGCGTCATGCTGAGCACCAACGTCATGTCGCTTGATACTGACCTCGCAACCGACGGCGACTCCTTCGAGGTTATCGCTGACTGCATCGACGGTCTCATGCAGATGGACGAGGAAGGCGCTGCCATTCCTGCTATCGCTGAGAGCTATGATCTTTCTGACGACGGTCTTACCTACACCTTCCACCTGCGCGATGCCAAGTGGAGCAACGGCGACCCCGTTACCGCTAATGACTTTGTCTTTGCATGGAGGCGCATCTGCAAGAACGCTGGTGAGTATGCCTACATGATGGACGAGATTGGCAACATCAAGGGCGCTGCTGCCATCGTTTCGGGCGACCAGTCCGACGAGACCACCCTTGGGGTTGAGGCAGTCGACGACAAGACCCTCAAGGTTGAGCTTGAGGTTCCTGTTTCCTTCTTCCCCTCACTTATGTACTTCCCCACGTTCTATCCCATCAACGAGAAGTTCTACACCGAGCTTGAGGACGGCACCTACGGCACCAGCCCTGATACCTTCCTCTCCAACGGCGCTTTCTTGCTCGAGGACTACACCCCCGGTACAGCAAGCCTTGCTGTAACCAAGAATCCTGACTACTGGGATGCTGAGCGCGTGAAGCTCCCTGGTATCAGCTATCAGGTTGTAGGCTCTTCTGACAACGCTCTGACCGCCTTCAAGAATGGCACCCTTGATGTTGCCATGATTAGCGGCAACCAAGTTGCCAGCGCAGAGAGCGACTCTGATCTTTCCAACAAGCTCAACGTGACGGGTGCTGGCTACATGTGGTACCTCACCTTCTCACAAACCGAGAACAACGCTCAGAACGGCATGCTTGCTAATGCCAACCTGCGCCTTGCCATCTCCAACTCCATCGACCGTGAGGCTCTCGTTGACAACTACGTCATGGACGGCTCACTGGCTACCTTCACCGCAGTTCCGCCTCAGTTTGCTGCTAGTGCATCCACCGGCGAGGACTTCTCCGCAGATCAGAGCAAGTTCTCTGACTACATTGGCTACAACGTAGACAAGGCCAAGGAGTACTATGAGACCGCCAAGAGCGAGCTGGGTACCGACTCCTTTACCTTCACCATGATTTATGGCAACAACGAGGGCGACGAGGTCGCTAAGGTTGCTCAGGCTATCAAGAGCCAAGTCGAGGAGAACCTCCCCGGCGTCACCCTGAACCTGCAGCCCATGACCAAGGCCGAGCGTCTCGACAAGATGCAAAACGACAACTATGACGTTGCTCTTACCCGTTGGGGGCCTGACTACGCTGACCCCATGACCTACCTTGGCATGTGGGTGACCAACAACTCCAACAACTACGGTTTCTGGAGCAACGAGGAGTACGACAAGATCATCGCTGACTGCGTCACCGGTGCTTACATCACCGATTACGATGCACGTTGGAGCGCCATGTATGACGCTGAGGAGCTTGTCCTCAAAGAGGCTGTCATCGCTCCGCTCTACACCAAGGCCAACGCCAACCTCATCTCTGAGGGTGTGGCAGGCATTGAGTTCCACCCGGTTGGACTCAACCGCGTATACAAGAACGCTACGAACGGCTAGGCAGGGTTGATGCCAGACGTTGACGTCGACTGACGTGCGACGATAGCGAGTTTGCAATCGGGCTCCGGAGTGGCCAAACGGCTGCTCCGAAGCCCCATTTTAGAAAGTGTAACTTTATGACAAAGTACGTACTTAAACGTATTGCGATGGCGCTGGGTACCTTGCTGCTCATCACCTTCTTGCTCTTTGTCTTGGTACGCATTATGCCGGGAAATCCCTTCCCCTCAGAGCGCATGAGTGCAGAGCAAATCGCAAATAAGCGTGCTGAGATGGGACTTGATGACCCCATCCTCACCCAGGTCGTAAATTACATGAGCAAGGTTTTACGGGGTGACTTTGGAAAAGGAACCTCTCTGTATAACGGCGCTCCCATCAAGACCGTTCTCGGTCAGTGTATCTCTAATTCTTTCCGCATAGGCGGATTGGCAATTCTCATTGGAACTGCAGTTGGTTTGCTGCTTGGTATCACAGCAGCGCTCAATAAGGGAACGTTTATCGATGGATTTGCCACGGTGTTTTCTATCATTGGCGTATGCGTTCCCAGCTACATATTTCTCATCTTTTTGCAGTACTTTTTCTCGTACCGCATTCCGTTTTTCCCTTACTTCTTTGACAATTCGCGCTTCTTGTTCTCGTCGATTGTGCCGTCGCTATCGCTGTCGCTCTTTACGATGTCAACCATCGCACGCTTTACGCGAAACGAGATGGTTGAGGTCATGGACTCCGATTACGTACGTCTCGCTGAGAGCAAGGGCCTGCAGGGTGGCGCGCTCGTGCGCAAGCACGTGCTGAGAAACGCGCTTATCCCCATTGTGACGGTGCTCGCACCGCTCATCGTTGACTTGCTCACTGGTGCTTTGGTTGTCGAGAAAATCTATGGCATCAACGGCATTGGCAAGCTCATGGTCGATGCAATTGCAGGTGAAGGCGTTGACTATAACTACGTGCTTGCCTTGGGCATCCTGTATTCTGCCCTCTACATTGGCATCATGCTCGTGGTTGACATTCTCTACGGCGTTTTGGATCCGCGCATCCGCGTTGCCGCCAAGGAAGGAGGCGATGCGTAATGGCTGATACCACGACACCAATTGCTGCTCAGGTGGCACTTCGGACTGATAGCTACACGCCAACGCCAGCCGACTTCGAGTTTCTCACCAATCGTGACATCACGATGGACCAAAACTTCGCCTCCCAGAGTTACTGGAAAGGCGTGGCCATTCACTTTTTCAAGAACAAGCGAGCCGTGGTTGGCTTGGTGATTGTTGCGGTCATCATTTTGCTTGCCATTTTTGGCCCGCTGTTGAGCTCCTATGGCTACACCGAAATTGTGTCTGCCACAGGGGCAGACGGCAAGCAAGTGGTAGCCCGAGGCATTGCTCCTCAGCTTCCCTTTGGTCAGCTCGCAGGCGTAGACCACGGCGACCTCTTTGCCGACAAAAGCTTCCTGTTTGGCACCGATGACCTCGGGCGTGACCTCTGGACGCGTACATGGCAGGGCGCTCGCATCTCGCTCATCATCGCTTTTGTCACCATTTTTATCGACATGATTATTGGCATGAGCTACGGACTTATCTCTGGCTACTTTGGCGGTGCAGTTGACAACATCATGCAGCGTATCGTCGAGATTGCCAACTCCATTCCTCGACTGGTTATTGTGTCGGTGCTGGCCATTTTCATGCCCAAGGGCATGGGCTTGGTTATTGTGGCGTTGTTGCTCACCGAGTGGATTGGCATGAGCAAGATTGCCCGTGCAGAGATGCTCAAGCTGAAAGAACAAGAGTACGTCCTTGCGAGTCGCACCTTGGGAGCGGGAAGCTTTCACATTATCTTTAAGCAGATTCTGCCCAACACCATTGGCCCCATCATCACGCAGATGATGTTCTCAATTCCAACCGCTATCTTTACCGAGGCGTTTCTGAGCTTCGTGGGCGTTGGTATTGTCTTGCCCGACTGCTCGATTGGCTCGCTTATCGAGGCAGGCTTTAACAACATCACAACGCTTCCGTACCAAATCTTGCCACCCATCATTGTGTTGGCACTCCAGATGCTTGGCTTTAACTTTATTGGCGACGGCTTCCGTGAAGCTCTCGCACCAAAACTCGAGGATATGTAAGGAGGTTGCGCATGGAGATGAATGAGAAAGCGATTCTCGAGGTTCGCGACCTTGACATATCGTTCAAGACAAACGCTGGCGTTATTCACGCCATTCGTGGTGTGAATCTCGACCTGCAAAAAGGCGAGACGGTGGCTATCGTAGGCGAGAGTGGCTCAGGCAAATCCGTTACCGTGAAGGCTGCCGTGGGCCTGCTCGATGCAAATGCAACGGTCAATGCGGGACAGATTCTGTACCGCTACAAAGATGACAATGGCAACGAGGAGGTCGTTGACCTGCTCACCATGTCCAAGCGAGAGCTCCGCAAAAAAATTAATGGTCGTCGTATCGCCATGGTTTTCCAAGACCCCATGACAAGTCTTGATCCCACCATGACGATAGGCAAGCAGGTGATGGAAGGAATCTTGCTGCACAAAAAGCAGGACAAGAACGCCGCCTACGCCCGTGCGCTTGAACTGCTCGAGCTGGTTGGTATCACCGATGCCGAGAAGCGCATGAAAAACTATCCTCACCAGCTCTCGGGAGGCATGCGTCAGCGTGTGGTTATTGCTATGGCGCTTGCGTCTGACCCCGACATTCTCATCTGCGACGAGCCAACTACGGCGCTTGACGTGACTATTCAGGCGCGCATCTTGGAGCTCATCAAGGATGTTCAGGAGCGCTTGGGCTTGTCGGTTATCTACATCACGCACGACTTGGGCGTTGTGGCAAAGGTTGCCGACTACGTAAACGTTATGTATGCGGGCAGAATCGTTGAGGTTGCAAACGTCAACGAGATTTTCTACGAGCCGCGCCACCCCTACACATGGGGCTTGCTCGCTGCCATGCCCGATCTTGAGCTCGATGACGACCGCCTGAACTCAATCCCGGGCAGTCCTCCCAATCTGCTCCATGAGCCTGAAGGCGATGCCTTTGCTCCTAGAAATGCTTACGCGATGGCGATTGATGAAAAAATGGCGCCTCCTATGTTCAAGCTGAGCGACACGCACTTTGTTGCTTCTTGGCTTGCACACCCCGATGCTCCACAGATTGAGCTGCCCGATGAGCTCAAGGCTCGCATCGAGCGCTCTCGAAAGGAGGCGCAGAGCTACGCATGAGTGACGTTATGACAGAGACGCGTGAGCAAGCGACCGCTCAGCAAGCGACACGCGCAGACAACACGCAAGCGATTCTTAAGGTCACCGACCTCAAACAGCACTTTCCAATTTCTCGAAACTTTACGGTAAAAGCGGTCAATGGTGTCTCATTTGAGATTTATCCCGGCGAGACCTATGGTCTGGTAGGAGAGAGTGGCTCGGGAAAAACCACCATTGGTCGAAGCATCATTCGGCTGCATACACCTACCGAGGGCAGCATCCTCTTCCAAGACAAAGAGATTGCCGGATCGCTTGACCACGAGACGAAGCAGATGCTCAGGCGAGACATGCAGATGATTTTCCAAGATCCCATGTCGAGCTTGAATCCGCGAAAAAAGGTGGGCGACATTATCGGCGAGGGCCTTGACATTCACAAGCGATACAGCAGCTCTCAAGAGCGTAGTGACGCTGTTGCCGACATGCTCAAGAAGGTGGGTTTGTCACCAACGCATGCCGAGCGCTATCCGCACCAGTTCTCGGGAGGTCAGCGCCAGCGTGTAGGAATTGCCCGTGCGCTGATTATGAATCCCAAGCTCATCATTGCAGACGAATGTATCTCTGCGTTGGATGTGTCTATTCAGGCTCAGGTAGTGAACTTGATGAAGGACATCCAAGACGAGATTGGCTGTGCCTACCTGTTTATTGCGCACGACCTCAGTATGGTCAAGTACATTTCTGACCGTATTGGAGTTTTGCACCTTGGCTATATGGTTGAGACCGGTACCACCGATGAGATTTTCTCGAACCCGGTTCATCCCTATACCAAGAGTTTGTTGTCTGCGGTTCCGCATCCTAATCCCGAGGTCGAGAAGAAGCGCCACTCGGTTCCGTATGACAAGGATGCTGAGGGCGTGGATTACTCAGTTGGCACTATCCACCAGCTGGAGGGCACGCACAGCGTGCTTGCAACTGACGAGGAATTTTCCCGCTGGACTTAGTACACGAAGGGACGTGTGCACTGAGGGACGTTACACAGAAAGACGGGGGTTTGTGTAAGTCGACAAGCAATCCGCAGTAAAGCGAGGACGCTTGACGACTACACAAACCCCCGTTTGCTTGATATCGCCCCTGCGCTAGGCGTAGCGCCAAGTAAACCGACTGTGAGAACGCTTAGACCTCTTCAAAGAGTTCAACTTTTTCTTCAACGAGGCATTCACCAAACTGGGGGAGTAACGTGGTGAAGTGTTCGCTGGCATTGTGGCTGTCAAGTGCCTCTCGGTCGCGCCAAATCTCAAGCATGGCATAGACGTTTTGCTCATTGAGGCAACGATTAAACGAATACTCCACGTTGCCTGCTTCTGCGCGTGACTTCTCAACAAGTTCGAGCGCAATCTTGGTGGCCTTATCCACAAGGTCTTCTTTTACAACGAAGCGTGCAACAATCTTAATCATGGGCGCCCCTTTCAACGATTCCCTACCCATAAAAAGAGGATACCATGTAAGCGTGTCATGAGCCGTATCGTAGGGTCGTGTGGAGCTCAGACACATACGGCCTTGGCAAATCAAGCGTGCAACATAATCCTGCAGATTCTGCTGCCCTGAACCCACGTTATAGCTCGAGCGCACTCGAGCTATCTGCAGCCATGCGGCGCGACAGCTCTTCGATGATGGGAATTCCCGCACTGCAACCAATACGAGTAGCACCGAGCGTGACATAGGCAAGGAAATCGTCAGCTGTTCGGATACCTCCAGCAGCTTTAACCTGCACATCGTCTGGGATGTTGCGACACATGAGCTCAACATCGGCAAGGGTTGCTCCGCCAGTACCAAAGCCCGTGGATGTCTTGACAAAGTCAGGTTTGACCTCACTCGCAATCTCGCACAGCTTGAGCTTCTCATCGTCGGTGAGATAGCAGTTCTCAAAGATGACTTTTACTGCGGCACCGTGTTCATGACAGACATCGGCAAGAGCAGCCATTTCATTGCGAAGCTGATCCCACGCGCCGTCTTTGATGAGGGTAAGGTTGTTGACGTAGTCAATTTCGGTAGCGCCGTGGGCGAGCGCCCGACGAGCGGCGTCGGTTTTTTCCTCACGATAGTCCTGTCCTAAAGGAAAAGAAATGCACGCAGAGATGCCGACACCACTTCCATCAAGGAGCGTTGCTGCAGCAAGAACCTGCGCGGGATTGATTGCGACTGTTTTGAATTGGTGGTCGATAGCCTCACGACAAAGTCTTTCTATATCAGCTCCTGATGCAAAGGCATGCAAGTTTGTGTGGTCGATAAGCTGGCAAAACTCGGGTAGGGTGAGACGAGCCATGGGAGTCCTTTCGTCAGGAGTTGCATCGAGTTCTCTTGGAAGCTTAGTATACGCTGCTTTGCTTTCCTGCGTGAGGTGGTTGCTCATTCCTGCATTAACGCCTGCATTACGTTCGTGTGACCTCAGGCTTTTTGAGGACTGTTGAGAGTCTGAGCCACGTTACAATTACTTGCTATGAGCTTCGACGTGAAGCTTGAGTTTGGACGCTATCGGCACTTTGTTCAAACAGACAAGAGCTTGGCCCCACAGATGAAAGGGCATCTACGATGAGTGAGACACAGGACGTTTTAACGCTACCGCACGAGCAAATCCAAGAGATTCAGCTTGAAGGTGTCAAGCAAACGCTAATCCGTTGCTACGAGAATGTTGCGTTTTACAAGCAGCTTTTTGATGAGGCTGGCTTTAATCCCTATGAGCTCACATCGCTCGATGACCTTGCGCAAGCGCCATTTACCACCAAGCAAGACTTACGAGACAACTACCCTTACGGTCTGTTTGCCGTGCCTATGGAAGACATTCGCGAGTTGCACATGTCGAGCGGCACAACAGGTGTGGCAACCGTCGGTGGCTACACCGAGCGTGACCTTGAGATTTGGGGCGATTGCTTTGCTCGCGGCATCCGTTATGCAGATGGTGGAGCCGATGATGTGTGTCACGTGTGCTATGGATATGGCCTGTTTACCGGCGGTCTTGGTGCTCACTACGGTGGCATCGCTGCAGGATGCACGACCATTCCCATGAGTGCAGGAAACACCGAGCGCCAGATTCGTGTGTTGCGAGAAATGGGTTCGACCATTCTCTGTTGTACCCCGAGTTATGCCATGCACATCGCAGATACGGCGATTGCAATGGGGCTCGATCCTGCCAAAGACTTTACGCTTCGAGCAGGAATCCACGGAGCCGAGGCCTTCTCGGATAATTTCCGAGCAGAGCTCGAACGTAAGCTCAACTACAAGGTGCTCGATGTGTACGGTCTCACTGAGACGATGGGGCCGGGTGTTGCTATAGAGTGTTGGGAGCAAAACGGACTGCATGTTGCAGAAGATCACTTCTTTGTAGAGATTATCGACCCCGATACGGGCGAGCGTTTGCCTGATGGCGAGTGGGGAGAGCTTGTTATCACCACGGTTGACCGAGAAGCAACACCGGTGGTTCGCTACCGCACCCGCGACATTACGCGCATTATTCCGGGTGAGTGTGCGTGTGGGCGTACACACAAGCGCATTGATCGCCTCCACGGACGCACGGACGACATGCTGATCATCCGTGGCGTCAATGTGTTCCCCAGCCAGATTGAAGACGTGATGAAGACCTTCCCCGAGGTCTCGTCGTGGTATCAGGTTGAGCTGACGCGCAAAGACCACCTTGATATGGTTACGCTCAAGGTCGAGCCAGATCCCAGCTTTAGCTTTGACGAGGTACGTGCGGTCGAGAAGCTTCAAAGCGCGATTTCTGGCAGGCTCAAGTCGGCACTATCTGTGGGAATCCGTGTGCGTATCGTGGCACCAAACTCGATTCCTCGAAGTGAGGGCAAGGCAAAACGCGTTGTTGACCTGCGCGGATAAGCTTAGTAGTGGGTGATGACCTTATCGCCTACCTGCAGGATGTTATAAAGCTGCTCGGCCTTCTCAAAAGGCAGATTGATGCAGCCGTGGCTTCCGTAGTAGGTGTAGATGGTGCCACCAAATGAGCTTCTCCACGTGGCGTCATGAAGACCAACGGCGTTGCCAACAAAGGGCATCCAATAGTTGACAAAGCTCTCGTAGTCGGGCTGGTTGTCATTGTCTTCATCGAGACCAATGAGTGTTTGGTCGAGCATCTTTGCGTTGACCTCAAATTCGCCCACCGGAGATGAATGGTCTTTGCTGGGGATGTCGCTTGGCTCGCCCGAGACAATGTAGGACTCCCAGATGATGGCGCCTGTCTCGTCGTAGAGGCGAGCGTATTGAGTTGCAAGGTTAATGTCAACGTGACGTCCACGCTCTCGAGCTTCCGGAGTTTCATCGGGGATGCGCAGCTCAGCATACATGGGAATCTCAAGCGGCTCAGAGGAAAACGCACGAATCTGCTGCTGTAAGGCAACTCGCAGCTCAAAGTTGTCAGGATTCCATGTGTAGATGGGATCGTTGTAGGTGGCAGCAGGAGTGAGAACCTCATCAAGCCACGCGAGAACCCCATCGTCTGAGATGTCGTAGTTGTTAAACTCATCGAGGGTGAGCCAGCTGGCAACGAGGTCATGGTTGACTCGCGCCTTCTCCTCGCCATTGACAACGAGAGGAATATCAACCGAGAGCATGTTGTTGCCGTAGCTGGCAACTTCGGTCAATCCCGGGTTGTCGCTCTCAAGCGCAGGACGGGCGAGGTTTTCGGGCCCCAGCGTGGTCTCTGGCTCGAGGTTAAGAACCTGCTCGACCACGCGGTCAGTGACCGAATTGGTATCGAGCACACCGCCGAGCGAATCTGCGACAACCGCATAGATGCCCTCGCCCTCGCTGTAGCTGACACGCGCGTCTGTGGGAGGAACGGCGGTTTCATTGAATTGGTTGACGGCTTGGTCAACGATGGAGCGCAGCTGCTCTTCATTGAGACTAATCTGGGTGTCTGCTACGAGTTCGTGCGTTTTGTTGAGCTCGGCAGGCCAGTTTTCGCTGTTGAGCTGCGCCATAGCTTCTGAGACGCAGGCGTCGCCATTTCCACGTAGGCTAATTTCGGGTCCGGTGATAGTGAGGTTGAAGGTATCTCCGTTGATGGTATTTGTGTATGCCTCTCCGAGAGAATCGATTTCTGCTGCAACCTCACTAATGGGGCGATTTGAAACGTCAACACCATTGAGCGTGGTGTTTGGCAGAAAATGAGTGGAGTAGTGATTAATGCCGAAGTGATAGACCAAGCCAAGGACAGCTGCTACTGCCAGTACCGCGGCAATGGGAAGCGCAACAAAACGTGGCCACGTGGGATTGGCTGATTTTGTGGGTGTGACTTCAGGAGCTGGAGCGACTGTTGGAATGTCTGTTGCTACCGGAAGCTCTGGTGTAGTGGCTTCAGCCTCGACCTCAGCTGGCTCGACCGCCACTTCAGCCTCGACCTCCACTCCAGCTTCGACCTCTGAATCTGCTTCAGCTTCAGACTCAGTATCTGGTGTGGCCAGCACCTCTTCGACAGTCTCATCGCCAGAGTTAACCTCGAGCTCAAGCTTGGGCTCGACCTCAACTTCAACCTCGACTTCGGCCACATCATCGGCATCGCCATCGGGTGTTACCGAATCGACCGCAACCTCATCGACCGTCTCCTCATGTAACTGCTCGTTTTCAACGTCAGCCATTCTTATTTGCCTCGCTCGTGCTTCGTTGTTTGCTTTTTCCAACCCTGTAGTCTACCAGTGCGAGACCACCACATCGCCCTCGTTGCAAATACCAAACAATTCAACCGCTTTTCCATACGGCAAATTCACACAACCGTGGCTGCCGTCGTAGCTGTAGATAGAACCACCAAAAGAACCGCGCCACGACGCGTCATGAAATGCCACAAGGTTGTCCACAAAGGGCATCCAGTAGTCGACCGGAGTCTTGTAGTCAGGTTGGCCGTCGTGGTTCTCGTCCAAACCAATCAAAAGCTGGTTGGTCATCTTGGCGTTGATAACCCACACACCCTCAGGTGTGCCGTGGCCCGTCGTGGTATTGCCAGAAACGATGGCAGACTCCCAAATCACCGTGCCTGTCTCGTCATAGAATCGAGCGTATTGCTCGCCTAAGTCACAGTCGATGTAGCGCCCCCACTCTCTGCCGCCCGGCTGCCACGTAGTACCGCGAGACTTGGTGGGAAGCTCAACGGCTGAGTGCATACCAGAGTTGAGGATATTGGTAACCGTGGCTGCCATCTGAAAACCGTCGATGACCCAGCCGTAGGTACCGCCCGATACGGTAATTTGTTTGCCGTCGGGGCGAGCAAAATTGCGAGGCGTTCCCACCGTATCGAGTACCTTAGAAAGGTCATTTTGTGCCCATTCGGCGAGCTTACCGCCGTTGAAGGTGACCGTGAAACCTCCATCTTCAATGCGGATGCCTTGCTGAAGGATAGCAGGGTCGATGGTGGCAACCTCTTTGCCGTCGATAGTAAGGGAGATGGGCTGTGACATCATGTCATTTGCCCGCTCAGCACTTGTTGTTAAACGCGAATCATCCGAGAACACATTTGGCTGGTAAAGCTGGTTGTTGTCGAGTGAAACCTCGTCGATAAGACCTGCGGCTGCCTCGTCGATAACCTTGGTCGTCAGCTTGGGGTCAATCTGAGTACCCAAGGCTTCAGGCTGAATCTTGTACGTCTTGTTTTGCTCGTCGTAGATGAGTGTAGCGTCGGTGGTAGGGGTGCCCGCTGCATTGATTGGCTCAACAAGTCCCGTAACGATCTCAGAGAGCTTGTCAGAGTCATAACTGAGGCCTTCGTCAACCTGATACGAATGCTCGCGGTTAAACTCCATGGGCCAAAACCAATAGGGAACAAGATTGATTGCCTGCTGGCTATAGCTTGTGCCATCCGAGACAAGATTGAAATCCTCACCCTTAATAGAGGTGTCGAGACCGTCTCCTTTGACCGAAATAGCAAAGCCTTTGCTGCGGTTGTCGATCTGCTCCTTGAGCTCATCGACTGACATCAGCGAAACATCGCTGCCATTTACCGTTGTGTTGGGCAAGAAGTGCGAACTAAAATAATAAGCGCCGCCAAAAAAAGCAGCAAGTACGAGAACGACAAGTGATGCAAGGATGACAAAGATAACGGTCAGTACCTTGCTGTTTTTTGTTGGTTCTTCCACAGTTTGGGATTCTGGCATATTTGAATTGCTCTCCTCTATAAAAAACGTTTCTCAGCAATTCTCGTTATACCCACCTCGTTTGACAAGACCTTTACAACAATCCCAAAAAGATGACGGAATTATTACAAGTTTCAAGTAGAGCACACCCTCTTGCATGTATTCCTGCTTCCAAGAGAAAATGTGCTTACCAAAAGGACTCTCTTGACGGTTCCAGAATGGTGAGGTTTGTACTTGATTGCTACAGGCAATTATCTTTCATCTCGCATGGTGTAGTTGGTTCATTAAGTGCTCTCAAGACGCCTGTAATGCTACACAATCGTTTCAATGAGGCTTAGGAGCCCTCATCCTCGCGAAACACAATGTCGCTAAAATGTAAATGTCAGACTTGTAAATGTCAGACCTGTAAATGTCAGTTGTCAGACGGTTTTTGCAAACTTGAGCGTATCTGGGTCCTTCGGTAAAATGAGATTCAGTATTCGTGTGCGTCACTGGCTTGATGGTAACGCCTGAGATAAGAAAGGGGCCTTATGCGGCCCAGTGTTCGGAATCGTAACTACGTATTGCTTCGTCTGTTGTGTGCGTTTGTTTTTGTGCTGAGTGCTTTGATTGCAGGACTTGGACGCCCTGCCTTGGCAGAAACTTCGGCTGAGGTTCGCCAGCAAATAGAAGCTGAGCAAAAGCAACTCAACGAGCTTGTTGCTCAATCCCAAGCAACACAGCAAGAAATCGATGAGCTCACAAACCAGCTCAATGATTTAGCAGACAAATCGATTGACCTTCAAGGGACTATCATTGCTGATAGAGACGAGCTTGCGCGGGCGGTGTCTGCGAACTATAAGAGTTCGTCTGCGGGCAGCCTCTTGCTCGAGCTGCTCTTCTCGACAAAGTCGCTTGATGAGATTCAGTCGTCTCTGTACTATGCCCAGCGCACCGTTGAGTGGCAGTCGCGCTCGGTTGAGCGTCTCAAGGCTGACAAGCAAACGCTTGACGAGCAACTTGGTCAAATTGCCACTGCACGAGAAGAGCGCACGGGTTTGTTGCAACAAAACATTGAGCAGCAAAACCAGATGGCAACGCTCATTACGAGCATGCAAGAGCGAGCAGCCCAACTTGAAGAGCAGGAGCGCCAAGCTGAACTCGAGCGTCTCGCCGAGCAAGCACGCCTTGCAGAAGAGGCTCGCCGTGCGGCTGAGGCTGCCATGCAACAGGCAACGGTTACACCCGTTCCCACAACAGATGCTGCTGGTGGTTGGATTGAGTGTATTGCCTCGGCGTATTCAATTGCCGACAACGATCCTCCGGGATCCACCGCAACCGCCTCTGGCGTCCCACTCGACGACAATGTGCCAACAGTTGCACTTCCCATGTCGCAAGATCCCGCTCGCTTTTACGGTCGACGTATCGAGATTTCCTACGGTGGGATGTCAGTAATTGCAACCATTACGGACTGCGGATATATGGATGCGGGCAGGCGCGGGCTTGACGTGTCAACCGCTGTCTATCGTGCGTTTGGCTTTGTGACAGGCGATGACTGGGGACTACGCACGGTTCGCTACCGCTTCATCTAGCTCACACGACCCTCAAGGAGATGATATGAACTGGTCAATGCCAACGTATCACGAGCCAGATTTTTCGCAGGATTTTTTGCAGCAAGCTCCCAACTGCGCTTTAGAAGAGGTTGTTATAGACGGTGTTGCTCCGGATAACTATCACAGCACCTCGATGTACCCTGAGTATTTCAAGTACGAGGGACAGTGGCGCATTGCCCCAAAGAGCCGTATGGATTCAAGTGTGGTAATCAGAGACGATGGTAGTGTCGAGGTTGTCGAGAACCGCAACTTGAAACGAGGAGACCGAGTTGTTCTCGGCAGAAGCGAGGATGGATCAGAAGGGGTGCTCGTTCACTCGACTGGCTTTGATGACCCCGATGCTTCGCAGAACTCTGACCAGTTTGTGTTTCGTCAGGGCAGAAGCCGTGAGACGTCCTTTGCTCGTGATTACGACAAACTCATGGAATTGCTGCGATATGAGCGCGAGTACGGAAAGGTGCTGTGGGTGATGGGCCCCGCCTTTAGCTTTGACTATGATGCGCGCTTTGCCATGCAGCGCATGATAGAGGAAGGCTATGTCGATGCAGTCATGGCAGGCAATGCTCTTGCCACCCATGATCTTGAAGGTGCCCTGCTCAAGACCGCATTGGGACAAGACATCTATACGCAGCATCAACATGAAGGTGGTCACTATCACCATCTCGACGTTATCAACAAGGTGAGACGCTCGGGTTCAATCCATGCTTTTATCGAAGAGTACGGCATCTCAGATGGAATTATGTATGCCCTCGATAAGAAGAACGTTCCCTATGTGCTCACGGGCTCAATTCGAGATGATGGTCCCTTGCCTGAGGTTATTGGCGATGCCTATGAGGGTCAGGCAGCTATGCGTGAATATGCGCAGGAAGCAACCTGTGTTATCTGTCTTGCGACCATGCTTCATACGATAGCCACAGGTAATATGACCCCCTCGTATAAGGTGCTCGATGATGGAACTATTCGTCCGGTGTACTTCTACGCGATTGATGCTGATGAGTTTGTGGTGAATAAGCTTCTCGATCGGGGCAGTCTTACCGCCACGACGATTGTGACTAACGTGCAGGATTTCATAACGATAATTGCAAAAGGTCTTGGAGTCTGGTCGTAGGACAACGTGAGTTAGCTCGGGCTAGCTTGCGACTCAACTCGGGTCAGTTCGCGACCCGACTCGGGTCAGCTTGCGACCCGACTCAACCCAACCCAATGTGAGCCGACTCAACCCAACCCAACTTGAGTCAATGTGAGCCGACTCTACTCATGGCTAACGGCCTGCTTCGTTGTGTGGAGGCTTTCAGCTGCAGGCGAAGTTATGGCTGTACGCTTAGCCACGGGCGTCTCGGAATCCCGCAAACTAAGTCTTCGGTCATCTCGGAATTGCGCGAGTTAGGCCTTCGGTCGTCTTGGGATGGTGCGAGTTAGGCCTTCGGTCGTCTCGGGGGTCGTGGCTTGGCACAGCCGCTCATGATCTCAATGATGGCATCTCGATAGTTTGGCGCGAGCTTTTGGAACAGGGTAACGTAGTGCTCTTCAAAGATGTCCATTGTTCTCAATGAGCTTCTTCCATCAAAACCGAGAATTTCGTTGGGCGAGCAGCCAAAATACTTAGCGAGTTTAACTATGTTGTCTGCCTTGAGTTCTGTACGACCAAGTTCCCAAGTTGAGTAGGTAGCCTTGTTGACACCGAGTTCAGCTGCTATTTGCGCCTGAGTCTTACCCGTCTGTTTGCGTAGTTCTCGCAAGCGGTTGTTATGTTGTCCGCCCATGGCTACTCCCCGAGATTGCTGTCTCCTTTGTCTATCCTCTGTTGTTTGAATGACTAGTTGTCTAAAATGCGTTGACAAACTAGGGGATGTTGCAAGAAATCAACGGAGATTAGACATATTTGAAATAAATGGGGGATTTTTCGCCGAAATATCGGTCGGTGCACGTCTTCTCAAGGAGCGAGCCTGTCGGGTATCCAAGGTATGGTTCAATCCTGTTGGGTATTCAAGCCACTGTTCGATTCTGTTGGATACCCAAGGCATAGCTCGATGGTTTTTTGAAAAGCATACACATTTAACAACTTACTCGTACTCGAAAAAAACGAGTACGAGTAATTGCAAAAGAGTGTATGAATCGGAATTTGCAAAGTATACACATTTTGCACTTTATTCGGACTCAAAAAAATCGAGTGCGAATAATAGCGAAAGAGTGTATGAATTGCCTGAGAACCCTCGCCAACCGCGCGAGAAGCCCAACCGTGAGCCCCGCCAACCGTGAGCCCCGCCAACCGTGAGCCCCGCCAGCCGCACCGGCTCAAAACCCGCACTTACGTATCTAGGCGCTTTTTGATGGTGAAGTACTCGGTGACCAGCAAAACAAAGAGCATCGCCATAATCACGAGGTTGTCCACAACGGCACCTGAGAGCTCTGAGTAATTGATGAGCAAGAACGAGATGGGTACCGCAAAGACAAAGGCGATGAGGTACAAGCGCGTAACCGAACCCTGCTCGCGGAAAACCGTAATTATCTGGTAGAGAAAATCAATCGCTGCACTTACTCCGCCCGTAACAACCATGACATAGGTTAGTGTGCGAAAGCGCTCAAAGTCAATTCCGTAGAGCACGCTCATAACCGGGATGCCAACCCACGCAATCACCAAACCAATTACCAAGGTAATGCCTGCAATAAAGCCAAACATTGCCAGCACAATAATGTTGAAGCGGCGGTGTTCGTCGGGCTCAGACCACAGGGCTGCAAGTCTCACGAGCTGGGGCTTATACACAATGCCCGCAAGCATAACAATGGCATGTGCGGGGAAGTACATCGCATTAAAGTACAGCTGGTTGTCATAGGTGAGTGTCCCTTCCATAACCAGCTTGGGCATGTTGTCAATGAGTGCATACAAGAACAGTGCCGTGAACAACGGAAAACAGTCCTTGAAAATGATGCCCAACTCGCGCGGGCTAAACTCTCGCGACTTTGGTGTCTCGAAAAGAGCGAGTGGCAAGGTGAGCAGCACAAACGATGCAAGTGAAGCTATGGCCATGGCAATGGATGCAAGCACCAAGTTTCTGGTCACAAACACCACCAGCGAAAAGGCGAGAATAACAAGGACAGAGCGAAGCGTCTGTGAAACACCTGCGAGGTAGAGCTTGTCAAACTGCTGCAAGCGACCTTCATAGACATCGGCAAGTCCGTCAATCATGCGATAGACAAAGACGCCCATGCAAATGAGCGTCATAGTTTCGTCGTAGCCTCTGATGCGACACCATGCAATGCCAACAACAAGCATAATCACTGAGGTAATTATACGATTGATTTGATAGTCATAAAACGAATGCTCTTCATCGATGTCTGAAATCTGATACGTCCTCACGCCGTAGTTGCCAATAAAGAGCAGCAGGTTGCCAATGACAAATGCCATCGAGAACAGACCCGCCTGTTCAGCTCCAACAGTCTGGCTGGCAACAATGGTAAGGATGGGAAAAATGAATCCCCATGCAGCTAAACCAACGCTGTTCCACACGTAGTCTCGCTTCGTGCTGTGCGAGGCATAGCGCTCAGTTTCGTCAGATAAAGAACCACTGTACACAGCGGCAATTAAGCGATTCCACCAGCCGTTGACCAGCCGCGACACCGCAGATGGCTCACGTTCCTTTTCCTTACCTGCTCGACCAGCAAACACGTGCTGGATGCGAGCATAGATGCCACGCAAACCGTGCACCTTCTGTGTTTGTTGCCGAGTGCGCTGGTAGGGTTTCGATGTGTCACGACGTCTTGAAGGCTGTGAGCCTCGTCTTGGTCTGTAGGGTGTGTTATCCACGTATCACCACTTGCCATTCGCCTCTCATGAGTGCCTCAATATACAAGTCCGCTGGTGTGCATGAGGTGCGGACTACCTGTGTTGGCTGCTCATGTTGTTTGGTTACGTCTTTAGGGATTGTAGCTCATTGCGCTCGGTCTGCTCGAAAAGCCGTGCTATGGTGGTCGACAGTACGAGAGAGGACAGGTATGAATGAGTTTGGAATGCATGCATCAGCTGATGCTCACAAAGCTGCAAGTCTGCTGCGAGCGGTCGATGTTCCACAGTCATTGCGAGAAGATCTCGAGCTGTTTTTGCGTCTCGTAAGACGTGTGTTGGGCGAGTATAACGCCGAGATGTGCCATGCCTTCGACGAGCTTCTCGGCCTGATGGTTGATGCGAGCTATGAGTCTGAGGTTATCTCGTTGGATTCGAGTGGTGAATCTGCAGCGCTTGCCCGTGCGGTCGAGATAATCGATAGCTTTACCGATGAGCAGGCATTGTTGGTCATGCGTTCGTTCGCGGCGTTTTTTCACCTTGCCAACCTTGCTGAAGAGCGCTTTCGCATTGATACCTTGCGTCGGCGCGAGCGCTCAGAGCAGCTGGGCGGGCAGGCAGAGCCAAGCAACGAACTCGTGAGTGCGTATCGTTCTCTCGTTGAAGAATGTGGGGAGACCTGTGCCGACGACCTGCTCGAGCGTCTTGAGTTTCGCCCAGTATTTACGGCTCATCCCACCGAGGCACGTCGCAAGGCCATCGAGGGCAAGATACGGCGTATTGCAGCTCTCGTGGAACAGCGTGCACATCTGGGCGGCATCGAGCTGCTTGAAAATGAGCGCCGTCTTCTCCAAGAGATAGACACTCTCTTTAGGACAAGTCCTATCGCACTTAAAAAGCCAACACCCGTACAAGAAGCAGATACCATCATCGAAATCTTTGACAATACCTTGTTTGATATGGTGCCCGAGGTCTATCGTCGTTTTGATGATTGGCAGCAAGGGGAGCAATCTGGTACGCAAAAGCCGGTCTGCCCTGCTTTTTTTCATCCGGGATCGTGGATTGGCTCTGACCGAGATGGCAATCCCTTGGTTACGGCGCGGGTGAGCAGGCAGGTGGCAGAGCAGTTTCGCGTTCACATCATCGAAGCGCTTGCCGACAAAACACGCTTCATTGGAACAACACTCACCCTCGATGCCAGTACCACTCAGCCCTCGCGTCTGCTCATGCGGCTGTGGGGTTCGCAGATTGAGCTCAGCGAAGAGCTGAGTAGTCGAGCGTTGGCAAGCTCAAACGGCGAGCTACACCGAGCAGTGATGCTCATGATTTCTGAGCGCCTTGATGCCACGCGGCAGCGTACCGCAGACCTCATGTATGCCTCAGTTGATGAGTACCTTTCTGATTTGCATGTTGTCCAAGACTCGCTTGCAGATGCAGGTGCGGTGAGAAGTGCGTGGGGCCCTGTCCAAGAGCTTATCTGGCAGGCGCAGACCTTTGGTTTTCACTTGGTCGAGATGGAGTTTCGTCAGCATTCAGTGGTGCATACACGTGCCCTTGAGGATATTCGCGAGCACGGTTTGCCGCAAGAAACAGGTGAGCTGTCAGAGATGACCTTAGAGGTGCTCGATACTTTTAGAGCCATCGCCACCATTCAGAAGAGAAATGGTCAGCGCGCCGCTCAGCGCTACATTGTGTCATTTACGCGCGCTGCCAGCGACATCCAGCATGTCTATGAGCTTGCACGCATGGCTTTTGCGCGTGAGGCAGACGTGCCCGAACTCAGTGTTATCCCCCTCTTTGAGCAGCTCGAAGACCTGCAAGCAGCGGTCTCAATTCTTGATGATATGCTCGAAATCCCAGAAGTCCAAAAGCGACTTGACCATAATGGACGTCAGCTTGAAGTGATGCTGGGCTACTCCGATTCATCCAAGGATGCAGGTCCTACCTCAGCAACGCTGGCACTACACGATGCAAGTGCAGCGATTGCAGCGTGGGCTCAGCGAAACAACATTGATCTTACCCTCATGCACGGTCGAGGTGGCGCCGTTGGGCGCGGGGGAGGCCCTGCCAATCATGCTGTCTTGGCGCAGCCAGCAGGATCGGTCAACGCACGTTTCAAGCTTACCGAGCAGGGCGAAGTCATCTTTGCTCGCTACGGAGATCCTACGTTGGCTCGCCGCCATATTGAGTCGGTCGCTGCAGCAACGCTTTTGCAATCAGCACCGAGCATTGAGCAAAGGAACAGCGAGGCTGCCGAGCGTTATGCTCACATGGCGCATGCACTCGACACCCAGTCGCGCCTCAGCTATAAACGCCTCCTTGAGCAGGACGGTTTTGCTGAGTGGTTCTCGCAAGTCACGCCATTAGCAGAGCTTGGTCTTTTGCCCATTGGTTCTCGTCCAGCAAAGCGCGGACTGGGAGCACAATCGCTCGACGATTTGCGCTCGATTCCTTGGGTCTTTGCGTGGTCGCAGGCCCGTGTGAATTTGGCTGCGTGGTATGGCTTGGGAACTGCCTGTGAACAGCTGTCAGACCTTGAGATGCTTCGACAGGCATACGCAGAGTGGCCCTTGTTTACCACGTTTATCGACAATATCGAGATGTCGCTTGCAAAAACCGACACCCGCATTGCATCCATGTATTTAGCACTCGCAGAGCGAGACGACCTTGCCACGATGGTAATCGACGAACTCGAGCTCACAAAGAAGTGGGTGCTTGCCATCGTAGACGGAAGTTGGCCACTTCAAAACAGGCGTGTGCTGGGACCAGTCGTAAGAGCTCGCCTGCCCTTTGTAAACGCTTTGTCGCTTACGCAAGTGCGTGCCCTGCGTCAGCTGAGAGCTGCTTCTCAAAACATGAGTGAGCAAGAGCTTCAGGACAGAATCTATCTCATTTTAAGTACCGTTTCTGGAGTAGCTGCAGGCTTGCAAAACACGGGATAAGGCCTGTTTGAAGCATCTGACATGCTAGTTAATGCGCCGAAACATGCCGTTAATCGAATACTTGATGCGAATCTGTTCCCAAAGTAACAAAATGCTTCTATTGAGGTAGTGATACTGAGGAGAGATGACAATACCGCATTATCAAAACGGCGTCTCATACAGGGACGCCACGGGGAAAGGATTACCTATGAGTAACTTGACGCGCAGGAACTTTATTGGCGTAAGCGGCGCCACCATTGCAGCAATGGGTCTGGCTGGCTGCGGCGGCGGTGGAAACGCTACTACCGAGGCATCCGGTTCTGCTGCTGAGGCATCCGCAAGCTCCAGCGCTGTGTCTGACGCCACGGGCGCCATTGACGCTGCCATCATCGAGGCTGGCAAGCAAGACGGTGAGCTGATTGTTTACGGTTCCTGCGAAGAGGACCACGTAGCTGCTTGTGTTAACAAGTTTGTGCAGCTCTATGGCATTGACACGCAGTTCCAGCGCCTCTCCACGGGCGAAGTTGAGTCCAAGATTGAAGAAGAAAACGGCAATCCGTCTGCAGACGTCTGGTTTGGTGGCACCACCGATCCTTACAACGTTGCCGTTACCAAGGGCCTGCTCGAGGCCTACGAGGCAAAGAACGCTACCAACCTCATCAGCGACATGTATCGCGATCCCGATGGCCAGTGGTATGGCATCTACAAGGGCATTCTCGGCTTCTTTGTCAACAAAGAAGAGCTTGAGCGCTTGGGCCTTGACGCTCCGCAGGACTGGGATGACCTTCTCGACGAGAAGTACAAGGGTCTCATTTGGCTGTCCAACTACAACACCGCTGGCACCGCCAAGCTCGTTGTGAACACCATGATTCAGATGAAAGGTCACGATGAGGGCATCCAGTACCTCGTTGACCTCGACAAGAACATTGCCGTTTACACCAAGAGTGGCTCTGGCCCGTCCAAGAATGTTGGTTCGGGCGAGTGCGTCATTGGCATTGGCTTCCTTCACGACGCCATCTTCCAGATTGCAGACAACGGCTATGACAACATCGAGCTGATTCTGCCCAAGTCGGGCACCTCGTTTGAGGTTGGCGCTACCGCAATCTTCAAGGGCTGCAAGCACCCCAACGCAGCGAAGCTCTGGATTGAGTATGCACTCACGCCTGACTGCGTCGAGCGTGCAGCAGAGGCTGGTGCCTATCAGTTCCTCGTCATCAACAACGCAAGACAGCCCGAGCTCGCAACCGAGTTTGGTCTCGACATGAACAACACCATCGATTACGACTTCGAGGATGCAAAGAACAACACCGAGACCTACATCGAGGAAGTCATGCAGGCACTCGCAGCCGGTGGTGCCGATACGGGCGAGGATCGCTTCCAGACAGAGTAAGGCGGAGCGCAACAACTCAGCCCCTTGTCACCTTTGAGGTAGTTTGAGTCTCGAGCCGGGTGTTGGGTGGTGTTCCAACGCCCGGCTCGTTGTATGGTTTGCTTGCATGCCCACAGCTCGTACAGCTCGTACGGCTCGTACCCGCCCGTACAGCTCGTTTCACCTTTGGCTGCATCGCTGTTCTGTTCGCCAATCGCTTTGAGTTAGGAGGGAGTCTCGTATATGGCACGCTCCAGAAGCGCTGAGCTCGACCGCAAAAAGCTCTTTGCCGATCCAATTCTCATTGGAACCATCGTCGTTCTCATCGCATTTCTCACCCTGTTTATCCTGTATCCCTTAGCTGTCCTCATGGTTGACAGTTTTATTACCGAAGAGGGCCCCACCTTATCGATTTTCCAGCGTGTTCTTGCCATGCCCAACTTCCGAACGGCCATTGCGAACACGCTCAAAGTGGGATTTTTGGTAGGTGTTCTCTCGACACTCGTTGGTTTGCTCTTTGCCTATGTCGAGGAGTACGTACAGCTCAAGACCAAGGTGATGGATGGTCTGTTCAAAGTGGTGTCGATGCTTCCGGTTGTCTCGCCACCCTTTGTGTTGTCACTGTCTGTCATCATGCTTTTTGGTCGTGCTGGCATTATTACGCGCCACCTGTTGGGCATTCCCGACAACAACGTGTACGGCTTTTGGGGCATCACCTTGGTGCAAACGCTCACCTTTTTCCCGGTGTGCTACATGATGTTCAAAGGTCTGCTCAAAAACATCGATCCATCGCTCGAAGAGGCTGCTCGTGATATGGGCGCTAGTCGCTGGAAGGTCTTTACGAGTGTTACCTTCCCGCTTATTTTGCCTGGTCTGGGCAATGCGTTTCTCGTGACCTTTATCGAGTCGATTGCAGACTTTGCCAACCCCATGATTATCGGTGGTTCCTACGATACCCTTGCAACCTCGATTTACTTGCAAATTACCGGTGCATACGACAAAGACGGTGCCGCAGCAATGGCGGTGGTCTTGCTCGTCATCACCTTGATTATGTTTGTCGTTCAAAAGTATGTGCTCGAGGCGCGCTCTACAGCAACGCTGACCGGCAAAGCTAGTCGTGCGCGTATGCTCATTACGGATAACTCCGTGCGCATTCCTCTTGCAACCATTTGTTTGCTCATTGCCATCTTTGTTGTGGGCATGTACATTTGCGTGCCCTTTGGAGCACTGTTCAAGACGTGGGGACGCGACTTTACCCTGACTACCAAGTGGTTTGAGCAAATCTTCACTCGACAGCAGGGCTTCAAGGCCTTCCAAGACTCCTTTATTTTGTCTCTGATTGCAAGCCCCATAACAGCGCTGCTTTCCATGATTATTTCCTACCTTGTGGTCAAACGAAACTTCAAGAGCAAAGGCTTTATCGAGGCGGTCTCGATGCTTGCTATGGCAGTTCCGGGCACCGTTTTGGGCGTGGGATACATCCGCGGTTTTTCGGGTGGGCTGTTTGGTTCGGGCATTTTACAGGGACTCTACGGAACGGGCATTATCTTGGTGATTGTCTTTATTGTGCGCTCGCTTCCCACTGGAACCCGAAGCGGCATTTCGGCGCTGCGCCAGATTGACAAGTCCATTGAAGAGTCGGCCTATGACATGGGAGCAAACAGCTTCGAGGTTTTCATGACAGTGACCCTGCCACTTATTAAGGACTCGTTCTTGAGTGGTCTTGTCACCGCGTTTGTCCGCTCAATCACGGCAATCTCTGCCATCATCTTGCTGGTAACGCCGCGCTACCTGCTCATTACTGTACGCATTAACGAGCTTGCCGAGAAGGGAGCCTACGGCTCTGCCTGCGCGTTTGCCACCATTCTTATCATCATTACCTATGGCGCCGTATTGCTGATGAACTTCTTCATCAAGCGCTTTGGAACAAGCCGCGCCTTTGTCGAAGAGGAGGACTAAGCAATGGCCACAGAACAAAAAGGCGTCCGTCTTGAGCATGTGTCCAAGATTTACCAAGACCCCAAAACAAAGAAAGACTTTTACGCAGTTCACGATGCCAACGTTAACATTGAGCCAGGTAGTTTTGTAACCCTGCTCGGTCCTTCGGGCTGTGGCAAAACTACGATTTTGCGTATGATTGCCGGTTTTGAAAGCCCTGACGAGGGTGAGATTTATCTGGGTGATGAGCCTATCAACGAGCTCACGCCAAACAAGCGCGACACCGCCATGGTGTTTCAGAGCTACGCCTTGTTGCCTCACTACAACATCTTTGACAATGTTGCTTATGGCTTGAAGCTGCGCAATATGGACAAAGAAATCATTCGCGAGAAGGTTATTCGCATTTTGGGACTCGTGGGCCTCGAAGGCATGGAAGCCCGCATGACCAATCAGCTCTCGGGTGGCCAGCAGCAGCGTGTGGCGCTTGCTCGCGCGCTGGTTATTGAGCCGGGCGTGTTGCTCTTTGACGAGCCACTCTCAAATCTCGACGCCAAGCTTCGTGTGGATATGAGAAACGAGATTCGTCGCATCCAGCAAGAGGCAGGCATTACCGCCATCTACGTTACGCATGACCAGTCAGAAGCTATGGCTATGTCTGACGAAATCATCATTATGAAAAAGGGTCTTGTGGCACAGATTGGAGATCCCCACACGGTTTACTACAAGCCCGCAGATGAGTTTGTTGCAGACTTCATTGGCGAGTCGAACTTCTTGCGCGGAAACCTCACTGCCAAGGATGGCGCATCGGGCGTGGTTACGGTTGAGGGCAACAGCATTGAGGTATCGAGTGTTGATGACGACGTGTCGGTAGGGGATACCTGCTCGCTCGTCTTGCGTCCCGAAGCTGCGGTGTTGGCAGATGAAGGTGTACTGCCCGCCAAGGTCATCTTGAGTCGCTTTATGGGTCACTACCAAAACTACCACGTGATGGTGGGCGATACCCTCATCAAGATTACCGACTTCAATCCCAAGAATCACAAGATCTACGACGTTGGCGACGATGCCTTTGTTGCCTTTACCAAAGATGACGTTCACATCCTGCCAACGACTGGCGAGAAAACCGCATAAGGTGCGGAGGAAGTCAATTAACGTATGCCACACTGGCTGATAGTTGTTGTCATACTGTCGCTTATATCCCTCGCTACTTGGATAGCCACCCCATGGCTGCTCAAGCGGCGAGGGGTTTATGTTGCTTGGAAAACAAAGTTTGGCCCCGCATTTGTGTTTGAGACGGAAGATGAGGACAAGACCGCTGTTCGGGTGCTCAATGTGGGTGGAACTTTTCAGTCGATGAGCTATACAAGCGATGAGCTGTGGTGTGTGCCAGTGTGTCTGTATCATCGCCTCATGGCACGAGAGATAGAGCGCGCCAAAAAGCGCAGAGGCATGCAGCAGCCAGAGACAGCTGATGCACGGCAGCCAGAGACAGCTGATGCACGGCAGCCAGAGACAGCTGATGCACGGCAGCCGTTTCGCATTCTGGTGCTCGGCGGCGGGGGATACTCGCTGCCAAAATACCTGATTGCTGCCTACGATGATATTCACGTTGATGTGGTCGAGATTGATCCGGCGATGACGCAGCTTGCGCACAAACATTTTGGTCTCGACCGCCTTGTTAAAGAGTATGGCTTGGAAGAATCGGGACGTCTGGGACTGATTTGCGATGATGCCATGAGTTATCTTGCGAGCTGTCAAAGCTCATACGATGTTATCGTCAACGATGCGTTTTCGCGCAAAAAGCCCCTGCAGCAGCTCTTGCAAAGTGACGGTATGTCGCTTATTCAGAAACATTTGCTGGCAGATGGAATCTATCTTGCCAATGTAATGTGTCCGCTCGAGGGAAAAGGCTCAGAGCTTCTCGATCAAGCACGCGCAGCGTGTGAGCCCTATTTTGACGAGATTCGTGTACTTGCAGCAAATCCTGAAAATCCCACGAAGCCCGAAACCAACGTCCTCGTCGCAACACTGCCTCAGTGAGGTAAGATGGACAAGTAATTACCAAGCATACACACGGCGAATGATTCAAGAGCCAATGGTTGGGGGGCTGCTTGTGCCCTTTCTTATCAGGAGGATTCATGACATACGAGAACAGCACAACACAGGCACTCGAACAGCTCGATACCTTTGAGCAGCTCAGATTTGCGCTCAATTACGCCATTACAACCATTGTAACGAACGGTGAGATTTCAGATCCTCCCTTGGCAACTGAACCCCGCGGAGAGGCGCTTGCCACACTCGAGACTGAGCTTCATAAGCTCATGTGTGCACCAGAAATTGCCAGCGTTTTGGATACGCTCACCGAGGCAGCCGAGCAGGGATTGCTCGATGAGCGACGCCAAGCACAGCTGCGCATTGTCAAGCGAGACCGCGCCGAGTTTCTCGACCTTCCTGCAGATGAAGCAGCAGACTTTGCTCGCCTGACCAACGAAGCAACACAGGTGTGGATGCGTGCAAAGCGCAATAACGACTGGGCATCGTTTGAGCCATTCTTGGAGCGCATTGTCGAGAGCATGAAGCGTCTCGCGGCATACAAAAACGCGAGCGCTGACCCGTACGATGTATGGCTCAACGAGTATGAATACGGCTCCACGCGACCCATGTATGACCAGCTGTTTAGTGACATCAAAGATTGCGTTGTGCCTTTGGTGGCAGACATTCAAAAGAAGGGTTGGCAGCCAAGTCGAGCTTGTCTCGAGGGTCACTATGCTCATGATGCTCAGATGGCGTTTGCCCATGATTTGTTGGTGCTTGAGGGACTTAACATGGATGCTCTCGTTGTTGCTGAGAGTGAGCACCCCTTCTCAGAGGGCCTCGTGTCTCAATGTGGTTACGTGACAACACACGTTAACGAGAATGATGTTGTCTCAAGCCTCTATTCGGTGCTCCACGAGGGCGGTCATGCTTCGTATTCTCAAGGTGTCAACCCTGAGCTCGACTATTGTTCGCTCGGCGGGGGTAGCTCCATGGGCATCCATGAGTCGCAGTCGCGCTTCTTTGAAAACTATGTGGGTCGCAACGAGGCATTTGTGCCCCATTTGCTTGCTTTGCTTGAGAAGCATTTCCCCGGTCATTTTGCGCAGGTCGACCCGCATGACTTCTTTCTTGCTGTCAACCGTGCCGAGCCGTCGCTCATTCGTACTGAGGCCGACGAGCTCACCTATCCCTTGCATGTGTTGATTCGCTACGAGATTGAGCAGCTAGTGTTTTCGGGCGAGGCTCAGGTGAGCGACATCCCGCGCCTGTGGTCTGAGCGCTACAAGAGCTACCTTGGCGTTGATGTGCCCGATGTGAGCTCGGGTCCGCTACAGGATATGCACTGGTCAGATGGTATGTTTGGCTACTTCCCAACCTACGTATTGGGAAGCGCTTATGGCACTCAGTTCTTGGATGCTATGAAATCAGATGGGGTGGACTTTGATGGGCTTGTTGCTCGGGGAGATTTGGCTCCCATTCGGGCATGGCTTGGCGAGAAAATCTGGCAGCATGGACGCTCAAAAGACCCTGCACAACTTGTGCTCGACGCCACTGGCTCTGCTTTCGACTCGAGCCATTACACACGCTACCTCGAGCAAAAGTTCAGCAGCATCTACAATCTTTAGCGCGGTTTTTTGTGCTCGGGATACAAAGCAGCATCTCTCAAATCGAATCTCTCATCCCTAATCCCTAATCCCTAATATGTGTCATTAGGGAGGTATGTCATGTGGGAAGAGTGGTGCGATTACTATCATACATGGTCTGACAAGGTATTTTCTTTCATGCTGTCGGGGCTCACATGTCGAGACAGGCACTATCGAGCGCTGAGCAACGGGCACGGGACGCACAAGGTGATCCGTTTAGTCCGTGGTATCGAGGCTACGATAGTTTCTGGGGCTACACCGACTGGGAAGAAGACAGCGAAGAAGATGAAGACGACGAGAACTGGACGTAAGCTTCGTCTGTCACCATCCGCAGGTCAGGGTGTTGTCGGTTAAGAAGGCTGCTGCAAGCTATTGAAGACTTGCTGCATAGCTAGCATAGAAGCTCATCGCGTAACGTAAGCAGTTATCCTTGTTCCTACGAGGCGCAGAGGTTCGCTACTGTCGCTACTGTACGAACATTTTCGGACGTAATAATTACGAAACATGTAAAACCACAGGTAGATGAGTTGTCACCTCTTTTGGGTGGTTTTTTAAGCCGAGAAGTTCGTACAGTTGTGAACACTGACCAGAATGTTGATGCAAGTTGGTCGAGAATACAGTCGTGAACACTGACCAGAAGGTTGATGCAAGTCGGTCGAGAATACCGTCGTGAACACTGACCAGAATGTTGATGCAAGTTGGTCGAGAATGCCGTCAGCGGTTCTCTCGCTATCCGCCCTGCATATCCGCACTATCTACCATAACTTGTCAACCCAAGCAAAGGCTATTCCCTTGGATCAAACGGAAGTAGTGGCTCCCAACGACTCGACCAATTTCGCTTAACATTCTTTGGACGTGGGAGAGCAAGCAGTTTTTCTGGTTGGGTAGCTAGTGTAAGCATGTGGGCAGTAAAAGACATACGATCATTCCACTGTTCAATATCAATGCGCGGAGCATCTATCTCAAGATGTTGAGCTATAAGAGTAGCAACGCGCTCGAGCTCGAGAGGTCTCGACATATGAAACCCAGTGACGCTGATTACGCGAAACCCCATCTGCTGGAATATGTCTCGTCGAGAAGCATCTCGAGCCAGCTGCCGAGACGTCGTGTGATGCTGGGTGCTGTCGTATTCAAGTACGAGCTTTGCACTCTCCCAAAGCAAATCCGGGGTGATGTATTCTTCACTCCACAGATGACGTATGGATTTATCAACAGGAATGCTTTTGTTGAGCTGTGGCTGAGGGAGTCCAAAGCCACCCCAGCTTTGGGGAGCGCATAAGATAAGGGTAAGAGCGCTTTCCATGGGCGATGCCGAACCCTCAACAACTTGTCGAGCAATTGCCAAAGCTTTCCTGCGTCCCCTGACTCTCTCGTTGTCCTCGATTAGATCAATGAGCATTTGGGGTGTACAGATTTGCTCTCGAAAGCATACATGGTTTTTCTCAATTGAGAATCTCCCGCACAATTCCATTCCCAAGAACAAAAGCTCGCTTTCGGTGAGCATATTTGCCATTTGTAAGAAGGCAAAGCTCGGTGTTGAACAATAAAGACCTGGCTGAATTTGTAGTGCCTCGTATTTACCGCTAGATGTTGTTACGACATGGCAGTCTGCAATAGCTGAGGGACGGCGATGCTCGTTCGACCGAACGATGAGTTGAATTGGCAGCGTTAAACCTTTGAGGAAACTAGAATGGCTGCTCAGCCGTGTTCGACTGCCTTCGAGGTTGGGATAGAACAAAACTCGCTGGTTACGAGCGGTGTCAATGGAACGTTGATACCGAAGCCACTCTATGGCACTTCCTCGCCCTAACAGATATGCCATCACACACTCCTCAGAAAACCAGTTAACAATGTATGAGGAGACTTATCGTATCAAGTAGACCTGTTGCAGGTTAAGCAGTTTTCGATGAAGCATCTACTGTACGAACATTTTCAGACGTAACAATTACGAAACATAAAAACCCGCAGGTAGATGAGTTATCACCTCTTTTGGGTGGTTTTTTAAGCCAAGAAGTTCGTACAGTTGTGAACACTGGTCGAGAAGGTTGCCGCAAGCTTGCCGAGAAGGTTGACGCAAGCTTGCCGAGAAAGCCGACATAAGCCGCAAGCGGGGCGGGAAGCTCACTTGTCCGCTCTCACCGTTCTGTTGTCCCCCGTGCACAACTAATCGCGTATTAGCGATTGTGATGCTTGTCAGAACAATCCCATTTAATGTAATTGTGACATTTGAAAGGGTGCAAATGCACACTCAGCAGATTAATAGTTGACAATATAAAGGTGCATATGTAAAGCTCGATGTGCACATGCAATAGTACGTGTATTGGCAATTGTTTATCGGTTCATTGTCAAGGAAGGGGTGGGGTATGGAGCAGACACAGCTAAGTACAGCCTCGGATAAGACGAAGGGAGGCAAACTTCACGGAGTCTTAGTCTACGTACGACAGCACTGGCAACTCTACGTACTCTTTTTGTTACCAGCACTTCTCTTGACTATTGTATTTAGATACATTCCCATGGGCGGTATCTTAATTGCTTTTGAGGAATACAATCCATTTAGGGGAGTGTTTGGAAGTGAGTGGGTAGGTCTGGAACACTTCCAGCGTTTCTTGTCGTCACCCGACTTTATGAACTACCTGCTGAACACGCTTAAACTGAGTGTCTTTGGTTTGCTGTGGGGATTTCCAGCGCCAATTCTCTTGGCGTTTTTGCTGAATCGTATCCTGAGCAACAAAATGAAGCAAAAAATCCAGCTCATTTTGTACATGCCCAACTTCATTTCGGTCATCGTTTTGTGCGGTATTGTACGCATCTTGTTGTCACCCACAGGACTTATCAACATGCTGTTGGGAACCGACTGGAACTTCATGACCATGCCTTCTGCTTTCCGCACCATTTACATTGCCTCTGGTATTTGGCAAGGTGCTGGCTGGGGCTCAATTATCTACACAGCGGCACTTTCCAATGCAAGTAAAGATCTCAAAGAAGCAGCTGTCATCGACGGCGCCAACATCATCCAGCAAATCAAGGCTGTTGAGTGGCCCGCAATTCGAGACACCGTTCTCATCCAGTTCATTATGAGTGTGGGCAACATCATGAGCGTTGGTTTTGAGAAAGCCTACGCCCTGCAGACCGACCTCAACCTTGCAAGCTCAGAAATCATTTCCACCTACGTTTACAAGATGGGTCTTCTCGACGGAGATTACGGATTCTCTACAGCAGTAGGCCTGTTTAACACCGTCATCAACGTTATCCTCCTGATCTCGATGAACAAGATTGTCCAGAAGATGAACGACGGCAAGGGCATCTAAGGAGGTGGCACAGCATGGCAAAGCTAAAGAAAAAGAGCGAGTTTGCAAAGTATCCCGCTGAGGACAAGGTCATTCTCATTATTGGTTATGTCATCTTGGGGCTTTTCTGTCTCGCCATTATCTTCCCCATGGTCTACATTGTGCTGGCCTCCTTTGTTGACCCCGTGACACTGCAAAACAGTGGTTTGAGCTTTGATTTTAGTAAGTGGACAACCATGGCGTACGAGCGGGTTTTGACGAACGAACAAATCTGGGTTGGTTTTAGAAACGCCATCATTTACTCGGTGCTCTTTACCATCATTTCGGTTGTTGTAACCCTGTTGGCTGCGTATCCCATGTCGAGAAGTGACTTCAAGGGAGCCAAGTTCTTCAACCTCATCTTCATGATCACCATGTTCTTTGGTGGCGGTCTGATTCCTACGTACTTGCTTATCAGCCAGCTCGGCATGCTCGATACCATTTGGGCAATCTTGCTGCCGGGTGCCTTTAGCGTATGGAACATGATTATTGCTCGTACCTACTACCAAGGCATTCCCAAAGACCTTCAAGAGGCAGCTGAGATTGACGGCGCCAACGAGATGGTCTACTTCTTCCGCGTGTTGCTTCCCGTGTGTACGCCCATCGTGGCAACCATCGCAATGTGGCAGTTCGTTGGTATGTGGAACAGCTACTTTGATGCGATGATTTATCTCAACAGCGCTTCTAAGCAGCCGCTTCAGTTGGTGCTTCGCTCCATCCTGATTCAAAATCAGCCAGAACCGGGCATGGTAAGCGACATGCAGTCAACTGCAGAGCGTGCACAGCTTGCTGAGCTGCTCAAATATGCAACCATCATCATTTCGAGTCTTCCGCTCTTGGTGATGTACCCGTTCTTCCAGAAGTATTTTGACAATGGAATTATGGCAGGTGCTGTTAAGGGATAGGCCTGTCTTTTTGTGGCGGTTGTTGGGGGCAGCCTGTCACAAATGTGGCGTGTAGCGCCAGCGAAACGTGGCGTGTAGTGCGCCAGCCAAACAAGGCGTGTAGCGCCAGCGAAACGTGGCGTGTAGTGCGCCAGCCAAACAAGGCGTGTAGCGCGCCAACCAAACAAAGTGTGTCCAAGCACATGACAAGGAAAGAAGGAATTATGAAAAAGGCAACTATGAATCGTCGGTCATTTCTCGCATTGTCTGCAGCAAGCACGGCAGCAGCACTGAGCGCTTGCGGCGGCGGTGGAGCTCCGGCAGGTGGTGGAGACGCAGCAGCAAACGTCAACCCTGAGGATCTGACCCTTCCTTTGAAAGAAACCGCTACCCTTTCTGGTTTGACGAGCTTCCCTCCGGGAACTGAGTCAGAGCCAAACAACCGCACCATCTTCAAGCGCCTCGAAGAAGAGACCAACGTCCACATCGATTGGAAGACCATCCAGTCTGACCAGTGGGGCGACAAGATCGCTCTCGAGATGTCCAATGCCGCTACGCTGCCTGACTTTATCTTCACAGCAGGCTTTGGCGACACCGACCTGCTCAAGTATGCCAAGCAGGGCGTCATCATCTCGCTTGAAGACCTCATCGACACCTATATGCCCAACCTGCAGGCCGTGTTCTCACAGGCTCCTGAGTATCGCACCATGTGCGAGGACGAGAATGGCCACATCTGGGCGCTTCCGTGGATTGAGCAGCTGGGTTATGAAAAGACCGCTATTCAGACCATCGGTAACATGTCCTTTATCAACAAGGACTGGCTCGATTTCCTGAACCTCTCGATGCCCACAACGGTTGATGAGTTTGAGGCAGTTCTCGTTGCCTTTAAGGACAATGCCGACAAGCTCAAGAGCGAGTTCAAGGTTGATGGCGACATCATTCCAATGGCGTGCATCTTAAACGACGGTGACCAAGACCCCTACATCCTCATCAATGGCTTTGGTGAGGGCTATGGTGACCCCGATCGCGGCAAGCACATTGCAGTGACCGATGAGGGCAAGGTTGTGTGCGTTGCTACGTCTGAAGGCTTCCGCAAGGGCACCGAGTGGCTCCACAAGCTCTATGAGCAGGGCTTGATTGACCCCGAAGCCTTCACGCAAGAGTGGTCAACCTATGTTGCTAAGGGCAAGAGTGGTCGCTATGGCGTGTGCTTCTCATGGGACGTTGCAAACATCGCCCAAGTAAGCATGGATGACCTGATTGCCGGTAAGGGTTGGGTGCCCATGCCTGCACTTACGGCTGACACCAAGAACATCACGCCGCAAACGGGCTCCTTTACCTCAGGTTTCGATCGTGGCCGTTGCGTTATTACCGCAGCTGCTGCTAATCCTGCACTTGTCGCTACGTGGCTCGACAAGATGTATGACCCCTTCCAGTCACCGCAGAACAACTGGGGCACCTATGGCGAGGATGACGACTTTGACATCTTTGAGCTGAGCGAGAACGACAAGGGCGAAAAGATGCTCAAGCATGCACCGCTCGGTGATGCCAGCCCGGTTGAGGTTCGTGAGGCCGAGTCGGTTAACGGCCCGCTTGCAATCCTTGATAGCTACTATGATGTGTATGTGACCTGCCCAGATGATGCTCAGTATCGTCTCGACTGGATTAAGGATATCTACACGCCCGACATGAACTTCAAGTATTGCTACCCCAACGTTTTCATGACGGCAGATGATACAAAGACGGTTTCCAACCTCTTGGCTGACATCCAGAAGTGCATCAACACTGCTAAGTCTGACTGGATTATGAACGGCTTTAGCGATGCCGACTGGGATTCCTTCCAAAACGATCTGAATGCCTACGGTCTTGAGCAGTTCCTCGAGATTCACCAGAAGTATCTGGACGCATATCTGAACTAGAAGCTGTGATACCAACAAGCCGCCGCGCATTGATGCGCGGTGGCTTCGAGTTGTGTGAGGGGAGGTCATGGGCATGGAGCCACAAGAGAGGCAAGATGAAGCGCAGCAGGTACAGAAGCTCGAGCGTGCCAGAATCTATGAAGAGGAGTTCTCGGTAAACATCCCTTCTGAGGAGCGCCCACTCTTCCATCTTCCAGCGCGAATTGGTTGGATGAATGACCCGAATGGCTTTTCGTACTACCAAGGGCGCTACCACCTGTTCTACCAGTATTATCCCTATGAGCCAAAATGGGGTCCCATGCACTGGGCACATGCCGTGAGCGATGACTTGCTTATGTGGGAACACCTTCCCTGTGCTCTTGCTCCTGATCAGCCCTACGATGATTTTGGGTGCTTTTCGGGAAGCGGGCTTGAGCTGGCCGATGGAACGCACATGCTCATGTATACGGGTGTCTCAAATACGGGACGAAAGCCCGATGGCACCCACTCAGATCGTCAGGTTCAATGCCTCGCATTTGGTGATGGACACAACTACACCAAGTATGATGCGAACCCTGTTATCGCTGATGATTTGCTTCCAGAGGGTCTCACCATTGAGCATTTTCGTGATCCCAAGATTTGGCAGGAAGCAGATGGCAGCTTTGCCTGCGTGGTTGGTGCGTGCAGTGAGTCTGGCGATGGAAAGATTCTCAAGTACACGAGCGCCGATGGCCTCAAGTGGGAGTTTGCTTGTATCTATGCGAGCAATGACGACCGCTTTGGCACCATGTGGGAGTGCCCTGACACCTTTGAACTCGACGGAAAGCAGGTTTTGCTGGTAAGTCCTCAGGATATGCTCGCCCAAGGTGACGAGTTTGCCAGTGGAAATGGAACGCTTGCTCTCATAGGCCACGTTGACAAAACAACGGGAAGCTTTGTTGAGGAGTCTTGTCACGCAATAGATTATGGTATCGACTTTTATGCAACGCAGACAACCTGCGCCCCTGATGGTCGGCGTATCATGGTTGCATGGATGCAAAACTGGGACACCATTTCGATGGCGAACAATGTGTCATGGTTTGGTCAGGTGGCAATTCCTCGAGAGCTTTCTGTCAAAGATGATCGACTGCTGCAGCAGCCGGTTCGTGAGCTTGAAGCGCTCAGGAGCAACCATGTTCACTATGAACGCGTGCGTGTTGAAGGCGAGCGCGTCTTCAGGGGTGTTCATGGGCGTGCCGTAGATCTTTCTGTGCGGGTTCATCCAGTGGAAGATGCTGCGGAGTATCGGGAATTTGCTATTTGGTTTGCTCAAGACGAGCGTTTCCACTCTTCGATTCGTTTCAAGCCTGCCAACAGCGAGCTCAAGCTCAATCGCAAGCATTCAGGGCTTCGTAGAGACGTTGTTCACCACCGCAAATGTACGGTGATTGACTACGAAAACGAGCTCAAGCTGCGCATTATTCTCGATCGTTTTAGTGTTGAGATTTTCGTTGGTGAGGGTGAGCAAACGCTTGCAATGTGCATTCCCACCGACCTATCTGCAGATGGGATTTGTTTCTTTGCAGATGGTGAAGCTCTGATAGATATTGATAAGTATGACCTCTCGAGTGCACACACACGTTTGTGAGAGATTGAGAAAAGGAGGCGAGCATGTCTGAGGTTATCCTAAAGGACATCAAAAAGGTTTATGAGAATGGATACGTTGGTACCCACGATGTCAACCTCACCATTGCTGATAAGGAATTTATCGTTTTGGTTGGACCGTCTGGCTGCGGTAAGTCAACGACGCTGCGCATGGTGGCGGGTCTTGAAGAGATTACGAGTGGTGAGCTCTATATCGACGGCAAACTTATGAATGATGTCGCACCAAAAGATCGCGACATCGCCATGGTGTTTCAAAGCTACGCCTTGTATCCACAAATGACGGTCTACGAGAACATGGCGTTTTCGCTCGAGCTTCGCAAGACCCCCAAGGCAGAGATAGACCAAAAGGTGCGTGAGGCTGCAGAGATTCTCGAGATTACCCAGTACCTCGACCGCAAACCTGCAGCTCTTTCGGGCGGTCAGCGTCAGCGTGTAGCAATTGGCCGTGCTATGGTTCGAGACCCCAAGGTCTTTTTGATGGACGAGCCGCTTTCCAATCTTGATGCAAAACTGCGCAATCAGATGCGTGCTGAGATTATCAAGCTGCGCCATCGCATCAACACGACCTTCATGTATGTTACTCACGACCAAACAGAGGCCATGACGCTGGGTGATCGTATCGTCATCATGAAGGACGGCTATGTTAACCAAATCGGCACTCCCATGGAGGTCTTTAACAAACCGGTGAATCTGTTTGTTGCAGGCTTTATTGGCATGCCTGTTATGAACTTCTTCGATAATTGCTCGTTGTTGCTTGAGAATGGCAGCTACTATGCTGAGATTCGCGGCGAGCGCTTCTTGCTGAGCGATTTCCAGCAGAAGGCACTCAAAGCAAAGGGACAGCAGCCATGTGACATTGTGGCGGGAATTCGCCCGCAGCACATCACCGTGGGTGAGGGTGGCTTGAGTGCAACTGTCGAGGTCTCCGAGATGATGGGCAGTGAGTACAACATCCATGCTCGCTCAGCAGACGACGAGGTTGTTATGGTTATTCCGACCGTTGACCTTGCAGCAGACGTCTCGATGGGATCAGAAATCACCTTTACCACAAAGCCCGACCTTATCCAGCTCTTTGACAAAGAGACGAGTAACAATCTCATCTGGTATGACGAGGATTCTGCAGCTGCAAACGAGCCCGTGTGCAAGAGTTACGAATAGCTCGATGACTCGGCCTACCAGACATGTCACCAGACATGTGAAGCTACGCGGTTTTTACGTATCAATATATTGCTAGCTCTCCTTCTTTCCCCGGTGCCCCGCCCTTTGCTTACAGAGGGGTGGGGCTCCCCTTATGGCTCAGCGAAAGGATAATCACGTGAACATTCAAAACACATGCATGCTCATAACCTATGCCGATAGCCTCGGAAAAAACCTGACAGAGCTCAAGGAAGTTCTCGACACACATCTTGATGGGGCAGTTGGTGGAGTCCACATCTTGCCCTTTTTTCCTAGCTCTGCCGATCGCGGCTTTGCTCCCATGCGCTATGACGTGGTAGACAGTGCGTTTGGAACTTGGGACGATGTCAAGGCTCTTGGCGAGAAGCGCTACCTCATGTTTGACTTTATGATTAACCACATTTCTCGGCAGTCTCCCTATTTTCAAGATTTTCTCGCCCATAAGGACGAGAGCGAGTTTGCTGACTTTTTCATTCGGTACAAGGACTTTTGGGAAAAAGAAGGCGGTTTTCCCACCGACGAGCAAGTCGATACTATCTATAAACGTAAACCTCGTGCGCCTTATGTTGATGCCGAGTTTGCGGATGGAAGTACTGAAAAAGTATGGTGTACCTTTGGCGAGGAACAAATAGATATCAATGTTGAGAGCAAGCGCGCTCAGCAGTTCTTGAGCGACACCTTGTCACATATGGCAGCAAACGGGGCTTCGATAATCAGACTTGATGCCTTTGCCTATGCCTGCAAAAAGGCAGGAACGAGCTGCTTTTTTGTGCAGCCTGAGACTGGCGAGCTTCTCCAGCAGATGCAGTCGGTGCTCGGACGTGATGTCATGGTTTTGCCTGAGATTCATGAGCACTACACCATCCAATTCAAAGTGGCAGATATGGGCTATTGGATTTATGACTTTGCCTTGCCCGTGCTGACTTTGCATGCGCTCTACTCAGGGAATGGCGAGTATCTCAAGCGGTGGCTTGAGATGAGTCCCAAGCACCAGTTTACAACCCTCGATACGCATGATGGATTAGGCATCGTCGATGTCAAAGATCTGCTTCCTGACGATGAGACCGACTGGGTCAAAGAGAAGATGTTCTCAGAAGGTGCTAATGTCAAAAAGATTTATAACACTGAGGCATACAACAACCTCGACATCTATCAGGTAAATACGACCTACTATTCTGCACTTGGAAACGATGATGCAGCGTACGTCCTTGCACGCGCTATTCAGATGTTTGCTCCGGGTATTCCCATGGTGTACTACGTGGGATTATTAGCAGGCAAAAACGATCTTGAGCTGCTGGAATCCACCAAAGAAGGACGCAATATCAATCGCCATTATTACAGCGTAGAAGAGATTGCCAGTGAGGTTACACGTCCCGTAGTACAAGAGATTCTGCGGCTCATGGAGCTCAGAAATACCCATCCGGCTTTTGCGCTTGAGGGCGATATTGAGGTTTCACTTCCTGAAGACTCCCATCTGCGGATTCGTCGCAGCTCAGGTGATACGTGGATCCAGCTCGATGCGGATTTGGTGTCGCATCACTATGAGATAACGCAGTCGTAGTGTATTTCGTGGTAGCCGTAGTGTATTCGTGGCAGTCGTAGAGGTATTTCTCGGCAGTCGCAGTGTAGGTGCCACTCATGTCAGTTGAGCTTATGTAAGGATAACTATGTTGGGCGAGGACTATCGTAAAGCGCGAAAAGAAGGACGCCGGCAGATGGCAGAGGCCCTTTCACGAGGGGTTTCTCCGTATTTGCCAGCACTTGATGATATGCTTGCGGGACGCTTGCCAGCAGGGGAGCTTCCCATGGGTATCCGAGAGATTCCCGTGTCTTTGATTGCGGGAACTCGCTCATCTGGTCGCCAGCCGGTGTTCTCCCATAACTTTTTTCCCGTGGCAGAAGAGAGCTCTGAGTTTGCAGCAAAGTGGTCTGCCCTTCTCGAGCAGCAGCTTGATGAGGGCATTCGTGATCCCATTGTGGTTTACGAGTATCTGCAGCGCTTTTACGTGCAAGAAGGCAATAAGCGTGTGTCGGTTGCTCGCTATTTGGATATGCCCTCCATTGCTGCGAGTGTAACGCGCGTTTTGCCTCCGCGTGATGCCGAGATAAGCGACGAGTTGTTGCGCTACCGCGAGTTTGAGCGTTTCTTCCGTGTGGCACCCCTGTATGGTCTGCGTCTGTCAAAGGCAGGAGATTATGCCAAGCTTGCCCGCTTGTGTGGGCGCAATCTTGAAGATGAGTGGGAAGAAGAGGCAGTTCGAAAACTAGCGTCATCGTTTGCCTTGTTTGAGGCAGCGTTTCAACGTCATGCTGCAAAGCGAATACTACTTGAGCCAGCAGATGCGTTTCTTCTCTATCTTGAGGCTTATGCTACCTCTAATCCTTTGAATGCATCATCGACCGAGCTCGATGAGCGCATTAAGGCTATGTGGGACGAGTTGGACTATGCGTCGCACCAAAAGCATGTAGCCTATGACAATCAGCCTCCCTCTAAGAGACGAAGTGTTGCTTCTGCCGTTGCAGATAAGGTTTTGCCCCATAAGACACTCAAACTGGCCTTTATCTATGATCGAAGCCCCAAGACGTCGGGTTGGGCAGCCCTTCATGAACAGGGGAGATGCGAGCTTGAAGAGCAGCTCAACGGGATTGTTGAGACGATGTCGTTTACGGGTTGCTCAACAGAAAAAGCCTTTGATGAGGCGGTTGATGAGGCAGAGCTCCAAGGATGCGAGGCAATTATTACCCCCTCACCCAGACAGATGGAACAGAGCCTTCGTGCGGCTGTTGCACACCCAAAGCTCAAGATATTTAACTGTGCTGTGAATCTTTCAAGTAGCTCAGTAAGAAGCTTTCATGCTCGAATGTATGAGGTCAAGTTCCTGTTGGGGGTACTTGCCGCCAGTTTGAGCCCAACAAGAGATATAGGCTACGCTGCCTTTTCTCCGATTTTTGGCACCATTGCTGAGGTAAACGCCTTTGCTCTGGGAGTTCAGCTTATTGCTCCCCAAGTAACCATACATCTGCGGTGGCTTTCTGCAGAAGATGCAGACTGGGAAAAGGACTTATTTGAACAGGGAGTACGCGTTATCAGCGGAAGGGATTATCCCAATCCCGAGAACAGCAATGAGGCATTTGGCGTGTATAGCTTGGGAGAAAAGCCTGATGGCAGCTGGGATGAGGGCCATCATGTCTTTGCAAAGCCGCTGTGGGATTGGGCACGCTGCTATGAGCTGCTTATGCGTGCCTTAGAGGACGCCTCATGGAGAAAAGACAAAACCAAAAAGGGGCTCACCCATAACTATTGGTGGGGTTTGTCGACCTCTATTGTTGGTTACGAGATGAGCAAAGACGTTGCTCCGTCACAGTGTCAGCTCTTAGAGATACTCAAGCGAAGCATTATAGAAGGCATTACCAGCCCCTTTGATGGAACCATCGTGAACCAGCAAGGACAGTGTATACACCAAAAAGGACAGCCGCGCATGAGCGACTCTGAGATTGCATCGATGAGTTGGTTGTGTAGCAACATAGAAGGAACGATTCCTCGCGGACGCGAGTTGTCAGGTGGGGGTCGTGCTGATGTTGAGGTTGCAGGTGCTGCCGTTGAAAGCTTGGGGACCGATGCGCTATGAGTCAGCTTCTTGCAATTTCTGATATGGAAGATCCTGTTTTGTCGGCACGTTTGGCAAGCCGAGAGTTAGGTCGCTGCGAGTGTGTGGTGTCCTGCGGGGATTTGCTTCCCAGCTATCTTGACTATGTGGCAACGCTTGCTCACGCGCCGCTTGCTTTTGTTCGCGGAAATCACGACACCGATGAGGAAGCCTATGAGCGCATGGGAGGAACAGCACTAGACGACAAGGTGGTGCGCATGGGTCATCTTCGTCTTGCGGGACTGGGCGGTTCTCGTGACTACAGTGATGACATTGTGGGATACAGCGAGTCACAGATGAAGCGCCGAGCTCTGCGTTTGCTCCTCAAAGCGCGTCTGTCAGGAGGCATTGATGTGCTGGTGACCCATGCACCACCACGAGGTTTTGGTGACCTTGATGACTATCCTCACCAAGGTTTTGAGTGCTTCAACTGGTTGCTCAACAAACTCAAACCAAAGCTCATGCTCTATGGACACGTTCACTTAAACTACGGGATGGTTGAGCGGTCGATGGTGCATCCTTCAGGGACGATGATTGTCAACGCATACGGCCATCAGCTGATTAATCTTGAAGAGTTTGCCCTGAGCTAATGGGTGTTGGCGCTCTTGAGTGGTTGGAGCTCGAGCACGTGTGTGGCCGGAGCACATGCGTGGCCGGAGCACGTGTGTGGCTGGAGCTCGAGCACGTGTGTGGCTGGAGCACATGCGTCATGCAAGTTAATGCGTGGCTCCGATGTATTCCATGAAGCTTTTTGCCTCTGCAAGACGCGGACTGTTGGCAATAACCCCAACGCGCAGGGTATCGGCAAAACCAGCAGCTCCAAAGAGGCTCTGTGAGCCGAGTTCATAAGATGTTGTACCATTATCGAGCACAAGCAGATAATCGCGGCTATCCAAAAACTGAAATGCTTCTTCGTTCATGACCACCACATCGAGTCGTTGGCTGTCAATGGCCGCTAAGAGCTTGATACGCGAGGCATAGGCGTATTGATGGTCTGCCATTGACGCATGGTCGCTCAGATAGAGGTCACGGTACTGATAAACCTCATGGTGAGCACGGTCTTGGCCTGTAGCTGCAAGGTATTCACCATTGAGCATAGCTGACACCTCGTCGCTTATTGCAACATTGGCACAGGCAAGGTAGAGCACAGGCTCTTTTCGGCTGAGGCGATAGTAGGCAAATGAACCAAGAGCTACGACGGCGATGAGTGTGAGCACCAAGGGGAGTTTGTAGTAGGAAAAGACATAGTCGAGTTTCTCAGGGACACTCATCGACTTGAAGGCTGCTCGATGCGACGCACGCTCCTCGTCAGGGAGTTTCATGAGCGATCCTCGGCATCGTTGTCACTCTCGGCTGTTGTGGTCTGTTGAGCTGCTTGCTCGGCATCGCTTCTTTCTTGGAGCGCTGTTACCGTCCGAAAGACCGGTGCCATGAGGTATGAACTCAACAGGGCACAGAGTCCTTCGCCCAAAACGAGAATCGGTGTGAAAAAGCGAATAGCAATAACTCCCATTACAAAGTGAATTGCAAAAACAGAAATGGTGCAGGCCAGATAGCGAAGACCAATGAGAAGCGAGTTGATCATCATGGCTCGGTTGGTGTTTGCTACCCGCGACAACAGGGGAAACACATACATGACTTCAACGGTGTAGACAATGCATGCAGCAATGATTATTGCCAAGATAATGGTGAGCATGATGGCAAAGGGCCCTGAGCTTGTGTTCAGGAGGTGGCGCAAGACGTAGATGTCTCCAAACAAGACAATACCTATCGCAAGAAGGATGAGCCACAGCACCGTTGCCTGTTTAAACTCTCGCTTGAATGCCTCAAAAAACTGTTTACGAACATTGCCCTCACGATTCTCTGCGATTTTGAGGGTGACTGAATAGAGTGCCGTAGTTGATGCCCCTATCGTAAAGATAGGAAGCGAACATACAAACCACAGGATGTTCAGAAAGCAGGCATCCGCGATGCGTAAAAATACCCGGCTGAATTTACTCTCATACGAGAAAATCGACACGGTGTTTGCCTCTCTTTCAGGCCTTGTCTGTTGATGCGCGATAAATCAATTCGGTCTCGGTATACACATGGCGATAGTCAAGCGAGGGTTCGCGCAAGCGCGTTTGAAGCAGCTGAATTGCCGAGAATGCCATGCTTTGCGTATGTATGTGAATGGTCGTGAGTTGCGGGATTGAGCGCCGCGACTCAGCTGAATCATCAAAGCCAGCAACACGTATGTCATGGGGTACGTCGTAGCCAAGGGAGCGCAATGCCTGAATTGCATCGAGGGCAACAAAGTCATTGGCGCAGATAAACAGGTCGGGGAGCTTATCGAGGGTATCGATGCAGCGCGATATGCCATCGGAGTAGTTTTCTCTGATGCACAAGGCTTCGGGAACGTCGCGACCCGCCATGAGCATAGCAAGGCGAAACGCCGAATAGCGCTCATAGAACGACTGGCAGTGTTTCCAGTTTCCTATGAAGCCAATGTTTGTGCAGCCATTCTCAAGCATGTCGTTGACAAGTCGCGTGACGGGAGCGGTGCTCTCCATGAAGAGTTGATCGGAGGGAAGTATGCGCCCATCAAGACGAGCGGGAGCATCAACAAACAAGGTGGGAATGCCTTGAGCGCACAGCATCTCGTCATATTCACAGTTAAACATCTCAATACAAACGATTGCCGCCACCCGCTCGGGCTTAAACGTCATGGGGAGACTCATCTGCGCAATGTCACGCTGTGTTACTCGGTGAGCATCAAGTACAAACCCAAGCTGCGAGAGCTCGTTTTGAAACGCATCAAGCATGAGCGAAGCAAAGTGCGGACCATGCAAAAAAGTGGTACTGAACAGAGCAATTTCTCTTTTGTCTCCGAGAGTTTCAGCGAAAGTTTCTGGTGAGATATCAGTACGATGTGCAAAAACGCTGCTTGCATAGGCAAAGTGTTTGTAGCCCATCTCAAGAGCTTTATCGATAATGCGCTTTTGGGTTGTTTGAGCAATGCCACCCGAGTTGTTGAGTGCTTTTGAGACAGTGTTTCTTGATAGACCCAGTTCATCGGCAATATCTTGGATGGTGACACGCTTAGCCATGAGGACGCTCCATTTCTCCTTGCTTGCCAACTATAGCATAGGGAATACGTGCATCTCGGGTATTTGTAATGATGTAGTGTGCATTTGCACAATTCTGGATTTGGCATGAAAGCGTTTACGTAGTTCCCCATGTTAGTTCCCCGTGTTAGTTCTCCGTGCTAGTTCTTCGCGTTAATTCTGCATGGGGATGGGGATGAGGATGTTGAGATGAAAGACTCCGTCGCGAGCTGAAGTTGCGAGGGTGCCTCCGTGGGCCTCAACCGTCATTTTCATTGATTTGACACCAAAGCCGTGATTGAAGTGGTCTGATTTGGTGGTACGAGGAAGCCCACCTTCAAATGAGACTTCACCATCAAAGACATTCTCGACATGAATGAGGGCCATGCCCATGTTTTCTCGGACAACCAAACCAATTGAGCGACGATGAGCGTCTGCTACTTGGTTGACTGCCTCCATAGCGTTGTCAAGAGCATTTCCAAACAACGAGTAGAGCTCAACAGGGGGGATAAAATCGAGAATCTCACCATCGGCAATGCATGACAGGGTGATGCCTTGGCGCTTACAGAGCATGCTTTTCTCGGTCAGGATGGTGTCGAGCGCATCGTTTCCCGTGCGGACGGTGGAGTCATAGATGGCAACCTCGCGGACGATGTCATCGAGCACCGCTCGGTCGATGGAGGTCTCTCCGTGCTCGAGCTGGCGGATGTGGTGGCGAATGTCATGGCATTTGATGTTGATTGCCTCGATGTTTTCTCGGGAGAGTTCATACTGCTTGGCTTCTGTTGCACGGATATGCTCAATGGCGGCAACGTCCATCTGAAGGCGTTGACGGTAGAGTAGCTCGTACTGAACCCAGAGTAAAAAGATGCAGGACGCCCCGTGGGTAAAGCGCAAGAGCACAATGTAGAACAGGCGCACGCCAAAGCCGGGGATGAGTACCTTGTTTACGAGGTCAAAATAGATGCAAAACAGCGCGACGCCAAGGAGCATCACCATCATGGGACGACTCTCGATTACGGTGAGGCCGCCGAGGTGAACTCGTCTTATGAGAGCCCACCACGTAATAGCAAAGATAAGCGCTGCTATTGCCCACATGCTTGCGATGTAGAGCATGACCGCAGACGTGCTTTGCTCGGCACGAGACATGAGCCAGATGAGGTCGTTGATGCTCGTGGCAAAGTTTTGCGCGGTGTATCCTGCTGCAGCACAAAAACTCGCAACCCAA
>JAFUCQ010000101.1 GCA_017459605.1 Atopobiaceae bacterium
CTCGCGGGGCATATTCCAGCGCTCGGGTGCTGCCAAGGTGGCCAGACTTCCTAAAAGCGTGTCCCAGCTGCCAAGTTCTGCAAATTGAGCAAACTCTCGCTCGACGCTCAGGCCATTATGGGAACTTCGTGTACCAACAAGAGAAAGCCAGAGTTCTTCATACTCAGCTGCAAGGCCTTCTGCCGCCACAGACACATGAACATTGCCACTACCGTCATTACCGTCGACATATGCAAGCACCCAGTTTTTAGAGCTCGTATGGCGAGTGGTTCGTTTGAGTGTGACGGTGAGGGGGGTTCCATCTTCATGAACATAACGAAGCGGAAAATGCAGTTTAGCCCTACTTCCCGAAACGCTACCTACTGAGCGAGCAACCCGCCAGTCTTCCTCAATGACCTGTAGGGCATCTGCATCATACGGTCAGAGCTGGTGAAGGATTCTCAGTTGCGGTGTGCCGCAAAAGACATCCTGAGCAATGCTTTGTGGCAAATCGTGAGCAGAAGTGTGCTCCTGACGTGTGAGACTTGGTGGTGCTGGAGGTCGAGCAAGCTCTGGATTAGGAGCTGCTTGAGAGGCAGCGGCATCGAGCGCCACCTCATCATCGGGGTCATGGACGATAGTGAGCGTTATACTTGGACGCTTTTCGTCTGCAGATGACACCTCAGGCGCTATGACAGATACTTCAGTGTCGGATGTTTCAGCGGTCAGCTCTTTTTCGGTCTGATTGATGTTGACTGCCTCAGTCTGTTGGGCGTCTGCCTCTTTGACCAACTCGGCGCCCACGACCTGCTCAGGCTCTGGCAGCTCGACCTGTTCGGCTTCGGTGGTCTGGTTCAGCTCGGTTTTTTCAATATGCCCGACTTCGGTCTTCTCAGTCCGCTCGGCTTCAGTCGTCTCAACCGGCTCGGGCTCCGCTGTCTCAACCACAGGTTCCTCAACCACAAAATCTTCAGCTACAGGCTCCACAACAGGTGTTTTCTTTTTGCGCGGCTTAGCAGGAGTGGGATCTTTCGCAGACTTCTTGCGCTTCCACGGCTTTTGCTTAGCCTTTGTCGATTTATCACTCGCGTCTTTTTCTGCAGGTTTTTCGAGGCGCTCGAGAATTGCGTCGTATCGCTCATGAGAAAGAAGAGTCACAAACACGCGTCCCTTCTTAAAAACAGTGAGCTTAACTATATCGTCCAAGGATTCAAGTAGCTCAAGCGTACTTTCGCACTCAAGGTCCTGAGGGGCGATATCGTCTGCAGATAAAACATCCTCGAATTGACTAACGCTACTCTGTCGTCCAATACCAAGCTCTTCTTTGAGCAGTTTGTACAGGTAGAGGCGGTTTCCCTCACTCATGCGTGCCATTGATGTATCCTTCGCGATCGCGGTGTCACTTTTCTTGTTGTCATTAAAGATTACTACGGAACACCACACAGCTTTCAAAACTAACAACACAGCCATGAAGTAGATGCCGCTGTAGTAGATGTTGCTGAAGTAGATGCCGCTGAAGTAAATGTCGCTGAAGTAGCAAGCGCTGAAGGAGATGCCGCTAAAAAGGACTACGTTTAAGTAGAGACGCTGAGGAGGATACTCGCAAGCGGCTATCTTGCGCTAAAATAGAGTTCCGTTAAACACAAAACGCCCACAGGCAAGTGCCATGGCACTCACGTCCTGTGAAACGAAGCTAAAACGCACAAGGAGCCGTGATGAGCGATTCAAGGCTCACAAAAACTCAAATTCGTCCTGCTCATTTTGCGCAGCCAGCTGATGCTCAGCCGCAGACAGCTCCTGAGCCAGAGCGCCTCATCTTTGGCAGGTATCGCCTGCTTGAGCAGCGTGCTGTTGGTGGCTTTGGCGAGGTATATGTGTGTTGGGACGTACGACTGCAGCGCCGAGTTGCCATTAAGCGACTCGAGCTTCGGGCTCCCAATAGCCCAGCAACACCACTTGCCACGATTGACGAGGCGCTCGCAGAGGCGCGAACGTCGAGCCTTTTGCAGCACCCCAACATTGTGACCGTTCTCGACTTTGAAACAGACGGGCAGAGTGCATTTCTTGTCATGGAATATATCGATGGACTGTCGCTCGCGGAGCTGTTGCAGCGAGTCGAGGGGGGTGTTCTCACCTATGAGGAGAGTGCGCATGTCATTGCCTCCATAGGCTCTGCCCTTGCGTATGCGCACGACAACGGCGTACTTCACCTCGACATCAAGCCATCGAATGTTCTCATTGACAGAAGCGGTCAGGTCAAGCTGAGCGACTTTGGCATGGCAACACTCGCAAGCGCGGCTGGCTATGGAGGTGCTCGTGGCGGCACTATTGGCTACATGTCGCCAGAACAGCTCGCAGGCGATGTGGTTGATGAGCGCTCCGATGTGTTTTCACTTGCAGTCGTCAGCTACGAGATGTTGAGCGGCAAAAATCCGTTTATGGACACGACGGTCGAAGGCTCACTCAAGCGCATAGAAAAAGGAGCCAAGCTTCTCTCAAAATACGAGGTTGACCTCAGGGGAGCTCCAGAAAACCTCGTGTCGCAAGCGTTTGAACCCAACCCATCGTTTAGGCTCGCAGATGTTGAGGACTTCTCGTCTCGACTTGCCCAGTCTTTGGGCGATGCAGCTGAGGGGGCTGCCTCGCTGGTTGAGCTGCTCGATCAGCTTGAGGATGACGAAGACTACGTTGAAGCAATCGCAAGGCGCCGTGTGCGCCATGTGCCGCCGTGGCTTTCGGGCGCGCTGTTGCGTATCGCGGCGGCAGCTGCGCTTGCGTGGTTTGGTTTTCAAATCGCGCGCACCCTCGGTCTTGAGGGTCGCCAAGAAGTGATGATTGGGCTTGCGGCAGTTTCTCTCATAAGCGCCCTGTGGCCACCAGCAAGTGTGCCTTTTGCAGGAATCGGTTTTGCAGCAGCACTGGTGTATCTTGCGAGAAGCAGGCTATCTGTTGTGCTTGCTGCAGGGATTGTTGTTGTGCTAGGCATATGGTGGATTGTCTCAGGAAGAAAAAAGCCACTGACTGCGCTTTCTTTAGTGTTACCAGCAGCGTTGATGCAACCGCTTGCCGCACCAGCCCTTGCAGCTCGCGCATGCCGTCCGTTTGGAGCATTAATAGCAACAGCTCTCAGCTGGATATTTGCTGTGTTTGTGCAGCAGGGACTATCGCTTGGCTTGTCGAGCGATGCCATGGTGTCGGCCATGGCCTCGTACATTACACAGCCCCACAATCTGCTTGCTTGTGGCGGGGCAATTCTTGCAAGTGTGGCTTGCTCTGCTCTGTCTCGAGCACGAATGGGTACATACGCTATTGCAGCACAGCTGCTCGGGGCGGTTATCGTTATATTTTCCCAGCTTATTGCCAGCAGAATGGAGAATGGCGGTATTTGGTCTCACCCAGACTGGGGTCAGCTTGTAGTTGCTGTAGTCTGTTTCTTGCTGATGGGCGTCGCAGCTCACCTATTTGGGGCGCCTCAATCGACTTGGGAGGATGAAAGGTAGTGAACTTTCTCAACGTATTCGAACAGCGAGTAGGTTCGATATTTGGCGATGCAGGCCCTGTAATGCCTTTCTCGTTTAAGAAGCTGGCAAAGCAGGTGGCCCGTGAGATGGAGAGCGAGACCTTTGTCATTCATGACATCGATACCGCTCCAGCCCTCTATACCATCCTTGTGTCGCCCGATGACGACGGCATCATGCGGCCGCTGTATGCACAAATTTCAAAAGAAACTGCCCAGTTCGTTGAAGGTCAGGCCCAAAACAAGGGCTACTCCTTTGTGGGCAAACCCCTCGTTCGCTTTATGGTTGACCCGGGCTTGAGGTCGGGAAAGTTTGCTGTATTTGCCGAGAACATCGACACGCAAACACTCAATCAGCTGCGAGCTGAAGAGGAGGCGTTTTTAAGCGGTGCTTCGCTTGGCGTTATTCAGCCAATCGAGGAGATAATCGCACAGCCCAGCTCTCAGCCCCAGACCATCAGGCGAGAGACGGCAAGTGCTGCTCCAAGGACAGACGAAGGCCTGCCCTTTCAAAACTTTGACGAGGCGCTCCAAGATTTTGATGCTGTGCCTCAGACATTTGACGCCATACCACAGAACCAAACACCACAGGTATTGCCCCTTAATGACTTCTCGGCACTGAACACGGACGAGGCGGGACTTGCTCGACTTGCTCCTCTCAAAGAGGAAGACGAGGCAGCCGCCGAACAAAGCAATCCATCCTTTGACCCTGCTGCTCAAGCAGACCCGAGCCTTGTTCCCGAAAACAGCTGCATGTTGATCGATCGGGAAAGTGGCCGCACCTATACCGTTGTTGCCCCCAGCACCATTATTGGCCGCGAGCGAAATGTTGGCGGTATTGTGCTGAGAGACCCTAACATTTCACGCCGTCATGCAGAGATTTCATATGATGGAGCGGTGTGGCGCGTGACTGACCTTAACTCTACCAACGGCACCCTCGTGAATGACGTTGATGTTGCAGAGGCGGTTCTTCATGATGGTGACCAGATTACCTTTGGTCTTATCGTCCTCGAGTTTCGGGAGAACTAAGGCATGATCGACCTCGTATTATTTGCTGGGCGCATCCTGCTGGTTGTCTTTTTGTACCTGTTCTTGTTTGCGGTCATGCGCACAGGAATTGGTCTTGTCAGAGGACAACGGCGAGACGCTGCAATTTGGTGCCTTGATGTTGACAAGGGGCCACGTGCTCTGCGTGGTCTTCACGTTGACATGTTGGGGCCAGTCATTGTAGGGCGCTCGCCTTCTTCAGATGTTGTTATCAGTGAACCATACGTGTCGGCAACCCATGCGCGTTTTACCCTGCAGGGGCCAGCTTTGGTTTTAGAAGACTTGCATTCAACCAATGGCACGCTGGTAAATGGACGTTCAATTACCCAGCCCGTAACCCTGCGTGACGGGGATGAGATTCAAGTGGGCGATGTTGTGATGAGGGTGAGCCGTCGATGAGCGACGAAGTTCTGACAGATTCTGGCCAAGATCAGCAGCCCACAGATGAAGTTCCTCCGGTACCTACAGCTGAGGAGCTTGTAGAGCCGAGCGCATCTGACAGCTCTGTTCCAGCGCCTGGCCCAGCTGCAGACGACAGCTCGGTGACAAAGGCGGGAGAAGCAGCAGTGCCTGCCCCACCGCAGCAGCCAGACATCCAAAGTGCACAAGAGATTGCCGAAGGCGCAGAGCCAACACCAGCGGTAGCTCCAACGCCTGTCCTTGATGTAACGGGGCGCGTTGGTGGTGATGTCAACGAAGACAAAACCGATCAGCTGAGCTGGTCTGCCCGCTCTGACGTGGGCTTGGTTCGCTCACACAACGAGGATGCGTTTTTGGTACGAGCACCCTTGTTTGCGGTGTGCGACGGCATGGGAGGCCATGCTGCAGGAGAAGTTGCGTCTTCGATTGCAGTTCACACCATAGCTGAGCAAACTCCCATCAGCGGAGTTACCGACACCGACCTCGGTGCAGCTATTGAGAGTGCAAACGCTGCGATAATCGAGGGCGCCGATGCTGGTGTGGGAAAGCCCGGCATGGGATGCACCGCGAGTGCGGTCATGATAGACAAAAACCACATCATCATTGGTCATGTGGGCGACTCTCGCGTGTATCTGCTCAATCAGGGCAAACTGGTGCGCATTACACACGACCACTCCTTTGTAGAAGAGCTGGTAGATGCAGGCGAGATTACCGCAGATGAAGCCCGTGTACACCCGTCGCGTTCAATCATTACGCGTGCCTTGGGCAACGACCCAGATATGTATGCCGATCACTTTACACTCGAAATTACCAAGGGTGATCGCATCATCATCTGCTCAGATGGTCTGTCTTCGATGATTACCGATAGCCACATTGAAGATATTGCCTGCACTACCCCCACCCCCAAACAATGCACCGACCGACTGGTGGGAGCCGCCCTTGCCGCGGGTGGACACGACAACGTGACCGTTGTGACCATTGACATTTTGGATGACGGTCTTGAAGAAGAGCGCCGTCGTGCCCACAGAGCAAAGGTTATGCGCTGGGTTGGCGTGATTATGGGGATTCTGCTTGCGTCGGGTCTTCTCGGCTATCTCTTTGTGTCAAACGCGTGGTATGTGGGAGACAACTTGGGAACCGTCGCGATTTATCGAGGTATACCGGGGCGTCTTATGGGCATGCGCCTGTCGCACATAGACGAGACAACCTCGGTTGAGACAAGCGACCTTCCTGAGTCAACCCAAAAACTGCTGCAAGAAGGCATTCCTGCGGCAAGCTCTGAGGCAGCTCGAGAAATTGTTGAGGCATACCGAGACCAGATTGAGGAAGAAAAAACCAAAGCGCTCGAAACAGCCGACAACGCCCAGCAAGCTCCGCAAGAAGATGAAACGTCTGCGGCTGATGCCAACAGTTCAAACGATTCCGAGACAGGCGCAGCCGAGCAAAACACAGCTGAGCCAAGTGCCGCGACTTCAGGCGCTCCTGAGACCAGTCAGGCCAAGCCAGCACACAGCACCACAACACAAAGCCCGCGCCCCATCAAGGGGGTGTCTGGCAGATGACCGATCGCCGCACAACAGAATTGCTTTTGCTGGTGGTAGGTGCCCTATCGGTGTTGCTTATCTATGGTATGTACATCGTCAACACGGGAACCGAGCTCAGCGTGCAGTCGCTAGCAGTTCCCATTGGCCTGTTTTTAGCGTTTGCGGCAGCCCATGTTTCTATTCGTTTTTTGGCGCCCGAAGCAGATCCGGCGATACTGCCTATCGTATTTGTTTTGTCGGGGATTGGCATTAGCTTTGTCACACGACTAGCGCCAAACTTAGCTATTAACCAAGTGATTTGGCTATTTGTAGCCATAGCGGCGATGATTGTGACCCTCTTTTTTGTACGAAGACTCGAAGATCTTGCTCGCTATAAATACACCATTGGACTTATCGGTGTGGTATTGCTGCTGTTACCTGCCCTCATTGGTGGTGAGCGCGGTGGCTCTAAGCTGTGGCTTTTCTTAGGTCCCTTCTCGTTTCAGCCGGGCGAGCTTGCAAAGGTACTCATCGTGCTCTTTTTGGCGAGCTATCTCGCACAAAACCGAGAGCTGTTGTCGGTGTCAAACATAAAGCTTGGACCTGTGTCGCTTCCGCGTCCGCGCATGCTCATGCCCATGGTCTTGATGTGGGGCATCAGTTTGTTAGTGGTCATCTTTGAGCGAGACCTAGGAAGCGCTGTTCTGTCGTTTGCCATCTTTGTCATCATGCTCTACGTTGCCACGGGGCGCGTGGGATACGTAGTGGTGAGTTTGTTGCTGGTGGGAATCGGTGCCTATGTGTGTTATCACGCGTTTTCTCACGTAAAGGTCCGCTTTGACATCTGGCTTGACCCCTTTGCCGACCCATCAAACACCGGTCTTCAAATTGTGCAGTCGCTCTATTCGCTGGCAGACGGCAACCTTGTGGGCTCAGGTATTGGTAAGGGCATGCCTCGTCTCATCCCCGTAGTTGAGTCTGACTTTATCTTTTCGGCTATCGGAGAAGAAATGGGCCTTCTCGGAGGCTCGGCGGTATTGCTTCTCTTTATGCTCTTGGCGGTTCGTGGCTTTACAACCGCAGCTCGAGCTAAGTCTGACATGGGAGCTTTTACCGCGGTTGGGCTCACCGCATCAATTTCATTCCAAGCATTCTTGATTGTGGCAGGAGTCACTCGCCTCATGCCGCTGACAGGCGTTACCCTGCCCTTCATGAGTCAGGGTGGCTCGTCGCTCTTGGCGAGCTTTATCGTTGTGGCGCTGCTCTTGCGTGCAGGAGACGAGGCCACGGGCAGAGAAGCCCAGCTCGCAGGTGACGGTATCTCATCACCAGCTTCTGTGCTTTCGGGCAACACAAGCTCAGGACCTGTGCTTACAACGGAGTCTGGCTCAATCCTTAGCCGCGTGGAGTCTTCGAAGTCTCACATGGCGCCAGTCGATAAAAACAATCCCTTTGCACGTGGTAGTTTTCGCATGTCCACACCAGAGTCAGGCGTCTTGGGACGTGTGGCTTTGGGCAACCGACTCACGGCGCTCGTATCGTTCTTTGCCATTCTCTTTGCGATTCTCATTACCAACCTGACTTTTATCCAAGTGGTTAAGGCCGAAGAGTATCGCCAGATGCCCAACAACAACCACACCATAGCTAAAAGCGCCTATGTGCAGCGCGGATCAATTCTTACCTCAGACGGCATAACCCTGGCCGAGTCTGTACGCCAAGAAAATGGAACTTACCTGCGAAGCTATCCGTCGGGCACGTTGGCGGCTCATACGGTGGGCTATCTTTCTACACAGTATGGTGCTACTGGCATCGAGGCGTCGCTCAACGGAACGCTTACCGGACGAGCCGACTACTCAAACTGGCGAGGGGCGCTCAATTCGCTTGCTGGGATATCCCAGCCAGGAGACTCGGTGGTGCTCACCATCAACTCGGGCATACAAGCGGCGTGCGAAAACGCACTTCAGGGCTATCGAGGAGCCATTGTTATTCTCGACCCCACAACGGGTGCCGTGTTGGCAAAGGCATCGAACCCGAGTTTTTCCTACGACGAGATTGGCGAGATAATCGAGTCAGATGCTGAAGGTGGTGCTCTTGTCGACCGAAGCGTTCAGTCGCTCTATCCGCCCGGCTCTACATTCAAGCTGGTAACGCTTGCAGCCGCGCTTGATTCGGGTACGGCAGCACTCGATGCAGTGTTTGATAGCCCTGCCTCTATGGAAATTGGTGGCGGCATTGTTACCAACGATCACAACGAGGAGTATGGGCAAATCAACTTGACTGATGCCCTTGCTTACTCAGCCAATACTGCCTACGGTCAGTTAGCGGTCAAAGTTGGAGCAGCGCGGCTGGTCAACTATGCCAAGGCATTTGGTTATGGAGCGCGACTGGGCCTCGACTTTAGCACGATTGTCTCGCTCATGCCCGAGCCACAGGAAATGACCGAGTGGGAAACTGCATGGGCGGGATGCGGACAGCCGGTGGGAAGCCACGCAAGCCCCGCAGGACCTCAGGCAACGGTAATGCAAAATGCCTTGGTAGCTGCAGCGATTGCAAACAACGGCATTGTTATGAATCCGTATGTGGTCGACCACGTACTCTCGCCTGAGGGAACAACCATTTCTAGTACGCGCCCACGCTCACTGGGTCAAGCGATTTCGAGTTTTACAGCTGAGCAGCTCAAAGAAGCCATGGTATATGCCGTTACCAATGGCACGGGAGCTGCGGCTGCAGTATACGGCACAGAGGTTGCCGGCAAAACCGGCACAGCACAAACATCATCTGAGACAGCAAACTCTCTGTTTGTAGGGTTTGCTCCTGCAGACTCTCCCACCCTTGCCATCTCGGTGTGCATCGAGGGAGACCAAGGAGACGTGCTTGGCGTAGCTACCCAGCTTGCCGGCACGGTTATCTCTGAATCTCTGCAGGTACAAGCAAACGGAGGGGTCTCATGAGTCTCATGAACAGCACTATAGTGGGGAGCACACGATGACAAGCAGAGTTCTCGGAGGGCGCTATACCGTCCAGGACAAAATAGGAACAGGCGGCATGGCCATTGTTTACAGAGGCCTCGATAACGTATTAGGGCGCACGGTAGCGATAAAAACCATGCTGCCTCAGTATGCGTCTGACCCGTCGTTTGCTGCTCGCTTCAAGCAAGAAGCCCAAGCTGCCGCGGCTCTTCAAAGCCCGTACATTGTCTCGGTCTATGACTGGGGCAAAGATGGTGACACCTACTACATCATCATGGAATACCTGCGCGGAACCGATCTCAAAAGTGGTATCCGCAAGCACGGAGCGCTCGATAGCCGCAAAGTTGCGCAAATTGGCTCCCAAATTGCGAGCGCTCTTTCTGTGGCACACCAGCACGACATCATTCACCGTGACATCAAACCCCAAAACATCATGGTTCAGCCCGACGGCAACATCAAAGTGATGGACTTTGGGATTGCACGAGCAAAGAACAGCCACCTCACCGCTGATAACTCCGTTTTGGGTACAGCCCACTACGTCTCACCTGAGCAAACCCAAGGAAAAGACCTTGAGGCAACCTCAGATCTCTACTCGCTCGGCGTTGTTATGTATGAGGCCGCAACAGGACGCGTGCCGTTTGAGGGCGAAGACGCTATCTCGGTGGCACTCAAGCAGGTCAACGAGCTTCCCGTGCCGCCGAGTCAAGTGAACCCACGCTGTGACCCCTATCTTGAGCGTATCATTCTCAAGTGCATGCAAAAAAATCCCGCCGACCGTTTTCAAACGGCAGACGAACTCAAAAGAACCCTCAATGATTACGTCGCAGGACACACTGATGCAGTGGCCAACGCCACCAGCGTTATCGACACCAATCCCACGCGCCAACTCAACCAAAACGTAACCACCACCCTTCCGCAAGCTCAAGGAACACTTCCAGTAACACAGTCGCGTACGTCTCGGGTAAACACTCAGGCGCAAACCGCTACCGCCGCCCGAGAAGAGCAGCGCGCACAAACCCGCAGGAGACGTCTGCTGACAGGCTTGCTTGCAGCGTTGGTAGTTGTGGCTGCCATTGTGGCTGGCGCTATTGCGCTGCGCGGCAACTCCACCGCGACCGAGCAAGTCCCCAACCTCATTGGACTTACCCAAGAGCAGGCGGAGACCAGTATCCGAGACAACGGCTTTGAAGTGGGAACGGTTAAAGAGTCTTTCTCGTCAACCATGGAAGAAGGTCGGGTGGTCGACCAAGACCCTGACCCCTCTAAAGTGGTGAGCCGCGGGGCAAAGATTAGCATTGTCATTTCAAAGGGCACCGAACCCAAGAAAGACGTTACCGTACCTAAGCTCGAGAACATGACCCCTCCAGAAGCAGAGGCAGAACTCACCAAACTGGGCCTTCGCGGACGAGCGGGAGATCCCATCTACTCGGAAACGGTTGAGTCGGGACGCGTAGCGGCACAAGATCCAGCTCCCGGTACGGTACTCAAAGAGGGAGATACGGTGTCCTATCAGTTCTCTAAGGGCCCCGACACGGTTGAAGTTCCCAATGTAGCAGGCTATTCAGAAGAGCAGGCCGTGGTGCTTTTGGCCGAGGCAGGCTTTGGTGTGGCAACAACGAGTGAGTATAGCTCTACGGTTTCTGCTGGCAACGTGATTCGCTATTCGCCAGCAGGGCGTCAGGATAGAGGTGAGACCATCACGTTGGTTATCTCGCTTGGAGAACACTACGTTGAGCCGAGCACACCTGCCACAACGACAACAGAGCCCACATATACCTATAACGAGCCTACGGAGACAAGCACTCCTGATGACGATGGGACCGGAACGGGTGAGTATACCGATACGGGAGCGTCGGACACAGGTGCTGGTGCGACCACCAATGAAGGTACGGATAGCGAGCAAAACACTGGCGACGCCGGAGCTGGCGCGGGCACTGGTACAAACGAGGCTGAGGCTTCACAAGCGATATAGAGTCCGTGGTTTCTGCGGGGTTGGGGCTTTGCAGGCTCGTGCTGGCCGTTCTGTTGGGTTCACTGCGCAGTTGCTGCATCGCTTGCCCAAGGAGCCGTGGTGTGCGGTTGCTTGCCGTGTGCACCCAACGGGCACGCGGTGCGTACGCCTGACCCAGCTGGCTGCCCACTCGACACACAGCGCGTGCTCCTCACATATCTGCCTGCCCAACCGACATACTCCGCGTGTCTCTTACTCAGCTGCCCACTCACTCGACACAAGGCGCGCATGCCTCACACAGCGGCCTGCCCACTCGACACACGGTGCGCATGCCTCACACAGCGGCCTGCCTACTCGACACACGGTGCGTGCTCCTCGCCCAACCGACACACAGTGCGGATGCCTCACACAGCGGCCTGCCCACTCGACACAGAAGCACGCTCATCACTCAGCAGATTCATACACATTTTGCTTGTTATTCGGACTCGCGAAAAATTTGTCCGAATAGTCGGAAAAGTGTGTATGAATGGTAATTACTTGAATCATACACATTGAACAGCTTATTCGTACTGCGAAAAAATTTGTACGAGAAGATAGCAAAATGTGTATGAATAGCGATTATCCAAACATGGGTTGTATTTTGGGCGAACGGGCATCCCAAAGTGGGTTGTATTTTGGACGAACAGTCATCCCAAAAATAAGTCATCCCAGCATGGGTTGTGTTTTGGGCGAACAGACATCCCAAAAATGAGCTATGCATTCGGCTAACAGCCACCTTCCACCCAAAATGTGTGTTGTATGGGAGCTAGCAGTCACCTATCTGGGGGGCTCTTCACCATTCCGTTCACCCATTCCGTTCACCCATTTTGGGTTTTTGGCTGTCTTGAAAAAACAAAACAGGTCAGGGTATTTACGCCCCTGACCTGCGTATTTACTGGTGCCCCCGAACAGATTCGAACTGCTGACACCCGCTTTAGGAGAGCGGTGCTCTATCCCCTGAGCTACGGAGGCTATTGCCTAGTCATTCTAGCACGAGCGAGCCATGAGTGCCGTGTGAAGCAGGAGCACATGAGCACACCCCTTCTCGCCCCTTGAATTGCAAGTTTAACGACACATCTCCCCGCCCCGTCGTACTAGCTCGAGCGCTTAGCGTCCCGAGCAGTTCTGACCTTGGTGACGGTAGTTGTCCCTTCATCAGCTGGAGTATGTGTTTCGCCCTTTTTAGCAGCTTTGCGAGCGGCTTTTGCGGCTTCATACTCATCAATAATCTGCTGGCGCTTCTTGGGCGTCATACCATGAGCTTTATTCTCCATGGCAAAGCGAATCTTGCGAACCTTTCTCCAGTCCCAAACAAGCGATGCAATGATAAAGACATAGGCCAGCACCATAACTACGATAGAAGCAATGTTTGCAGCCTGAAGCGCCTCGGGAGTATCTTTAGGCACGAGATACACAATGACAGCTACCATAGCGGCAAGAACAAATCCAACGCCAAACAGAATCCACCAGATGCGTTTGTTTTTCACAAACTCGTCATCAGCTTTGCACAAGATGTCGGTGGTATACGAGATGCTGCCCTTCTTTTGGCGCTCCATCTCGCGCAAGGTCTTGCGGTCTGCCTTGTCAATCTTGGCGCCTGCACCAGAGCTCTTCTTGGCAGCCTCCACGCGAACACCAGTAGCAATAGAGCGCGCGGGTTTTGCCCGCGCAGCAGAGCGTTTTGCCACACCGCTCGACTCGACAGGAGGGGTATTCTTTGCGTTTTGTTCACTTCTCAGAGCCATGACTCTCCTTCATAGGCACAAATGTCTCGCCAGTAATAATCTCATAAGCTGCCTGATAGCGCTTGGAGCTACCTTCGATAACTTCAACAGGCAGGTGCGGGGGTTCGCCCGTCATGTCCCAGTTGCTCTTGAGCCAATCTCGAACATACTGCTTGTCGTAGCTTGGCTGCACAGCGCCTTCTTGGTACCCGTCTGCTGGCCAAAAACGACTCGAGTCCGGGGTCAAGCACTCATCAATAAGGGTAATCTCGCCATCTATCATGCCAAACTCGAATTTGGTGTCCGCGATGATAATACCGCGGGTAGCTGCATATTCAGACGCCGCTCGGTAAATCGCAAGGGAGATGTCTCGCAGCTGTTCTGCAACGTCTTGTCCCACGATCTCGGCGCAACGCTCAAAAGAAATGTTCTCGTCGTGCTCGCCAATCTCGGCCTTGGTTGAAGGCGTAAAGATAGGCTCGGGCAAACGTGATGCTTCAACGAGTCCTGCTGGAAGCGAAATGCCGCAAACAGTGCCGTCTTGGTCATAGGTGGCCTTACCGCTGCCGGTGAGATACCCGCGCACAATGCACTCGATAGGGATGACCTGTGCCTTTTTTACGAGCATTGATCGGCCCTCAAGGTAGCTGGCGTAGTCTTGATACTGCTCAGGAAAGTCGCGGACATCAAGACTCAGCAGGTGGTTGGGAACAAGGTCTGCAAAGCGCTCAAACCAAAATGCTGAAATGCGCGTAAGAATCTCGCCTTTGTGATCAATCTCGTCGGGCAAAACAAAATCAAACGCGCTAATGCGATCGCTGGCAACCATGAGCAGGCTATCTCCGCAATCGTAGATATCACGAACCTTACCCGAGCTATCCGGACGCATATTCATATCTGATGCCATAAAGGTCCTCTCATGAAATGGTTGTACGCCTGCCTGTGTACTGTCTTACACAGAGAATATTTCCAAAGTGCAAGCTCCTATTGTACAAGTTACCTGCCCTTCGTGTGTGTGAGGCGTTAGCCCTGTAAAGAGATGGCTACTCTGTGCTTTCTGTCGAGCGCTGCTGGCGAGAAGCCCGTTCTCGTGACTCGCGACGCTCGCGAGATTCTCGCTGCTCACGGGGGACATCAATGGTAAACGTGGTTCCTTGACCAAGTGTTGACTCCACATTGATATGTCCGCGATGCCGCTCAATTATCTCCTTGGTAAGCGACATTCCTACGCCAAGACCACCCGAAACACGCTCACGGCTGGCGTCTGATCGCCAGAAGCGACTAAACACACGGGGCAGATCTTCCTCGGCTATGCCAATGCCAGTGTCAGACACGGCTATAAACACACGGCTTCTGCTCTGGGAAATCTTGACAACAACCCAACCACCCTCTGGGGTGTAGCGAAGCGCATTGCTCAAAACGTTAATGATGGCTTGCCTCATAAGGTCGCGATCAACATCGGCATAGCATTCCCCGCGGGGCACATCTACATCAAGGCGAAGCTTGAGTCCGGAGTCAACAAAAAGTTGCTCGTGAGCTCGGGTAATGCCGCTGACAAGGCCCACCATCTCGGTGCGCCGTGGCTTAAACGGGGTGGTTCCGTTTTCCATGCGCGAGAGCTGAAGCATAGCATCAACCAGCCTGCTCAGCCGTCGGACTTCTTCGCCTACGACGGCGAGTTGCTCGCTATCGCAGGGCAGCACCCCATCTTGCATGGCCTCAACATTGGCCTGAATTGCCATGAGGGGCGTTCTGAGTTCATGGGCAACATCGTTGGTAAGACGGTGTTCGAGGTTGATGTCTTTTTCGATTGAGTTTGCCATGGCGTCGAACATCTCTCCGAGCTGACCCACCTCGTCGTCACCGCGAAGCCCGGTGCGTGCGGTAAGATCACCCGAGCGAATAGCTCGCGCAGTTGAACTAATGCGAAGAATGGGTCGGGTGAGGCGATGCGACAGCAACCAGCCAATGAAAGTTGCCAAAAGTGCAGCGAGCGCTGTTGCCATGATGATGGCGTTGTAGGAGTTTGTCCTAAACATCGCATCCGCCGCAGTGATGGGCATGTCTGAGTTGACCGAGAAGAGCCGCAAAGAACCCACCTGCTCGTTGGTGTCTACCACAATGGGAGCAGACACAACCGAATCGCTCTCTTCAGGCAGTGGCGTTGCTGGTCCCGAGCGAGGAGTGACAGAAGAGCTCCCCTCACTTGAGCTGTCTCCCGTGCTGGTAGATGCCCAGCTGTCGTCATAGATAACGTGTTCTTGGGCATCGAGCACCTGCACCACAATATCGGGCGAAGCGGCAGAAGCACTCACCGCCTGTACGAGCACCTCGGGAGTCCATTTTCCCTCTTCTTGATAGCGCTCAGCGATGCTTTGGGCGGTCGTGGCGGCTAGACGTTCCATGTTTTCTCGCGAATAGCTCTGGAATTGTGCATTCCACGCAAAGGCGAGCATAACTGCAAGCAAAACCGCAGTTAAAACAGACATGACGATAAGAGCGAGTGTGATGCTGCCCGCAAGATTCATGCGTGGCTGCCCATGAGTTCTCGGCGTGCTCCATTGCGAGCGGCCAGAACTACCTGCTCCACCCGAACGCTTTGAGCGTCGGGCAGAAGACTCGCGCGAACGCCTCGCGCCTTGTGTTGTCAGTCGCGCCATAACAAAGCTCAATAAGTCGATAGTTGATGTGTCGATGCGAACGTCGGGTGCTTACTTGCTATCGCCAGAATCCTCTTCTGACTTGTCGCTTGCGTCAAAGCGATAGCCCACGCCGTGAACGGTAAAGAGCCAGCGGGGATTGCGCGGATCGTCGCCAAGCTTGGCACGCAGGTTCTTAACGTGAGAGTCAATGGTGCGCTCGTAACCCTCAAAGTCATAGCCCAGCACTTTTTCTACCAGCTCCATACGGGTGTAGACCCTGCCGGGATAGCGCGCAAGGGTGGTGAGCAGCTTAAACTCAGATGCCGTAAGGTCAATCTCTTCACCGTGAACCATAACGCGGTGTCCCGAGATGTCGATAACCAAGTCGCCAAAATCGAGGGTCTCGATGGCTTGGTCGGTCTCGGTGCGAGCACGACGCAAAAGCGCACGTACACGGGCAACAAGCTCTCGCGGAGAGAACGGTTTAATAAGGTAGTCATCGGCGCCAAGCTCAAGGCCAATAATGCGGTCTTCGACCTCGCCCTTAGCGGTGAGCATAATAATGGGAACATCAGAGGTGTCTCTAATTGCGCGACACACGCGCTCGCCCGAAAGTTTGGGCAGCATGAGGTCGAGAATGACAAGGTCAAAGCTGTGGCGCTCAAATTCCTCGATTGCGCTTTGTCCGTCGCCTACTCCACGTACCCAGTAAGCCTCACGCTCTAGGTAAGCTGCGACAGCGTCGCGAATGGGCTTCTCGTCTTCAACGAGCAAAATTTTAGTTGCGTCTGGAGCCATGATGCCTCCTTCAATGAAGCGGTCCTGGTGCGGTTCGTCATTATTTTTCCACACTTCATACACATTGTAACTCACCGCGCGGCGTAACTCACGTCAGGCGAAAGAAAAGCTTCTAACTGAAACCGATTCAGGGTAGCCCGTGGAAGCATCTTTGATAGTTGAATACGTTATGAGGGAGCTGGTAATGCCATCGCGCGCGGGATACTCGCCATAGTCAACTGAGTGGTTGGCAGAGGTCAGAATAGAGTATCGTTCACGGGCACTGTCGAGGACAAAATAATACGAGCGCGACTTTATGATGTAGCAGTCGTCTTTTCCAGTAATGCCCGCAAAGGGCTCGCGCGGCAGCATCAAAAATGAACCATCGGCATTGCTAATATAGCTGCCCATATTGGCGAGCAGACCCCCCGTGCTGTACTTCGCTTCGACCGAAAATGCAAAATGATTACCCATCCGAACGGCCGTGTAGGGGCGTACGGTTTGGGGTAATACGAGCTGGTCAAGTAGGGTGTCGCAATCGTCTGCTGTTTTGTAGGCGCTTATTCCGTAAAAAATACCTTGGTTGGGATTGACGCGTGGCGAGCAGGTAATGGTCTCTCCTGAGAGCGTGGGAGGAGTGGCAAAGCGCCCCGGTGAGTCGATAACCTGACGAGCAGAATTGTCGCCAACATGCCATACAAAAAGTCCGGAGTGTTCGTTTCGGTATTTGCCCGATGCAAGGGGCATGACCTGCCAAAAAACCTTGGTGCCCGTGCAGCAAAACTGCGGAGGAGACCAGTCTTTATCGCCCTGCCACAGGGTGCTCACGTTTCCAGTGAGCGCTCCTTCAGAGAAAGCTGACGCATAGAGCGACCAGCTGCGCGTGCGCATGTCAATCTCTGCCCATGCAAAAACCGAGTCTGAGCAGCGGGCGTCATAGAGCGCCATAGACGGAGTGTCTCCGCGCATCTGGGTAACAACCTCTTTGAGCTCGCCGTTTGTGCTATCAAACGCACAGGCAATGTTAATGGGAAACGCGCTGGGTCCCTTGGCTATGGCCGCAATCCAGCGACCTTCAGACGGCAATAGTATCGAGCCAAGGGGCAGCTCCCAGCTGTTTTCGAGTTTGAGCAGATCGTCTTCGGTTTCCTCATACTCGAGCATATTCTGAGCATCCTCGTTGGTTGCTTCAACGGGGCTGCCCTCTGGTTCTTTTCTGCTGCATCCGCTCAGAATTTGAATTGCAGCAGCTCCGCCAGCAACACCAGCAGCACTGCCGATAAGTGCGCCTCGGCGCGAGATGGGCTTTTTGAGTATGTTAGAGAAGCGACCCATGGCAGAAGATACAGTCCACACAAAGCTAGCCGTTGTTGAGTCCAAGATTGCTGGTCGCAACATCAAAACTCAGCCGCTCAAGGCGGTCAAAAACAAGCCCGGTGCGCGTCAAAAATGCCCATGGATCAAAGATGCGATTGAGTTCTTCAGCCGAAAGCGTGCAGTCAGCATCTGTCTCAAGGCGCTCCCGCAAAGTTGCTCCTTCTCGGGCCTGTTGCACGTCGTCCCAAACAGCCATTGAGTTTCTCTGCACAATGGCGTAGGCATCTTCGCGGCTCATTCCCGAGTCAACCAACGCAAGCAGGACTTTTGACGAGTAAATGAGCCCGCGCGTAGCGTTGAGGTTTGCCTCCATGCGCGCGGGATAAAGGATAAGCCCGTCGATGATGCGAATGAGGCAGTGCAGCATGTGGTCAAGTGCGATAAACGAATCAGCAAGCGCTACGCGCTCGTTTGAGCTGTGAGAAATGTCGCGCTCATGCCACAGAGCAACGTTATCAAAGGCGACCTGCGCGTTTGCTTTAACCACACGGGCCAAGCCACAGACTTTTTCCACCGTAATGGGATTGCGTTTGTGCGGCATGGCGCTCGATCCTTTTTGCCCAGCTCTAAAGGGTTCTTCTGCCTCAAGAGTGTCGGTCTTTTGGTGGTTGCGCACCTCAAGCGCAATGCGCTCGCAGCTTGCAGCACACACGGCAAGAACAGACGCAAGCTCAGCATGGTGGTCTCGGCTGATGACCTGCGTGGAAAGAGGATCGCTGTCAAGACCCAAGTGCTCACATACGTACGACTCAATGAAGGGGTCAATTGATGAATAACTGCCAACCGCTCCAGAAATTGCACCGCACGCGATGTGCTTGCGAGCTTCGAGCAAGCGGTCGAGATTGCGGCGCAACTCCCACGCCCAGCTGCCAAACTTCATGCCAAAGGTCATGGGCTCGGCGTGGATGCCGTGGGTTCTGCCAACACAGAGAGTGTCTCGCTCTTCAAAGGCGCGACGTTTACAAATCTCGCCGAGCCTGACAACATCTTCAATGATGAGGTCAGTTGCTTGGGTGAGCTGATAACACAGGGCAGTGTCGCCCAAGTCTGAGCTGGTCATACCATAGTGAATCCAACGGCTTGGTTTGGGCTCGCCCTCAGGAATCTCGCGGTCAACATAGGAACCCATGTTGGTGAGAAAGGCAATGACATCATGGTTGGTGGTTGCCTCGATTTCGTCGACCTCTTCGCGCTTGAAGTCTGCGTGGGCGCAAATCCATGCTGCCTCTTCGTGGGTAATCCCGCATTCACCTAGCTCAGCATGGGCTTCACAGGCGAGCACTTCAATCTCTTGCCAGATGGCATATTTATTCTCGAGCGAGAAAATATGGCCCATTTCGTCTCGCGTATAGCGCTCAATCATGATAGGTCCTCTCGGCAATCTTGCTGTATGGCTGGTCTTGTGGATAGATTGTACTGCTCATTGTGCGCGCACGCGAATCTGTCGTTGAGGGTACATGCAATATCCAGCCTGTAGCCGTTCATACGCACTTACCTTGCCATGCGAACACATCCAGCACCCAGCCTGGGCACAACTGTACGAACATCTGCATCCACAAAGATGAAAATAAACATAAATGCCGAGGTAGATGAGCTGACAAGAATTCTAATACAAGAGTTAATGCTAAATGTTCGTACAGTTAACGAAAGCAGCGAAGGAAGGAGCGGGTTAACCCCAAGCAGAGCGAGCTCAGTTCAGCGCCCACCATGGACTATCCCGCGTGAGCCACAGTATCCTCGAGATAAGCTACGATGTCGGCGCTCTCGTAGAGGGGTTTACCGTCGATAAAGAGGCAAGGAACCTGTCGTTTTCCACCAACTGATACCAGACGCTGGTCTGCATCTCTATCTTGGTGGATGTTGTAAAGGGTGATTTTGTCGTTAATTCCCAAGCGCTCCATCGCACTCAAAACACGACGGCAATAGGGGCAGCTAGGAAAGTAGTACAGGTCAAGCTGTTTGTTCATGATATATCCTTCCGGTTGGGCAATGCGTGATTGATTTGTTTCATTCAGTATGCCCAATTTGGCGTATTGGATACATCGGATACCATAGAGCGAGCAGCTGGCGCTATCCATAGAGTAAGCGCTGCCTCAAGGCAGTTAGAGCTATGCAAGCAAAGGCAGAGCTATTCGAGCATAGGCAGAGTTATTCAAGCAATGGTAGAGCTATTCGAGAGTGGTGTTGCTTGACTCAGACTTCTCCCATTTGCGCTTGTTATCGTATTTGCACTGGCAGAGGTGGGTGTCATGGATAGACTCAACGATCTCAACAGCGTGCTGGCGGAGCGTATACGGGCATGGCGAGACAAGCGCTCTGCTATGCCCTAACGCTCTAAACAGCTGAAAACTAGCGGCTGGGGGTGTCCTTCCAGATGTTCTCTGCAACCTCCATAAAGGCTTCTTCGCTCATGATGCCTGTGTTGTTGGTTGCGGCCTTGAGGGCTGCATACTCTTCGGTCGCAGCCTTGATAAAGTCGTCATGCTCGATTTTTTCTTTTCCGCTGCAAAGCGTGCGAAGTTTGCTCAAAGCAGTAATAGCGGTGGAACCACGGTTGATAATGACCTGCTCAGCTTCGCTGGGGGCATAGCCATTTTCTCTGAGATAATCATAAGCAGTCACAGTTGTAACCTCCGAGTTATTTAGGGAACAAAACGGCTCTCATTTTATGCGAGATGGGCGTCTCTGTCAGCTCATGTTGGCGCTGCTGTACAGTTAGAGCACGTTCTAGTGGTTCTTGAGATGCAGGGTGATGAGACCTGGCTCAGCTCCCTCTTTGATGTCTGCATAACCGGTAATAATCTTGCGAGTCATGTCGTCGGGGTCGTCCAAGATAGGATACTTACCATCAATTGCACCAAGAAACTCCCGATAGTCAACATGCAGCTCAATATCACGGCCTTCTTCTCCTGAGCGCAAAAGAAGCTCGATGTTGGGATTATCAATTCCTGTTGCCCGAGCCGCAGGAACAATGACCTGCTCTACGAGCTCCTCAATAACCAACTGTGTGGAGTTAAGAGCGCTTCTGCCCAAGAACTGTCGCGCACAAAAATCGGAAAGAGAGCCCATCATCTGCGGATAGTCGAAATCGAGAGAATCGATAGTCCATGTCCACGAACGCACTCGGAAGATAAAATCATGAGTCCTCTGGCGCTCAGGGTGCTCAAAAATCTGCTCGGGCGGACCCGCCTCATACACTTCGCCTTGATCCATATAAAACACGCGCGTAGACACATCGCGAGCAAAACGCATTTCGTGTGTTACAACGAGCATCGTTAAGCCCTCAGAGGCGAGCTCTTTCATAACCGAGAGCACCTCAGACACCATACTCGGGTCGAGTGCGCTGGTAGGCTCGTCAAAGAGGATGACCTCGGGGTGCATGGCAAGAGCACGCGCTATTGCCACACGCTGTCGCTGACCACCAGAAAGCTCAGACGGCAGGCGCAAAGCTTGCTTTTTCAGGCCAACACGGTCGAGCAGGCGCAAAGCCTCCTCATAGGCCTCTTGCTTTCCCATGCCGAGCAAATCCATGGGAGCCATCATGACATTTTCTGCAACGAGCTTATGCCCAAACAGGTTGAACGATTGAAAAACCATGCCCATCTTGCGACGCATACGAGAGAGGTCAGTGGCAGGATCGCACATGTTGACGCCGTCGACCCAAATCTCGCCCGAGGTGGGGGTTTCGAGACGATTGAGGCAGCGCAAAAACGTGGACTTACCGGTTCCTGACGGCCCAATGATTGAGATAACCTCGCCTCGTTCAATAGAAGCATTCACGTCCTTGAGGGGTGTCGAGTTGGGAAACTCCTTGCGGAGATGCTTTACCTCAATGAGACTCACAGACTCACCCCCTTGATGGTGCGCTCTTGATTTTGGGGGTCCCAGCGCGAAAGCAGATGGTTACCACATCGGCGCAAAACCCAGCAGATGAAGAAGTAAATAACTGCGGTAACAATGAGTGGGAAGAAAGCCTCCATCGTGCGCGAGCGAATAAGGTCGCTTGCGCGGGTGAGGTCTTGCACGGCTATGTAGCCCACAATGGAAGTTTCCTTAACAAGACTGATTATCTGCCCAAGGAGCAGCGGTAAGAACTGTTTCGAAGCTTGAGGTAGAACTACCTTTTTGAAGGAATCAGAGGAGGTATAGCCCAACGCTAGTGCAGCCTCTTCTTGTCCTAAATCAACTGTTTTGACAGAGTTCCAAATGTTTGAGCTTGCTGTTGCCGCAAAACTCAAAGCAAAGCCAATAATGGCAACAATTGCTCCGTGAATATCAAGTGAGCCAAAGACAACGTAGTACAAAAGCATGAGAACAACCACAATGGGAAGTCCGCTCATGAGTGTTTGGAAGCCCGAGACCAGCTTGTCTGCCACCGAGCTCTTGCGACGCAAGAACGTAAGAGCAAAACCAATTATGGTGCCGAGCGCGCTTGCAGCGGCTGTAATGAGTACGGTAATGCCAAGACCAGAGGCAATGAGTTTCCAGCGATCTTCGGTTACAAACGTTCTTTCAAAGCTCTCACGAATGCCCGAGAGAAAATCGCCTACGCCTGAGCCAGAAGAAACGTCTCTTACAATAAACACTAACGAACCACGGTAGATGGGTTCAGAAAAATCGACCACCTGAGCACGCTCATCAGTGATGGTTGCTCCAGTGCCACCAAAATCTGCCTTGCCCGATTGGGCGCCCATAATAACACCGTCGATGGTGTATGTCTGAAGCTCGAGTTGGTATCCGAGCTCTTTGCAAATGAGTTGAGCAAGCTCAATGTCGTAGCCAATGACCTGCCCGTTCTCCCCGGTGTAGCTCATAGGCTCATAGAGGCCTGTGGTGGCCATGGAAAGCTTCCCATTAGGGGCGTCCCAATCTTGCTCTGGCAGGGTCTTTGTGCTTGCATCATCAGAAAGCACCCACTTCTCACGTAGCGAGTCGAGGGTACCGTCTTCCCACAGGCGCTGAATAATGGGATTGAATTTCTCTACCAAATCGCTTCCCTTGGGAAAGAAAAACCCGTAGTCGGTTTGGGCAACATCTTCTGGATATATGGTGATGCCGTCGTTTCGGGCAACGAGGAGCTGAGCAGTTGGTTCGTCGACTATAACGGCATCAACTTTGCTTGCCTTGAGGGCTGCAACCATTTCGGATGGCGTATTGAAGCTCAGTACCTCACCGTGGTCAGGTAGGTATTCGTCGATGTATGACCTGAATATCGAACCGTTGAGCTCGGCGATACGCTTGCCAGAAAGCTCGGCAGCACTGCTGTACTCGGGGACGGCTCCGTTGCTGGTAGATGCTCTGTTCCCCTGAACCAGTAGAGCAATACCCACATCCATAACGCTGCCGCTAAAGTCGACAACCTCTTCGCGCTCAGGAGTAACGGTAAGCGTGCCGCCAAAATCGACCTTCTCAGAATCGACAGCTGCAAAAATAGAGTCCATGGCTATCATCTCGGTCTTGAGCTGGTAGCCAAGTTCTTTTGCAATGAGCATGGCAAGCTCAACGTCGTAGCCGTAGGGAACCCCATTGGGGCCAGGGTATGAGAAAGGCTCAAGGACGCCCGACGTCGCAAAGGTGAGCGTGCCGTTAGGGGCATCCCAATCTTGGTCGGGAAGACCCTTGCCCTCATCGCTTGCGGCTACCCACTTTTCTTGGAGCTCGGCGAGGGTGCCATCGGCTCGGAGCTTATCGAGGATCTCGTTGAACTGGGCTTTGAGCGGACTTCCCTTTTTGAAGAAAAATCCCTCTTCTACGTCGCTTACGCGCTCAGGGACTAAAACAACATCTCCGCCTGAGCGATTTTGCGCAAGTTCACAGCAGTATGAAATGCCACATGCTGCGTCTGCTTTGCCTGAGCGAACCGCCTCGACACAATCGGTGAGCGAGGGGTAATACACCTCTTTTGTGCCATCCACTCGTTGTGCGACAGCAAGACCGTAAACACTGCCGTTGATGTAGGCGATGGTCTTGCCTTCGAGCTCGCTGACGCTCTGGTAGATGGCATTGTTGGCAGAGCTGCTTGAGTTGCTTGCTGTATCTGTGGTTGCACTCGATGACTCGGCTTGAGTGGCAGAACTCTCCGTCTCGGCACGTGCGGGCGAGACAGCAGATAGGGCAAGTGCAAGCACACACAACAGGCCTGCGACAAAAGCATAGATATGCTGAGGTATACGATGTCTTTGAGTATTCATAGTCGTACTATAACGCAAAAACGTTGCGTGATAGGGAGCGAGGCGACTTTGGTTGGATGAGCGCTCATGAGATTGCACATGGTGGCGCTCTATGCTTGGTGAACACACACGGCACCGTGTTTTGTCCTATAGCCCGAGTACGTGCACGTGAGTGGTGTGCGCGAGCGATGGACAACAAACAAAAAGCAAACAGGCCAAAGAGCGAATGCGCCCTTTGACCTGCTACTTTTTACTGGTGGGCCCTGTGGGGCTCGAACCCACGACCTTGAGATTAAAAGTCTCCTGCTCTTCCAACTGAGCTAAAGGCCCCTACGCTTTGCAGCAACGCGTGCCTCATGCGCGAGACACATTCTAACACGAAAAGTGCTTATTCCCACGCCCATTGTCCATTTACAAAAATTGCAGTTTCTGAACCGTCGGCAGAAATGCCCGTGATGGTCAAGTCATCCGAGCCAATCATAAAGTCAACGTGAGTAGCGCTATTGTTAACACCGCAGCTCAAAAGCTCGTCAACACTCATGTCTAAGCCGCCTTCGTAGCACTCAGGAAAGCCCTTGCCCAGTGCCAAGTGACAACTCGCGTTCTCATCAAAGAGCGTGCTGTAAAACAAAAGGCCTGTTTCGCGAATGGGCGAGTTTTTAGAAATAAGGGCACATTCGCCCAGACGGCGAGCCCCATCGTCAGTCTCTAAAATGCTGCGCAAAACATCCTTGCCCTGCTCGGCATCAAAATCAACCACCTGGCCGCCCTCAAAGCGAAACCAAAAATTGCGAACAATCGAGCCATGATGCGATAGTGGTAGAGCAGAGAAAACCGTACCCTCAGCACGCCGACAATCTGGGGTGGTAAACACTTCTTCAGTGGGCATGTTAGGGAAGAAGCGCACACCGTCTGTGGTGAGTGCAGCGCCGCCCTCCCACAGGTGTTTGTCGGTGAGGCCGAGGGTGAAATCGGTGCCGTTTTTCGATTGATAGTGCAGAGCGTCGTAGTGCTTCGTGTTGAGGCTACGCAAGTTCTTCTCAAAGACGGCGTTATGGGTATCCCAGTCTGAGGCGGGATTCTCGCCATCGGCACGAGCAACAGACAAAATGGTTGACCACAGCCGGTAGCAGGCTTCTTCTTGGGAGACATCGGGAAAAACCTTGCGTGACCATGCGGGGGTTGGCACACCGGCGATACACCACGGGAGCTTGCCAAAGTCTATCGACTCGCGATAAATCGTACAGGCAGTGTTTGCAGCCAAGCTATAGGCAGCCGGTTTGGTGGGGTCGATACCACGCAACGCGTCTGGATCTGATCCCTCAAGCCATAAAAAGCACGCACCTGCAGCAGCAAGACCATCGAGCTGCTCGCGCTTCCATGCGGGGAATGTCTCAAAAAAGTCGAGCGGGGTGTTTTCGTAGTTCAACCGCGAAATCTCGTCATCAGACCACCCCAAGGTGACATGGCGAGCACCAGCCTCATAAGCAGCTTTTACAACCATGCGCACAAAGTCTACCGAATCGATCGGCGCGCTAACAAAGAGCTCTTGTCCCGGTTTGAGCGCCACTCCCTTTTGGATGAGAAGGCGAGCGTAGTTGTAAATCTTTGGCCGCAGTGCAGAGCTTGCTGCCCGACACTCCGCACTTGTCATGGGAAGGCTTTCCATGGTCAACTCTTTTCTATCCTTACCCGCTGCGGTTTTTCCGCATTTCGCCCTGTTCAGACCATAGCCCGACTCATCTCGAGCTGTGGTCGTGTCCTGTCATGGGACTCAATATAATAATCGATATCTACCCAAAGAAACGAAGCGGGACACGTAGGTAGAAAAATGAAGCAAGACAGGTAAGAAAAGCGAAGTGCACTGAGATGTAGGGAGGTTTTGTTATGGAACTGCAGAAAGTTATCTACACCGTTGAAAACGGAATCGCAACTATCACCATGGACTACCTCAAGAACCTCAACGCAATTGACGAACAAATGGCAGATGAGCTCATTTATGTGGTCGAGCATATCGAAGACAATCCAGATGTAAAGGTTGTCATCCTGCGCGGTTCCGGCAAGGCCTTCTCAGCAGGTGGAGATGTGGGTTATTTCTACGACCTTGTTCAGGCTGGCGGAGAAATCAATATGGATCCGCTCATTGCAAAAGTGGGCATTATTGCCAGCAGTATTAAGCAGTCAAAAAAGATGTACATCACCTCGGTTGCGGGAGCAGCGGCAGGAGCGGGTATCTCACTTGCGCTGGCGGGAGACTTCATGATTTGTGCTGATAACGCAAAGTTTATCCTTGCTTTTGTGAATCTGGGCTTGGTGCCTGATACTGGCGCCGTCTATCTTCTGTGCAAAGCAATTGGCACGGCGCGCACCATGGATCTTGCCGCAACTGGTCGTGTTATGGACGCACAAGAGGCTCACGACTTGGGTCTTGCCTATCAGGTAACAACAGCAGAAGAGCTTGACGCGACAACCCTGAAGCTTGCCGAGAAGCTCGCAGCTGGCCCCCTTGTTGCCTATGCAAACATCAAAAAGCAGGTATATGCTGCGGCGTTTTCGGACTACCGGCAGTGGCTCGAAGAAGTCGAGGTTCCCACGCAAAGCGAGTGCGCAAAGACCGAGGACTTCCAAGAGGGTGTCAAGGCATTCATGGAAAAGCGCAAGGCTCAGTTCCAAGGAAAGTAGTCGCTGAGTAAGACGAGGGTGGGCGCGCGCTACTGCTCAGAATTAGCTGTGCCATCACTGCCGTAGTAGGTAAAGGCGAGCATGGTCATGTCGTCAAACTGTGGTGCCTCGCCCACAAACTCATCCACGTCATTGCGAACACCGTCGCACAGCGCGGAGAGTTTAGAACCCTTGAGACGGTTGAGTGACTCAAGCATGCGGTCGTCTCCGTAGAGCTCTTCAGTTGTGCTGTTAGCCTCTACAATGCCGTCGGTGTACAAAAAGATAGTGTCCCCGGGCTCCATGGTGAACTCTTGCTGTAGATAGGGAATTCCCTCCATGCAGCCCAAGATGAGATTGCGTTTTGTCTTGAGCAGGCTGTAGTCGGTTCCCCCAAGTTGCAGAGCTGGTGGATTGTGGCCCGCGTTGGCGTAGCGCACATGACCGTTGCGCAGGTCAACCACGCCCATCCATGCGGTTACAAACATGGACGTTTCGTTTCCGGTTGCGAGGCGCGTGTTTGCGTTTGCAAGAATCTCATCTACCGACAAGCCCGTCTCAGCCAAGCTTTTGAGAACGGACTTTGCTCGCATCATAAAGAGCGCTGCGGGGATACCTTTGCCGCTTACGTCGGCAATGAGAAACGCGAGGTGGTGCTCGTCAACAAAGTAGAAGTCGTAAAAGTCGCCACCAACCTCTTTGGCCGCTCGCATTGAGGCATAAATGTCAAAGTCGTGGCGTGTGGGAAACGCCGGAAAAACAGAAGGCAGGGCGCTTTGCTGGATGGAACGTGCATACTCGAGTTCTTGGTCGATGCGCGCAGCAGCCTCGCTGATGTAGCGCTTGAGGGTAGTTACCGTGGAGTTGATGCCATCAGAAAGCGACGAGAACTCCTCGTTCGAGCGAACGCCCACCACAACATCGAGGTTGCCTCGTGTGATTTCCTCGAGAGAGTCGTTGATGCTGTGGATGCTGCGTACAACGACCTGCCTCAAGAGATAGAAAATCGTGACAAAAAGTAGGGCAAATACGAGGACTTCCATGAGGGCGCTCACCAAAACGGCAACATCACGCCCAAAATCGGCTTCATCTTGAGGCTCAATGGCAACCACGCGGTAGCTCTCGGTGTTGGCGTACGTGCAGTAATGGTTTTCTTCGCCAAGGCTCACGGTAAAAAGACTGTCTTGTTCATGTGCGGAAAAAGCATCATTGAGCTGGGAAATATCCTGTTCGCTGAGGGCGAGGTTCTCGTCTGAGGTAACAATCGTTCCGTCTTGCGCCATGATGATGAGAGAGCCAGTCTCGCCCACGTGGCGATTATGAACGGCGGTCGCGAGGTTTTTCTGCAGGGCATTTTGAAGCTGCTGACCATCGTAGGCCAGCTGGATAAAGCCGTCAGAAATCTGGACGCCAGCGTACTTGCGAGAAATGCTCGCATCTTTTGATATGGGTTGGTATGGCTGGACAAGCTCAGTCATGGCACTTGGGGGAAGGAGCTTCAAAAACTCCATCGACTGCATGCCACTTTTCATATCAAACCCCACGTAATCGGGCTCTGAGCTGGCGCAAATCGTACCTGTCGCATCGATAATGTCAATCTCGGCGACCCCAAAGTTTGCTTTGAGGGCGTCAAGGTTGACGCTCTGTGCATCTTGCGTTCTGGGAATCTGGGCAGCAACTTGGTGCGTAAGATCAAGAAGCGCTTGGTCAGATAGCTCGGCGAGCTCGTTGTCAACATCGCCAATGCTGAGGTTAAGCCTGCGGGTAGTGGTTATGTCAGAGATACGCGACTGCAAAAGTGCTGTAAATCCTGTTGTGAGCAAAAAGGCGAGGATAACGGCTATAAGCATGCTGCCTTGAATGCTGTCGGATATGGGGCGGCGCTCCTGAGGGGCAACGAGCGGTTCGCGCTCAATGAGAGCTACGACAATAACTGCGAGCAGGATGGAGAGCGCGTTGAAGAAAACCATGGGTCCCGTGCACGCTTGAACCACGCGAAACGCCTCTTGGGGCTCGTTCATGTTGGTCAAAAAAACCATGGTAAGGTGCAAAACTTCAACGACAATACCAAGGGCAGCAGCAAAGAGCCATTGGGGACGCTTATTTTCAAAAATGAACTTTCGAAATGCCGCGGCGATAAGACCTGCTGCTATCGTTGCCACACTACACGCCACACGGGTAAACATACCTCTGCCCCAAAGGGCTGCAAACCACCGCTCGACACCGCCGATGATGCCTGCAATGATGCCGGCGGGACCGCCAAACAGAAGGCCGGCGGCGAGGGGTGCCGCATCGCGAACGTTCATGGTTGCATCGTGTGTTGAGATGCCCATTTCTGTTCCAAAGGTGGCAATGAGGCCAAAGATGATTCCTACGCCAAACTGCCATGCCGCAGGCTTGGATGCGCTGAGCTGCGTTTTTCTGTCGAGCATGACCAGCGCTGCGCTGGCAAGTACGGGCAGAAGTGATGCAAAAGCAAACTGTATAAGGGCTTCTATAGTCATGGGTCATCTCTTTTCTAGCTTACGGCCTACTCATTATATACGTGTGTTTGAGCGTTCGACCGTGTTAAAGAATGCGACCGTGTGTAAGCGCGACCCACAAACAAAAAAGCTCCCAGCAGTTGGGAGCTCAGGCATTCATCTGGCGGAGAGCTGGGGATTCGCCGCGCCGCGCTTGCGCGCGACGCTCTCCGGCTCCGCGGCGAGCAAGCTCGCACGCTTCGCCCGGAAATGTCCGCTGGACATTTCCGCCCTTACGGGTC